>NZ_CP119779.1:2701597-3003195 GCF_029338195.1 Haloarcula litorea
CGCTCGACCGGCGTTCGGCGGTGCCGGCCGATCAGGTGTCCGTCGCCGCCGCGGGGCCGACCCGGTCCCGGAGGCGGAGGACCGCCGTCCCAGTCAGCAGGACGGTCTGGTGCAGGACGGTGCCGAGAGCGACGGCACCGAGGACGCTCCCGGCCACGAGCCACGCCGGCACGCCCCGGACGAGCAGTACGACGAGGACGATCACCCCCGCCAGTGCCCCGTTGCGCACGGCGCAGAACAGCTCGGCGCGCAACAGCGACGGGACGCGCTGCTCGGTCACGTCGCCGTTCACGAGGCGGTCGTAGCACATAGCGACCCCTCGGGACGCTCCGAGTATAAATCGGTCGGCCACCGGAACGGGACGCCGGCGTCTGACCGAACCGACAGAGCCACGGCCGCCCCGCGCCGACGGACTCGTATGGACGACTCGACAGCGGAGCACGACCGCGCGATCGGGTCGGTGGCCGACGCCGTGCGGGCGGCCGAGTCGACGGTCGCGCTCACCGGTGCGGGGGTCTCGACGGCCTCCGGCATCCCCTCGTTCCGCGGCGAGGACGGTCTCTGGAACGAGCGCGACCCGACGGACTTCCACCGGCGGCGGCTCGACGCCGACCCCGAGGGGTTCTGGCGCGACCGCCTGGAACTGCGCGAGGAGCACTTCGCCGGCGTCGATCCCGAACCCAACGCCGCCCACGAGGCGCTGGCGGCGATGGAGGCCGCCGGCCACCTCGACGCCGTCGTCACCCAGAACGTCGACGGCCTCCACGGCGACGCCGGCAGCGACCGGGTCGTCGAACTCCACGGCACGAACCGCCGGATCCGGTGCGACGACTGCGCGGAGCGGCGGCCGGCCGGGGAGGTGTTCGATCGGGCCGCGAGCGGCGACCTGCCGCCCCGCTGTGACTGTGGCGGCGTCTACCGGCCCGACGTGGTGCTGTTCGGGGAGTCGCTGCCGGACGCCGCGATGAGCGAGGCCCAGCGACTGGCCCGCGAGAGCGACGTCTTCCTCGCCGTCGGGTCGTCGCTGTCGGTGCGCCCGGCCTCGCTCCTCCCCCGGATCGCCGCCGAGTCGGGCGCGACGCTGGTGGTCGTCAACTTCGAGCAGACGCCCCGGGACGGGGACGCGGAGCACGTGCTCCGGGCGGACGTGACCGAGGTGCTCCCGGCCGTCGCCGACCGGGTGCGGTCCTCGACGCCCTAGCCGCCCGACTCCCGAGTCGGGTCGGCCCCGGTCGGATACCGAAACGTGGACGCAGACGCTCTCAGCGCCGCATACATATCGCCATTCCTATCCGTCGTGGCCGATCTTACGTACTATGACTGACGAGGCTCCAGTTCAGACGGAGCACGCCGACCCGCAGACGATCCTCGGTCGGATGGGGGACGGCTTTCTGGCGTTAGACGGCTCTTGGCGTATCACCTATGCGAACGCCGAGGGACAGGAGATTCTCCGAGCGAGTACGTCCGATACTATCGACGACATCGAGGGACGGAACCTCTGGGACTCGATCCCGGAGTCGCGGGACACGATCTTCTTCGAGAAGTTCACAGAGGCGATGGCGGCACAGGAGCCGGTCGCGTTCGAGACCCACTACCGGCTCGTCGACGCGTGGTTCGAGGTCCGAGCCTTCCCGTCCGAGTCCGGGCTCTCCGTTTACTTCCGCGACATCTCGGACTACAAGGAGCTCGCGCAGGAGCGACAGGACAGCCTCTACGCGCTCCAGCAGCTCTACTCGATCTCGTCGGACGGGTCGAAGGACCTGGCCACCAAGGCGAACGAACTGCTCGCCCTGGGCTGTGAGTACCTCGACCTCCGGAACGGGTTTATGACGAGGATCGAACAGGGCGAACAGTACGTCGTCCACTCGGCCGCGACACACCCGGAAGTCCAGGAGGGGAGTTCCTGCCCGCTCTCGGAGGCCTACTGCAAGCGCACGATCGAACTCGACGAGCTGATGACCGTCGTCAACGCCTCGGACGAGGGCTGGCGCGACGACCCGGCGTACGACCGCTTCGAGTTCGAGACCTACATCGGCGGGCGATTGTCGGTCGACGGTGAGTTCTACGGCACGCTCTGTTTCGCGGACACGAGTCCACAGCGGGACGGGTTCACCGACACGCAGCGGACCTTCGTGGAACTGCTGACGCGCTGGCTCGGCTACGAACTCGAACGGAACCAGGCGGCGGAGCAGCTCAAGCGGGAGCGGGACCGGCTCGACGACTTCGCACAGGTGGTCTCGCACGACCTCCGGAACCCGTTGAACACGGCCACCGGTCGCGTCGAGTTGCTGCGAGAGGACACGGACAGCGAACACCTGCCCCCGATCGAGCGCTCGCTCGACAAGATGGAACAGCTCATCGACGACCTGCTCACGCTGGCCCGCGACGGGCAGAAGGTCAAGGAGACGTCGGCGGTCCGGTTGGCCCGAACCGCACGGACGTCGTGGACTGTCGTCGAAACCGACGGTGTCGAGTTCACGGTCACGGCCGAGGGGACCGCCGTTCTCGCCGACGCGGAGCGTCTGCAACAGGTGTTCGAGAACCTCTTTCGGAACGCGTCCGAACACGGCGAGACCGTGGCGGAGGTCGAGGTTGGCGTCCTCGACGACGAGCCCGGCTTCTACGTGGCCGACGACGGCGTCGGCATCCCGACGGGAGAGCGAGAGCAGGTCTTCGAACCGGGCTACACGACCCAGAACGACGGGACCGGATTCGGACTGAACATCGTCGAAGACATCGTCTCCGCCCACGACTGGCACATCGACGTCACGGAGTCGGCGGCCGGCGGGGCGCGGTTCGAGATCAGCGGCGTCGAGTTCGTCGACGGCTCCCAGTGAGGGTGACAACGCGTCGAGCGGGCCGGGAAGCGGCCCGACGGGGTGGCGACGCGTCCACGGCCGTCCCCGAAGACGGCCCTACAGTTCGACGCCGCCGGGGATGAGGCTGCGCTGGCGCAGCAGGTCGCCGTCGTGGTCGTAGACCAGCAGCGTCGACTTCTCGTAGACCAGCGACTTGCCGTCGCCGTCGGTCAGTCGCACCTCGTAGGAGCCGTCCCCCTCGCGGCGCTCGGCGGCGTCGACCAGCGCCGCGAGGTCGTCGGTCGCGGCCTCGACTTCGAGGACGAACTCGCCGGTCAGCCGGTTCGTCAGCGAGAGGACGCCGGCGTCGGAGTCGGCCTGCCGGCGGAACGCCACGTCGACCTCGCTGGCGTCGAGGGTGCCGCCGGTCGCTGTGGTGAGGCGCTCTCGCAACGCACTGTCCGGCCCGTCGTAGTCGATACTGACGGTCGGGGTGCCCTCGTCGTCGGGGTCGTGCTGCACGTCGATGGTGAAGTAGTCGCGCCTCATTCGGCTACCCACTGCTTGGGTGTCCGTCACAATGAACGTAACGGCGACGGCACGACCGCCCCTCCTGCCCGTCGCCTTCCGGGAGCTTTTACTCCCCCGGCGCGGGGCCTACACACAGGATGGCCTGGGTCAAGTCCGAGTACGCCGGCGAACTCGCGGTGCTCTCGACGTGGCTGGTCGGGCTCGCCCCGTGGTCCGTCTCGGTGTTCAGCCAGCGCGGCTTCTCCGTCGCCGCGCTGCGCTTTCTCCCCTTCCGGTTCCAGTTCATCTTCGGCGCGCAGTTCACCGGCGAGCGGCCGTTCCTCTGGACGTGGGAGGTGCCCGGTTTCGTCGCCTCCGGCGAGCTCACGCTCGGCGCGACCCTCGGTGCCGTCGCCTTCGGCGTCTACGCCGTCGCGTTCGCGCTGAGCCTGTTCTACTACGTCGAGGAGGAACGCCTCGAGGCGCGGTCCCCCGTCGACCCGGTGCGCCTGTCCGGCGGCCTGCTGGGGGCGGTGGCACTGCTCACCCTCGCGGCGACGGCGCTGTTCGTCCTGTACTTCCCCGGCGTGACCCTCCCCGTGGGTGCGGCCGTCGCGGCCGTCCTCGCAGCGGTCCTGCTGCGTGTCGATCGGGCCTGACCGTGACGAGCGCCGATCCGGAGAGCGAATTTAAGTAGGTGGCCGAGTAAGGGGTGACAAACCGGGCGCGTCTGCGCCCCGCTCTCTCTATCGATGTCCGACCCCGAAACACCCGACGCCGGCGACGTCGTCCGCGACCCGCTGGAACACATCCGCTCGTGGCTCTCTCGGACGGCGACGGTCCTCTCGGGCTCGGCGGCCCCGGCGTCGAACTACGACCCCAGCAGACACGGTCGGCTCGTCGAGTTCGACGGGCTGGCGGGCTACGAGGAGGTCGAGCGCTACTGGCTCAACGCGCCCTTCGCCTTCGTCTCCATCAACCGCGATCCGGAGAACGACGAGTTCCTCTATCACATCGTCGAGCCGTCGCTGAGCGACATCGAGACGGAGCTCCTCGACCGCCTGTTCGACGACATCCGCGGCCCGCTCATCTACCGGGACGACGTGGACACCGACCCCGAGACGGCACTGGCCGAGGAGCTTCGCCGCCGGCTGGAGGAGTACGGCGTCGTCGTCGAGGCCGAGACGTTCTACCGGCTCTACTACTACCTCTACCGCTCGTTCCAGGGGTACGGCCACATCGACCCGCTGATGCACGATCCCGACATCGAGGACATCTCCTGTGACGGCTCGAACCTCCCCATCTTCGTCTACCACGACGACTACACGGACATCGAGACCAACGTCGTGCTGGGCGACGAGGAACTCGACAGCTTCGTCATCCAGCTGGCACAGCGGTCGGGGCGACACATCTCAGTCTCGGACCCCGTCGTCTCGACGACGCTGCCGGACGGCTCCCGCATCGAACTCGCGCTCGGCGAGGAGGTCACCCCGCGCGGCTCGGCCTTCACCATCCGGAAGTACGCCGAGGAGCCGTTCACGCCGATCGACCTGCTTGAGTACGGCACCTTCTCGCTGGAGATGCTGGCGTACCTCTGGCTCGCCATCGAGTCCAACAAGTCGCTCATCTTCGCCGGTGGGACGGCGGCCGGCAAGACCACCTCGATGAACGCGCTGGCGATGTTCATCCCGCCCCGCTCGAAGGTACTCACGATCGAGGACACCCGCGAGCTGTCGCTGTACCACGACAACTGGCTCTCCGCCGTGACGCGGGAGCGGCTGGACGACTCGGACATCACGATGTACGACCTGCTGCGGTCGGCGCTGCGCCACCGCCCCGAGTACATCGTCGTCGGCGAGGTCCGCGGCGAGGAGGCGATCACGCTGTTCCAGGCGATGAACACCGGCCACACCACGTTCTCGACGATGCACGCCGACTCCGTCCAGACGGTCATCAACCGCCTGGAGAACGAGCCCATCAACGTCCCGCGGCCGATGGTCCAGAGCCTCGACATCCTCTGTGTGCAGGTGCTGACTCGCTCGGGCGACGAGCGGGTCCGCCGCGCGAAGACGCTGGCGGAGATCGAGGGGATCGACCAGCGGACCGGCGAACTCGACTACTCGACGAGCTACTCCTGGCAGGCGACCGCCGACGAGTTCACCGAGAGCAACAGCGAACTGATGGACGAGATCCGAGAGGAACGTGGGTGGAGCCAGTCGGAACTGCTCCGCGAACTCAAGGATCGCCAGCGGTTCCTCCGGTACCTCCACGAGGAGGGGGTCGGGGACTACCGGCGGTTCACCTCGATGGTCAACAAGTACTACGCCGACAAGGACGCCGTGATGGCCCGCATCGGGTCCGACGTGACCGTCTGAGATGGCGCTGAACCCGCTCGGTCTGGCCCCGCTCGCCGTCGTCCTCGTCGTCGGTGCCGTCGTCGCCGCCAGCGCGGTCCACGAGGGGTTCGACCGGCGACTGACGCGGGTCTCGCGGCGGCTGTTCGGGCGCTACGTCAAGCCCTCGCCCGAGCGCGAACGCCAGCTCGAGGCGGCCTACATCACTCAGACCTACCGCGGGTACGCCGCACGGACCTACCTGTTCACGGGGGCGGCGGCGGTCGCCGGCGCGATCCTGGGGCAGTACCTCACCGGCGGCTTCCTCCTCGCCGTGCCGACGCTGGTCGAGCTGTCGATGGGCCTCCCGCGGACGATGACGGCCGCACTCGGGCTCCGCGGGTTCGAGCTCGTCCTGACGCCACGGCAGACGCTGTGGATACTCGTCGGGAGCGGCGTCGGCTTCGGACTCGCCGTCGCGGGCCTCACCTACACGCTGCGGTGGGAGCTCCCACAGAACACGGCGGAGGTCCGCCGCCGCAACATCGACGAGGGGATGCCACGGGCCATCGCGTTTATGTACGCGCTCTCCCGGGGCGGCACGTCGTTCCCCGACACGATGCGGACCCTCGCCGCGAACGACGAGATCTACGGCGACGTGGCCCGGGAGTTCGGCGTCACCGTCCGCGAGATGGACCTGTTCGGCCGGGACGTGATCTCGGCCATCGGACGGATGACCAGACGCACGCCGAGCGAGGAGTTCAAGACCTTCTCGGAGAACCTCTCCAGCGTCCTCCAGAGCGGTCAGTCGCTG
The DNA here is from genome assembly GCF_029338195.1 of Haloarcula litorea. NCBI lineage: Archaea > Methanobacteriati > Methanobacteriota > Halobacteria > Halobacteriales > Haloarculaceae > Haloarcula > Haloarcula litorea. Next base: position 2,708,053 of record NZ_CP119779.1, read on the forward strand.
TCGTCGTTCCTCCACGACCAGTACGAGCGCCACCAGGAGGAGGCCGAGGAGCGCCAGGAGGACCTGCTGGAGTCGCTCGCGACCATCGCGGAGGCGTACGTCACCATCTTCGTCGCCGGGGTGCTCTTCCTCATCACCATCCTGCTCGTGTTCGGCCTGACGACGACGGACACGCTCGCCTTCCTGCAGATGCTCGCGTACCTCGGCATCCCGCTCGCGAACGCCGGCTTCATGCTCTACCTGGGGCAGAAGCTCGATCAGCTCGGGATCGGCGACATCGGAACGACGGCCGTGCTGGAACGTATCGAGACGGCCACGCTCGGTAAACCCGCACCCGAGCGGACCGCGACGGGCGTGACCGACGGCGGCGTCGTCGCGGGCGAGGACGACAATCGGGTGCGCCTCCGCTTCTTCGACCGCGCGAAGCGAGTCCGTCGGCTGCTGTCGTCGCCGGTCGAGTCGGTCCTCTGGAACCCGCCGTCGGTGCTGTACGTCGCCGTCCCCGTCGCGCTCGTGCTGTTCGCCGTCCGGGCCCCGGCGGCGTTCCAGACGCAGACGGTGAACGTCCGCTTGCTCGACGACTACGTGGTCCAGTCGCTGCTGCTCGTCCTCGGCTCCTTCGCAGTCGTCCGGACCGTCTACAGCCGCCGAATCCAGCGGATCGAAGCCGCCACGCCGGAACTGCTGGAGCGGCTCGCGAGCCTCAACGAGGCGGGGATGACGCTGGTCGAGAGCCTGCGTCGCGTCCGCGGGAGCGACGTCGGGGTGCTGTCGACGGAGCTCGACCGCATCTGGAGCGACATCAGGATGGGGGCGAACGTCGACGACGCGCTCGTCAGGTTCGGCCGCCGCATCCGGACCGTCTCGATCACGCGGGTCGTGACCCTCCTCACGAAGGCGATGCGGGCGTCGGGACAGCTCGGTCCCGTGCTCCGCATCGCCGCGACGCAGGCCCGGGCCGATCGCCGCCTCCGCCGGCGTCGCCGCCAACAGATGCTCACCTACCTCGTGGTCATCTACGTCTCCTTCTTCGTGTTCCTGGTCATCATCGTCGCGGTCCAGGCGGTGCTGGTGCCCGCGCTCCCGTCCTCGGTCCCGACGCCGGAGTCCTCGAACCGCCTCGGCGTCGGGGTCAGCCAGTTCGCCCGCCTCGGCCAGGTGGACAAGGCGGCCTACACGCTCGTGTTCTTCCACACCGCCCTGGTCCAGGCCGTCCTCACCGGGTTCATCGGCGGCCAGCTCGGGGAGGGAACGCTGAAAGACGGGGCCAAACACGCCGCGGTCCTGCTGACCATCGCCTACGTCGCGCTGGTGTTGCTGTCGGCCCCGGTGGCGTCGATGACGGTCACCGACGCCTCCGTCGACGGGGGCGAACTGACCGTCGACTCGGCGTCGCTGTCGAGCGGCGGGTTCCTCGTCGTCCACGCCTACGAGCCGGGCGGCGAGGTCATCGGGACCTCGGCGTACCTCGAACCCGGCACGCACGACGGCGTCACGATCCAGGTCGACAACCCCCCGCCGGAGGGGGCGACCGTCGTGGTCGTCGCCCACCGGGACACCGACGGCGACGAGCGCCTGGACTACTTCGAGACGGGCGGGGCGGTCGACCAGCCCTACGCCGCGTCCGGCCAGCGGGACGCGACGCTCGTCGAAGTCGAACTGGAGTGAGCTGCTCCGGATGACAGCCCTTACGGTCGCCGGCGCGTGAACCGAGAGCGATGGAGTTCGCCGCCTTCGCCGACCGCGCCGCGGCCATCGAGGCAGAGAGCGCCGACACCGCGATCACCGAGTCGGTGAGCGCGCTGCTCGCCGACGCGGACGACGACCTGGCGACGCTCGCTCGCTTCGTCCAGGGCCGGGTGTTCCCCGCCCACGAGTCCCGGACGCTGGACGTCGGCCCGCGGCTCTGCTACGAGGCCATCGCGCGGGCGGCCGGGCGGAACGTCGACGCCGACGACGTGGAGGCGCGGCTGGCCGAGACCGGCGACGTCGGCGAGGTGGCGGCCAGCTACGAGTTCGGCGGCCAGCGGGGACTGGGCGCGTTCGGGAACGGCGGCGGGGCCGACGGCCTGACGGTCGCGGCGGTGGCCGACGACCTCGCGACCCTCGCGGCCGCCAGCGGCGACGGGAGTCAGGAGACGAAGGTCGACCTGCTCTTTGGGCTGTTCAACCGCTGTGAGCCGACGGAGGCGAGGTACCTCGCCCGGCTCGTCCTCTCGGAGATGCGCATCGGCGTGGGGGACGGGACCGTCCGGGACGCCGTCGCCGACGCCTTCGACGTCCCCGTCGACGCCGTCGAGCGAGCGGTCCAGGTGTCGAACGACTACGGCCGCGTCGCCGAGGTCGCCCGAGCCGACGGCGAGTCCGGGCTCGCGGCCATCGATCTCGCCGTCGGTCGCCCAGTGCAGGCGATGCTAGCGCAGGCGGGGACGGTGAGCGAGGCGCTCGACGACTGGGAGGCGGCCGCCGTCGAGTGGAAGTACGACGGCGCGCGCGTCCAGATCCACTTCGACGGGGAGTCGGCGCGACTGTTCTCCCGGAACATGGAGGACGTGACCGACCCGCTCCCGGAGGTCGTCGAGACGGTGGAGTCGGCCCTCGACGCGCCCGCCATCCTCGACGGCGAGGTGGTCGCGATCGACGACGACGGGGACCCGCTCCCCTTCCAGGAGGTGCTCCGGCGGTTCCGGCGCAAGCACGACGTGGCCGCCGCCCGCGAGGACGTGACGGTCCGCGCCCGCGCCTTCGACTGCCTGCACGCCGACGGCGACGACCTGCTGGACGCGCCGCTGACCGAACGCCGCGACCGGCTCGACGCGCTCGCGCCCGACGACCTGGTGTCGGAGTGTCGGTTCACGACGGACCCCGACGAGGTGGGCGACGTCGAGCGACGCGCACTCGACGCCGGCCACGAGGGGATTATGCTCAAGGACCCGGACTCGGCGTACTCCCCGGGGAAGCGCGGCAAGCACTGGCGCAAGCGCAAGCCCGACGTGGAGACGCTCGACTGCGTGGTCACCGGTGCGGAGTGGGGCGAGGGCCGCCGGGCGACCCTCCTCGGGAGCTTCGAGCTGTCGGTCCGGACCGACGACGGCTACGCGACCGTCGGCAACGTCGCCACCGGCATCACCGACGCGGAGCTCGAGGAGCTGACAGCTCGGCTCGAACCCCACGTCGTCGACACGGACGGCCGGGACGTGACCCTCGATCCCGCCGTCGTCTTCGAGGTCGGCTACGAGGAGATCCAGACGTCGACGACGTACGGGTCGGGCTACGCGCTCCGGTTCCCGCGGTTCGTCGCGGTCCGGGACGACGTCTCGCCCGCCGACGCCGACTCGCTGGCGCGGGTCGAGCGGCTCGCGGACGCGCGGTGATTGACCGACCGGCCCACCCTCTCCCAGAGGGGGTTTCAAGAGTCGCTGCCCCGTGGCTCGACACGGGACGAACCCGATGCCGGGACTCGCGCTGGGGATCGGACTCGCGACGCTCGCGGCGCTCGCCCTCGCCGTCCAGAGCCTCGCGGTCCGGTTCAGCACCGAGCGGCAGTCGGTCTGGAGCCTGACGGCGACCGTCTTCGTCGTCAACGTCGCGCTGCTCGTCCCGGTCACCCTGGTCCGGCACTTCCCCGACCACGGCCTGACCGGCCGCGCGGTCCTGGCGTTCGCCGCGGGCGGACTCCTCGGCTCGCTGCTGGCGCGGGCCGCGCTGTTCGTCGGTATCAGTCGGCTGGGGGCGAGCCGCGCCGAACCGCTGAAGTCGACGTTCCCGCTGGTCGCCGTCGTCTCGGCGGTCCTCGTGCTCGACGAACCGCTCACGCCGCCGCTGGTGGTGGGCGTGGTCCTGCTGGTCGGCGGTGCGGTGGCCGTCTCGCTGGACGCGAGGACCAGCCGAGTGACCGGCTCGGGGCGGCGGCTCCTGGTGGACCTCTCGTTTCCACTCGCCGGAGCGCTGCTGCTCGGCGTCGATCCGGTGTTCACGAAGGTGGGACTCGGGGAGGGGACGCCGGCACTCGTCGGCGTGACGGTCCGGGTCGTCGCCGCGGCCGTCGGGTTCGGCCTGTTCCTCTGCTGGCGGTGGCTTCGGGACGACGCCGTCGCGCTGTCGCGTCCCTCCCGGTGGACCGTCGTCACGGGCCTCGCGAACACCGGGTACCTCGGACTGTACCTGGCGGCCCTCGCCCGAGCCCCGGTGTCCCTCGTCGCCCCGATCCTCGGCACGAGCCCGCTGCTCGTCGTGGTCGGTTCGGCGCTGTTCGCCCGGCGGCGGGAGCGGGTGACCCTCCGTCTGGCCCTGGGAGTGACCGTGCTTGTCGCGGGCGTCGCGTTGATCGTGCGTGGCTGAGGGCTCGCGCCTCGGTGGATCGCCGGTGTCGCCACTGGCCCGCCGTCGACCGCCCCAGTGCCGTGCTCCGAGCGACCGACAGTCGTAAGCCGCCGGTGGCGCTACCCCGGCGTATGACTGTCAGGCACGACGGCATCACCGCCGAGTGGCTCGGCTACGCGACGCTCCGACTCGAAGGCGAGGACACCGTCGTCTACCTTGACCCCGGCCGGTACGGCGTCCTGACCGGGGAGTGGGAGCCCGACACGCCGGGCGTCGGCCACCCCGAAGCGCGCGACTACGCCCCCCAGGACGGCGACGTCGTCTGTGTCACCCACGTCCACCACTACGACCCGGACGGCATCCGCCGGGTCGCAAAGCCGGACGCGACGGTCGTCGCGTTCGAGGGGATCGACGTCCACCGGACGGACCGCGACCTCGACCGCCTGGCCGACCTCGACTACGAGGTCCGCGAGGTGTCGATGGAGGCCGACCTCCTCGTCGACGACGTGCCCGTCTGGACGACGCCGGCGTACAACGACCCCGACGGTCCGAACACCGACGCGAACGGCCAGCCGTACCACCCGGAGGGGATCGGCTGTGGGTTCCTCCTCTCGGTGGACGGGACGCGGGTGTTCTGGCCCGGCGACTCAGACGCGCTCGACGGCCACGCCGAGCTGGACGTCTCGCTGTTCGTCCCCTCGATCTCCCAAAGCTTCACGATGGACCGCCACAGCGCGGCCGACCTGGCGGAGCGGATGGACCCCGACCTCGTGTTGCCCATCCACTACAACACGTTCGCCGCGCTGGAGGCCGACGACGAGGCGTTCGCCGCCGACGTGGCGAGCAGGCGGGTGCCGGTCGTGCTGGACCGGGACTGACGACGGACGGTCGCCTCAGTCGGCCGCCTCGCGCAGGAGGAACACGACCTCGTCGACCGCGTCGACGGCGGCGGCCGCGAAGCGCTCCGCGTACAGGTACGCGGCGTAGGCCCGAGCGGGCGTCCCGCTCTCGCCGCGCTCCAGTTCGTCGCGGGCCTCGCGCAGCGCCGTGAACGAGGGGGACAGCGCCGACGCCATCACCCCCGTCGGCCCGCGGTCGAGCGCCGACCCGACCGACTCGCGAGCGCGACGCTGCATCTCCTCGATGCCCCTCGGCGAGAGGTCGACGTCTTCCGGTCCGGACGTGACGGCCTCGACGGCCCCGGCGAACGCCTCGACCGCCGCCCGCCGGGTCGTCGCGAACAGGACCCCGCTCGCGTACTGCTCGGGCCGGATCAGCTCCTGGAGCCGGCCGTTGTCGTACTCCCGGACCGTCTCGCGCGCCAGGTCGAACCGGTACCGGGCGACCGACTCGCCGAGGTCGCGGTCGAACGCGGCCCGCCCGTCCTCCAGCGGTCGCTCGTTGGCGTAGGCCCGCCGTCTCGCCCGTCGGTCGAGCCACATCGCCGCCGCCATCAGCGCCGGCCGGTACCCGTCGGTGTCCTCGCCGACGACCTGTCGGCGGTACCGTTCGAGGTCGTCGAGCGTCGCGGCGGCCTCCTCGACCTTCCCGACGAGGTACCCGACTTCCTCGGTCCCGGCGGCGGGGTCGTCGGGGAACTGGGGCCACGGCGCGAGCGCGTGCTCGATCCCGTCGACGAGGCCCTCGAAGTGGTCGTGGACGAGCGTCGCCCGGACGGGTCCGCTCGCTCGGTAGCTCCAGTCGGCGCGGAACGCGGCGAGGCGGTCGCGCTGCTCGTCGCGCCGGTCCGCGACGCCGCGCTCGGAGACGTCGCCCGTCGCCGCCCGGTAGCGACCCCACAGCGTCGCCGCCTCCTGCCGGTGTTGCCGAGCGTGGACGAGCCGCCGGTCGGGCGGCTCCGCCGCCGTCGCCTCCGCCGACTCGGTCGCGGTGCCCGCCGGTTCCGTGTGCGGCGCGAGCAGCTCCGCCAGGCGTTCGCGCTCGTCCGCGAGCCGGTCGGCGATCAGTTCGTTCTCGACGTCGGGCGATTCGGGGACGCTCTCCAGCAGCGTCCGGGCTCGTTCGTAGTGGGCCGCGATCATCCCGTCCGGGACCGCGAGCGGGTGCGGATAGGGCCGCTCGACGCGTTCGACGTCGGCGAGCCGGCGGAGGTCGCCGCCGCGGTCGCTCCCGGTGTCGCCGACCGAGAACGAGCAGCCGGCCAGCGCCGCGAGGCCGCCGACCGCTCCCGTCAGGACCCGCCGGCGCGAGGGATCGGCCGTCATCCCTCGCCCCCGCTCCGGCGTGGCCCGTACCGCGACTCACACCGGGAGCTCTTCACGACCGACAGCTCGGCCGGCGGGTCACCGGCGACGGGCACCCTGATCGCCAGCGCGGTCGAGCGCCGCTCGTCGGTGCTGCAGGCCACGTCCGCGGGCCGGGGCTCCCGGCAGATGTGGACCCGGAGGGCGTCGGGCCGTCTGGTGAGGCCGAAGGTCCCGAGCCGCCGGCAGGCGTCGTGTCGACGCTGGAACAGCGCGACGACGGCCCCCTCGAAGTCCGTCTCGTTCACGAAGGCCGCGACGGGGCTCTCGCCGTCCGTCTCGAACGACAGCTTCGACCGCTCGTCGCCCGTCGTCACGAGCAGGTGGTTGTCGGACTTTGCCGCCTCCCCGGTCCAGCGGAACAGCGATTGCTCGCCGTCGACGACGTGACTGGCCGTCTCGTAGTCAGTCACCGCCTCGCCGGTCCCCGGGGCGGGCGTCGACCGACCGCCGCCACCGGAGAGGGACTCACAGCCCGCGAGTGTCGCCGCCAGCGCCCCTGCGGCCGCTCCGAGGAACCGTCTGCGTGTGGAGGGCATCGGCCGGACCGTCACGCGGCCCGAATAAGTGCCTTCGGGACTCGGGAGCGGGTGCCGACGGGCAGCCGACGTGTCGAAAGAGTATTGAGACGGCCGGCTGAAACGCCACGTGATGTCCCCGACCGCCCCCTCCTCCCTCCGCTCGGCAGTCTCGACTGCCGCGACGCTCCTCGCGGGCCTGTGTTGGATCGCCGTCGAAGCCGCCCGAACGGGACTCGAACTCCTGTTCTCGCTCGCGCGCCGCAGTTGGACGGCCGTCGCGTCAGCCGGCGCGGTGATCGCGCGGCGCACCGACGCGCTCCTCCGCGGCCCCGTCCGCGACGCGCTGACCGGCCCCGTCCGACGGGGCCTGCTCGGCCGCCGGCTCGACGTGTCGGCGGTGGTCGTGCTGCTGGCCCCGGTGGTCGCGATCGCGACCGCGTGGTGGGTCGGCTCGACCGTCGGCTACCACACGCTCGAACAGTGGGTCCGGGGCACCTGGACCGGGACGGACCCGGCCCTGCTCGTCTTCGTCGCCGTCGGCGCGCTGCTGGCGCTGGCCGCCCTGTGTGCGGCGCTGAACGACGGACTGCTCCCGACGGTCGTCCTGTCCAGCGCCCCGGTCGTCGGCGCGACGGTCACCCGCTACGGCACCGACGCCGCCTACTGGGGAACCGATGTCGTCTCGCTGCCCGAGGCCGTCACCATCGCGGCGCTCGTCGGCCTCGCGGTCGGCGTGCCGGTCGCCGTGGTCGGGTCGCTGGTCGGTGTCACGCTCCGCCGTGTCGCCGGCGTGCTCGGGCGACCGCCGGGCGGCCTGTCGCGACCGGAAGAGAGCTAGGCAGAGATCGGTCAGATCCCGACGAGAGTCCGCTCAGGCGCGCTGGGCGGTCTCCTCGTAGGGCTGGACGACGACGAAGCCGCTCGTCCCGTCGAAGGCCATCTGGTAGGTCTCGCCGGAGGACTGCCCGATCGCGTCGCCCAGGCTCCGGTCCGTCTCGATGCTCGGCGACAGATCGCTGGACCACGCCACGGTGGCGTCGGGATCGGTCCGGACCGGCGGTTCGAGGACGAGCGGGTCGCCGTGGGTCGTGATCGCGACCATCCCCGGCCCCGAGAGGAAGACGTTCGTGAGGCCGGCCGCGGACGCACCGCCGACGCTCCCGATCGTGCCGATCTCGTAGTCGACCCCGTCCTCGAAGGCCAGCACGTCGTTGCCGTTGACAGAGATCGACTCACCCTCGTCCAGCGAGAGGATCTGGATCCGCTTCTCCTGGTCGGCGACGTAGACGTGGCCGTCGCCCTCGACCTGCATCACCGGGGTCCCCTCGCTGGAGACCTGGTCTTTGATGAATCCGGTGAGCCCGCCCTCGGCGGAGGACTTGCCGGTGAAGGTGAGGTCGCCCTGGTAGGCGACCATCGCACCGGCTTTCGTCATCACGCTCCCGTCGACGTCGATGTCGAGGAGCTTGCTGTTCTCCAGTTCGAACGCGTCCCGGCTCTCGTCGGGCGCGTTCTCGGAGACGAAGTCTTCGAGTTCCATCGTGTATCAGGGCTTTCGGAGGGCCCACGCGGGGGTTGGGCCGGACCGTGTGATAAACCCACGGACCGGCTCAGACCGTCGTCCGGAACAGCACCGCCTCCGATGCGTCGCCGATCCAGCGGACCCGAACCGTGTCGCCGGCGGCGACCCCGTCGAGCTCGACGCTGTCGCCGACCTCGACGCCGGCACCGCCGTCGCTCAGTTCGCCCCACGTCCCCCGTCGCTCCTCGTTCACCGAGAGGACGAGTCGGTCGGCGTCGACGCTGTCGCCGCCCGCGTGGGTTATCGTCACCGTCCCCTCGCCGGTCGTCACCTCGAACTGGACCCGCGGGGTCGTCTCGCTGCTCGCGTCCCCGACCCCGAGGACGAACGACCCGACCACGGCGGCGACGATCACCGCGAGGGCGAGGAGCACGACGCCCCCGACGACGACCGCGACGAGGATCAGTACGACGTTCCGGTCACTGCCGGACTCCGATCCTGACATTACTCCGAGGTCTCGGGGGGCGAATATAACGGTTTTCCCCGCTCGCCGGACCGGCGGGCGCGACCCTACGCGCTGCGGTCCTGTGGGGCCGATCGCGCGCCCTCGCCGCCGGTGTCCAGCGTCTCCGTGACCTGCGAGTAGGTCAGGACGAGCGCGAACAGCGCAAGCGCCGCGCCGGCGGTGAAGGGCGCACTGAAGCCGCCGAGGTTGTACAGGACGCCCGACGCCAGCGGGCCGACGGCCACGCCGAGGCCGAACGCCATCGTCAGGACCGACAGCGTCGTCCCGGAGCCGCGCTGGCCCGCGAGGTCGCCGGCCAGCGCGAGCGACGGCGCGAACACGAGCGCGACGGCGATCCCCTGGACGAACCGTGCCGCGAGCATCAACAGCGGTTCGGTGACGACGCCCTGCGCGTAGACCGCGGGGACGAGGACGACGAAGCCGGCGACGATGAACGGGCGGCGACCGATCCGGTCGCTCGCGCGTCCGATCGGCACCTGCAGGAGGACGTTCGCGATGACGACGGCGGCGAACTGGACGCTGAACATGAACGTCGACTCGTCCAGCCGCGTCCGGATGGGACCTTCCAGCGTGGCAAACAGCGCGATGGTCGTGGCCATCATGAAGGTCCCGACGCCCAGCACGAACACGGAGTCGAGGCCGCGACCCTTGGGGCTCAGGACCGCGATCGAGAGGTCCTTGCTCGCCGCGTCCTCGGCGGCCGGCGGGTCGCTGATGTAGACGGTGACGAGGGCGAAGCTGACGATCGCACCCAGCACCGCGACGGCGAAGGCGGCGACGAACCCGGAGACGGTGAGGCCGCTCACGGCGTAGCTGACGACGTCCTGGCCGTCGATCCCGCCGGTGACGAGGATCCCGGCGACGATGGGACCGAAGCCGAAGCCGATCAGTCGGAACGTGTTGAACACGCCGAAGTTGCCGCCCCGCTCCGTGTCGCTCTCGGCGTAGTCGTTGACCAGCGCGACCGTCGCGGGGACGGTGAAGGCCGCGCCGACGCCCTGTAGCCCCCGGGCCGCCAGGACGGTCCAGTACGAGGAGAGGAACGGGTAGGCGGCGCTGCCGATACCGAACAGCACCAGGCCGACCAGGACGAACGCCTTGCGCCGGCCCAGCCGGTCCGAGAACCGCCCGGTGACGGGCTGCCCGAAGGAGTTCAGGAGGCCGAACAGCGAGAGGACGAGGCCGATGAGCGTCTCCTCGCGCAGGACGAACCCGAGCAGTTCGACCCCGACGAGGCCGTCCAGCGAGATCTGGCCGCTGGCGATGTACAGCGGGAGGACGATGATGAGAAATGAGTTGCCCAGCGCGTCCGCCATCCGCGCGAACGCCAGCGTCAGGATACGCCGGTCGGTGCCGAGAACCATTACCGCACCGTTGGGCGGGAGCGCCCTGAGGGTTGTGATTCGTCACGGCCCGACGGACCCTCGTCCGGTTCGCGACGGTAATGCCGGCTTTCGGCCACCAGACATTCACCGCCGGAATCCGACTGGTCGTCTATGGCTCCCGACAGCACGCTGAGTCTCGCGGTCGCGGAGGCCGTCGCCGAGGCCGAGGACGTCGATCCGACGGAGCTCGGAACGCCGCTGTTCCCGGCGGTCGACGGGGACGCGCTCGACGAACTGTTCCGTCAGTCCTCGGGCCACGTCACCTTCGAGTACGCCGGCTACGAGGTGACGGCGGCGAGCGACGGCGACGTCTCCGTCGCACCCCTGACGGACACCTGAGCGGACTACTCGCCGTCGACGCCGTCGGCCAGGTCCCCGGCGATCCCCGTGTAGCTGGCCGGCGTGATCGCACGGAGTTCCGCCTTGACCGACTCCGGAACGTCCAGCTCCTCGTACATCGCCCGGAAGTCCTCCATCGTCACCGCTCGGCCGCGCGTGGCGCTCTTGACCCGCTCGTAGGCGTCGTCGAGGCCCTCCCGGCGGAGGATGGTCTGGACCGCCTCGCCGACGATTTCGGGCGTGTCCTCGAGGTCCGCGCGCATCACCTGCTCGTTGGGCACCACCTTCGACAGCCCGTTCTGGCACTTGCCGTACCCGACCAGACAGTGGGCGAAGGCGGCTCCGACGTTGCGCTTGACCGTCGAGTCCGAGAGGTCCCGCTGCAGGCGGGAGGTGGTGACGTAGTCCCCGAGGAAGACCAGGTCGGAGTTGGCCTTCGAGAGGTTCCCCTCGCTGTTCTCGAAGTCGATCGGGTTGACCTTGTGCGGCATCGTCGAGGAGCCGGTCTCGCCCTCGACGGCCTCCTGGCCGAGGTAGCGGTCCGAGACGTACAGCCACACGTCGAGGTCGAGGTCCAGCAGGACGTTGTTGGCTCCCCGCAGCGCGTCGAACAGCGTCGCCAGGTCGTCACAGGGGTTGACCTGCGTCGTCAGCGGCTCGTGGTCGAGGCCCAGCGAGTCCACGAACGACGCGGCGAACGCGGGCCAGTCCACGTCGGGATAGGCCGCGTGGTGGGCGGCGTAGGTGCCCGACGCGCCGGCGAGCTTGCCCGACAGATCGCCGGCCGCTCGCTCGATCCGTCCGATCGCCCGCCCCAGCCGCGAGGCGTAGACGGCCATCTCCTTGCCGAAGGTGGTCGGCGTCGCGGGCTGGCCGTGCGTGCGGGCGAGCATCGGCACGTCGCCGTAGTCGTGGGCCATCTCGACCAGGGTGTCCCGGATCTCGCGGAGTTCCGGCACCAGCACGTCCTCGACGGCGGGCTTGACGAGCAGCCTGTGAGCGAGGTTGTTCACGTCCTCGCTGGTCAGTCCGAAGTGGATCCAGTTGTCGGCGTCGAGGCCGTCGGGCGACCGCAGGCGGATGAAGTACTCGACGGCCTTCACGTCGTGGTTGGTCGCGCTGTACTCGCCGTACCCCTCGGTCTCCAGGGTCTTGACGACGCTCGCGTCCTCGTCGTCGAACGACTCGTAACAGTCCCGCAACGCTGCGCGCTGGTCGGCGGTGACCGTCAGCGGCGTCGCGTCGAGGTCGGCCAGCGCGAGCAGGTACTCGACTTCGACCTGCACGCGGGCGCGCATCAGCGCCCGCTCGCTTGCGTACGGGACGAGCGGCTCGGTGTAACGGGCGTACCGGCCGTCGAGCGGCGAGACGGCGGTGAGTGGCCCTCGCTCTGTCATACGAGGGGGTCCGCGGACCCGGCGAAAAAGGGTGTCGCTCTACGCTTCGCTGCCGTTGGCCTCGTGGTAGTGGGACTGGTAGCGCTGCAGTTTCCGGTAGAGGACGTAGCCGACGCTGGCGTCGAAGACGATCACGAACCCGACGAAGACGAGCCCGTTCCAGAACGGGAGGAGCTGTGGCAGGTACGTCACCGACGTGTTGTAGAACGCGTGGATGACCGCCGCGATCACCAGACCCTTGACGACGATTGGGCCGGCGTCGTCTGGGTTGAACTTCGCCAGGCCGAGGTAGTAGCCCGCGAACGCCGAGTAGAGGACGTGACCGGGGCCGACGAACGCTCTGCTGGTCGCCGTCCGGAGCGCAGCGCCGATCGGGCTGGCGTCCTGCGCCGAGACGGCCTGCGTGTACCCCTGTGAGATGTACAGCGCGTTCTCGATGGTGGCAAAGCCCAGGCCGGCGACGGCACCGTAGACCATCCCGTCGACGACGGCGTCCATCGTGTCGAAGGCCCCGATCCGGATGCCCAGCCACTTCACCGTCTCCTCGATCGGGCCGACGACGAGGAAGAAGTACAGCACCATCCCGACGACGGGGACCCAGGAGAACACCGGCCGCAACAGCGTGTTCACGAGCGCGGCGATGCTGGCGAACAGGATCGAGAGGATGAACACGATCGCGAGTGTCTCGACCGGTTCGCGCATCGTCGGGTCGTCGTACCAGACGTACCCGACGATGGCGAGCGCCGGGAGCGCAGACAGCAGGCCGAGGACGCCGAGTTCGGGCTGTCGGACGGCCAGGAAGACGGTTCCCGCGAGCTGTGCGACGAACAGGACCAGCGCCAGCAGGACGAGGAGCCACCGCCGGGAGGCGTGGAGGAGCCCGTGGAGGCTCACCGCCGCCCGATCGAGCGCCGAGCGCGGTTCCCACTCCGCCACGTCGTAGAGGTCGGTCGAACCGGACAGTCCAGCTGCGACCGGATCGGTGTTGTCGTCGGACACGCCCGGACTCTCTCGATCCGCACAATTTAGCGTTTCGGGACCGCTACCCGAGCCAGCCGTAGTCCGCCCGTGCGTCGCCGAACCGTCCGTCCGGCGGGTCGTGGCGGTAGACGTCCTGGCCGAGCGCGACCCACGCCAGGCCGTAGGTGAGCGCCGCCCACGCCGAGATGTCGAACCCGAGGAAGGCGACGGTCCCGACGGCGAGCAGGACCCCCAGCCACGGCGGCTGGATGCGGGTCCGGAGCAGCCCGACGCTCACGAGGGCGGACCCCGCGACCAGCGCCAGCACGCCCAGCCCGACGACGGCCTCGCCGCCGCCCCCGACCACGCGGAGGACCTGTCCGGCGGCGAAGCCGACGCCGCCGAGCGCGCCGAGCCACGCCCCGCCGGTCCCGGGCCGCTTCAGCCGCGCGCCGTAGAACGTCTCGACGGCGTAGTGGCCGGCGACCACGCCGAGCGCGGAGAGTGCCACGGCGAGCCGGATCGCGTCGGTCTCGCGGCCGGTGACCCCGAGCGCCACGGCCCACCCGACCCAGACGAGCCCGCCGACGGCGGCGACCGCACCGGCGCGCTGGCTACGGAGCTTCGACATAGGCGTGACTGGTGGGGCCGCCTACATAGGCACACCGAAGCGGGCACGGACCCCACCGCCCTGGCAGTGTGCAACGGCTGTGAGCCCCGCGCTCGTCACCACACCCGTTTCGCAACTACTTTGCGCACCGGCCGCCCGCTCTCCGATATGAAACTCGCTGGGATGGCCAGCAACCGTGGCCGGAACCTGCTGAACATCGCCGACCGGAGCCCGGGTGGGGCGGAGTTCGCGGTCGTGCTGACGAACGACGCCGACGCGCCCGTCCTGGAGGACGCGGCCGAGCGCGGCATCCCGACGGAGGTCGTCGAGCGCGACGAGGACGAGAGCCGCGCGGCCCACGAGGAGCGCGTCCTGGACGCGCTCGCGGGGTACGACTTCGACCTCGTGACGCTGGACGGCTACATGCGGGTCCTCGGGGAGACGTTCCTCGACGCCGCGCCGACGACGCTGAACGTCCACCCGTCCCTGCTGCCGAACTTCGCCGGGATGGACCCTCACGAGCAGGTCCTGGACGCGGGCGTGAAGGTGACCGGCTGCACGGTCCACGTCGTCGACGAGACGGTCGACGGCGGGCCGATCGTGACCCAGGAACCCATCCCCGTCTTCGAGGGCGACGACACCGACGACCTGAAGCACCGCGTCCTCTACGAGGGCGAGTTCACGGCCTACCCGCGTGCGATCACGTGGTTCGCCGAGGACCGCGTCGAGGTCGACCTGGACGACGGGACCGTCGCGGTCGACGGCGACGAGGGTGGCAACTTCCCGGCCCGACGGCTGGTCTCCAACGACCGGGCGACGACGCTGCGATACGGGGAGAACCCCCATCAGGACGCGGCGCTGTACACGGACACCACCGTCTCCGAGGCCAGCGTCGTCCACGCCGATCAGCTCAACGAGGGCGCGAAGGCCCTGAGCTACAACAACTACAACGACGCCGACGGGGCGTTGAACCTCATCAAGGAGTTCGACGAGCCGGCCGCGGCGGTCATCAAGCACACCAACCCCGCGGGCTGTGCGACCGCCGACACGCTGGCGGCCGCCTACGAGAAGGCCCTCTCGACGGACCCGATGAGCGCCTTCGGGGGCATCGTCGCGCTGAACCGCGAGTGCGACGCCGCTACCGCCGAGCAGATCATCGACTCGTTCAAGGAGGTCGTCGTCGCGCCCGGCTACACCGACGCCGCGCTGGACGTCCTCTTCGAGAAGGAGAACCTCCGCGTGCTGGACGTCGACGGGGAGTTCGCGGTCACTGACCCGATGACGGAGAAGCCCCTCGTCGGCGGCCGTCTCGTCCAAGCGCGTGACACCCAGCACCTCACGGCCGACGACCTCGAAGTGGTCACCGAGCGCGAGCCGACCGACGAGCAGGTCGAGTCGATGCTGTTCGCGTGGCACACGCTGAAACACGTCAAGTCCAACGGCATCCTCTTCGCGACGGGCACCGAGACGGTCGGCATCGGGATGGGGCAGGTCTCCCGGGTCGACGCCGTCCGGCTCGCCGCGATGAAGGCCGAGGAACACGCCGAGGGCAAGAGCGCCGAGGGGGCCGTGATGGCCTCGGACGCCTTCTTCCCGTTCCCCGACGGCATCGAGGTGGCCGCCGAGGCCGGCATCGAGGCGGTCGTCCAGCCCGGCGGCTCGAAGAACGACGAGAGCGTCGTCGAGGCCGCCGACGAGCACGACATCGCGATGGCGTTCACCGGCCAGCGATCGTTCCGCCACGACTAAGCGGCTCTGGAGCGGCGTCGCTACCATGAGCGACGGACCAGACCGCGAGACGGCGGTTCGGGACGCCGTCGATCGGTCACAGAGCGGTGCTCCCGCGGGCGGCCACGTCATCAGAGACCGGTTCTCGGCCGACGAGATCTTCCAGCGCATCATCGTCGCCGCCGACCACGAGGTGACGGCGACCCGGCGCGAACTCCTCGCCAGCGGCCTCGCGGCGGGGTTCGCCATCACCGTCACGTTCCTGCTGTACGCGTCGCTGTACGCCGCGACCGGCGGGGACCCGATCACGAGCGCGTTACTGTACCCGCTGGGGTTCGTGTTCATCATCCTCGGGGACTACCAGCTGTACACCGAGAACACGCTCCCGCCGGTGGCACTGACGCTAGAGCGACTCGCCAGCCTCCCGGCGCTGTTTCGCATCTGGGGGCTGGTGCTGGTGGCGAACCTCGCGGGCGGGGCCCTCGGGGCGCTCGCGCTCGCTTCGACGGGCGTCCTCTCGGCCGAGGCCGCGCTGGCCGCCGAGGGGTTCGCACGGAAGGCCATCGAGACCCCGTGGTGGACGCTGTTCTCGAAGGCGGTGTTCGCCGGGCTCATCGTCGCCGGCGTCGTCTGGGTGGACTTCTCGCTGCGGGACAGCGTGTCGCGGCTCCTGCTGGTGTACGTCGCCTTCCTGGCGATCCCCTTCGGGAACCTCTATCACGTCGTCGTCTCGGCCACCGAGATGCTCTACCTCGTCCTCGCCGGGGACCTCGGGCTGGTCGTCGGGATCACCCAGTTCGTCCTGCCGGTGTTGCTGGGCAACTCGCTGGGCGGCGTGGTGCTGGTCACCGTCGTCAACTACTTCCAGACGACCGAGCGACGGCTGGAGAACGCCCGCCAGGCCGGGAAGAAGCGCCAGCTCACCGTCCGCGAGTGGCTCCTCGGGCCGATCTCCGACTCCGGGCGCTCGTACGTCCCGGTCGACGGTCACGAGCGCGACTGAGGACGGAACGCATATCCGCCGCCTGCGACTACTCGGACCGTGAGCTGGCTCAGGGAGAACCGCCACTGGCTCCTGTTCGCCGCGACGGTCCTGTCCGGGCTGGGGGCCGCCGGCGTCGCGTTCGTCGGCGTCGTCGCCACCGTCGTGACTCTCGTGACCGGCGGGCCGATCCTCGGCATCGTCGCCGGCTCCGTCCTCGGGACGCTGCTCCTCCTCGGTGTCGCCGTCGTCGCCGGCACGAAACTGGCCTCGACGCTCGCCGGGATGGCGTCGTTCCCGACGAACCGTCGGGCCGCCGACGCCCTCGCGCGCGCCGAGCGGCTCGTCCCGCCGCTGTCGCGGCTCGGACTGGCCGACCGCCTCGCGCCCTCAGTCGAGGAGCGCCGCGCGGAACTCACCCAGCGGTACGTCGACGGCGACCTGACGGAGGCGGCGTTCGAGCGCGAACTGCGGGACCTGCTCGAAGACGCCGACGAGGACGGATCGGGGATGCCGGACCGGGAGGTCGCCGTCGACGCGGCCGACGCCGACGAGCGCGAGGTCGAGGCCGAGAAGCGCTAGTCGCCGGCGACGGTGAACGTCCGGCCGTCGGTGCCGGCCGCGGACCCCTCGAACGACTCGCGGGAGCCGCGCTCGGCCCACCACCGCACGGAGAGGGTCACGTCGTCGTCTCGCCGGTCGGCCTCGCGGACCGCGACGAAGCCGCTGTCCGCGCCGAACCGCTGCCCGATGCCCCGCACCACGCCCCGCTCGAACGCGGGCGGGTACGGGGTCGAACAGCGCAGTCGGCCCGCGAGCGGGCCGGTCGCCGTGAACTCGTAGCCGCCGGCATCGCCGCGGTGAAGCGATCGGTGGAGGCCGTCGAGTCCCGCGAGCGCGTCCCCGACGCCGTCGACGTCGGCCGGCCAGTCGACCGTCCGCGCGAGGGTGACGCCGATGCGCTCGACGATGTTGTGCCCGGTGGTCGCCAACAGGTCGTCGTAGACGGCCCGATAGTCGGCGACGGCGTACCACTCGTCCTCGCTCGGGTCGGCCAGCCCGTTGCGAGCGAGCAGCGACCGTGTCCGGTCCTCGAAACAGCCGCAGGTCCGGACGACGCCGTCGACGATCGCTCGGACCGCTCGGCCGGAGACCGCCGCGGCGGACTGTGATCCGTTCTCCATAGGGGACGATCCCGCCCCCGGCGGTTGGAACGTTAGCCAAACGAGTTAGGTGTCGAGTTCGGCGGACGACCGGTGTGGCGTCGGTGGCGCGGTCACGCCCGGGGCACGGCTTTAACCACACGCCCCCCGACAGTCGAGGTATGGCAGACTACACGTTCCTGCGGGTCGAGGTCGAGTCCCGTCTCGTCGGGCGGGTCCTCGACGCGCTCCCCGGCGTCGCGGTGGTCGACGATCTGACGGCCGACGAGGGAGCGGACGACGACGAGACGGACGACACCCGAGCGACAGGTGGCACCGCGACCGCGTCCGACGCCCGGCCCGGCCCCGCCGAGGTCGAAACGACGGTCGAGGCGACAGCGACGGACACGGACGAGGAGCCGTCGGCCTTCCGGGAGTGGGGGCTGCTCGGGGTCGGCCTCGCCTTCGTCGTCCTGGGGCTCGCCACCGTCGGCATCTGGTGGTACCGGCGACGCTCCGACGGCGACGGCGAGCCGGAGACGCCGCCGCCGACGCGACCCGAGACCGACGTCTCGGACTCGCTCGGGCGGGACGCGACCGGGTTCGGGGGGGACGAGCGGGCTGTCGACCGGTCGACGGCCGACGCGGACGAGGAAAGCGACGAAGACGCCGATCCCGATACCGGGGCGTCGTCGGGGCCGACGGACGCGACCGACCGGGACGAGGCGACGGCCCGCGGAGCGGAACCGACGACGCCCGAGACGAAACCGAGCGAAGGAGACGAGACGCCCGAGGGAAGCGAGGCGGCCGAACCGACGCCCGACCCGGAGGCGACGAGGCCGGACACCGATATCGGAGCGCCGGAGTCCGAGTTCGAGCGGCCCGACACCACCTCGCGGACGGTCCTCGGCGAGGGCGACGACGGGCGCGCCGACGCCGTCGAGCCGGGGGACGCCGACGAGGACGAGACGGCCGACGCTGCGGCCTCGGAGGACCGCGGCTCCGTCGACCCGGCACCGCTACTGGGCGTCGCCTTCCTCGCGCTGACCGGCGTCGTCGCCCGACGGCTCGTCGGTCGCGAGACGGCGGATCGGTAGGTCCGACAGGCTAAAGCGCACTGCTCAGAGAGTGTCGGTATGGAGTTCCACGAGGCCGCGAACTTCCTCTTCGAGTTGCGCCGGTTCGCGATGCGACCCGGCACCGACGCCACGCGGGACCTGTTGACGGCGCTCGACGACCCCCACGAGGGCCTCCGCTGTGTCCAGATCGCCGGCTCCAACGGGAAGGGGTCGACCGCCCGAATGGTCGAGCGGTCGCTGCGGGAGGCCGGACTGGACGTCGGGCTCTACACCTCGCCGCACCTCGACGACGTCCGCGAGCGGGTCCGCGTCAACGGCCGGATGGTCGCCGAGTCCGCGCTCGTCGAGTTCGTCGAGGGGGTCCGGCCCCACGTCACGGACCGCGGAGCCGACGGGGCCTCGCCGACGTTCTTCGAGACGCTGACGGCCTTCGCGCTCTGGGAGTTCGACCGGCGCGACGTCGACGTGGCCGTCCTCGAGGTGGGCATCGGCGGCCGCTACGACGCCACGAGCGTCGTCGACCCGGTCGCCAGCGCGGTGACGACGGTGACGCTCGAACACACGGACGTCCTCGGGGACACCGAGGCCGAGATCGCCCGCGACAAGGCACACGTCGCGCCCGCCGACGCGCCGCTGGTGACGGCGACGACGGGCGAGGCGCTGGCCGCGGTCCGCGAGCAGGCCGGCGACGTGGTGACCGTCGGCGACGCGAGCGAGGACCCGGACGTGACCGTCACGTACGGCGGTCGCGAGGGGCTGGAGGGGGCCGTGACCGTCGAGGGACCGGACTGGGCCGTCGACACCCACCTCCCGCTGCTGGGCGAGCACCAGGCCCGCAACGCCGGCGTCGCGGCGGCGCTCGTCCGGCAGGTGGCCGCCGTCGACCGCGAGACGCTGGAACGGGGCCTCCGGAACGCCCACTGGCCGGGCCGGTTCGAGGTGATGGGCCGGGACCCGCTGGTCGTGCTGGACGGCGCACACAACCCCGGCGGGCTGGCGCGGACGACGGCCACGCTGTCGGAGTTCGACTACGACGACTGCCACGCCGTCGTCGGCGCGATGGTCGACAAGGATCTCGGGGGTATGGCCGCCGCCCTCGACGGCGTCGACCACGCGATCGCCTGTCGGCCGAACGTCGACCGGGCGGAGTCCCGCGCCGTCGTCGCCGAGGCGCTGCGCGAGGGGACCGACGCCGAGGTCGAGACCCGCTCGGACGTGACCGGCGCGCTGGAGCTGGCCCTCGACGCGGCCGACGAGTGCGACGCCGTCCTCGTCACCGGGTCGCTGTACGCGGTCCGGGAGGCCCGGACCCGCTGGGCCCGGACGATCGTCGAGAAGGACGTCGACTCGATCCCCGCGGCCCGGGAGACCATCGCGGCCGCCCACGTCACCGACGCCGGCGCGTGGCGGATGCGTGGGAAGGCGGTCCACCGCGTCCTCCGCACCCGGGTCCAGCCCCGCCAGGCCCAGTACCTCAAGGAGGAGCTGCTGTCGCTGGGCGGCGAGTGTGCCGTCTCCGGCCTGAACGACCAGGACGAGGAGCCACTCGACGTGGTGCTGATGGCGACGATGGCGCAGTACCGCCGGCTGGCCGACAAGCTCGACGGCCAGCCCTACGGCCTGTCGCCGTTCGCCGACGAACTCCGGGCGGCCCTGGACATCCAGCAGCCCGACGACGAGGGCCGGGGCTACCCCTGGGAGGACGGCACCGCCGTGATGGGCATCCTGAACATCACGCCGGACTCGTTCCACGACGGCGGCGAGTACAACGCCGTCGAGGACGCCGTCGCACGCGCCGAGCGGATGATCGCCGACGGCGCGGACATCCTCGACGTGGGCGGCGAGTCCACGCGACCGGGAGCCGACCCGATCTCCGCCGCCGAGGAGCGCGACCGGGTGGTCCCGGTGATCGAGCGCCTCGCGGAGCTGGACGCCCACGTCTCCATCGACACCCGGAAGGCCGAGGTGGCCCGGGCGGCGCTGGACGCCGGCGCGGACGTGCTCAACGACGTCTCCGGGCTGGAGGACCCCGAGATGCGGCTGGTCGCGGCCGAACACGACGTGCCGGTGGTCGTGATGCACTCCATCGACACCCCCGTCGACCCCGACACCGAGATCGACTACGACGACGTGGTCGAGGACTGCATCGACGAGCTGACCGAGCGCGTCCTGCTGGCCGAGAAGGCGGGTCTCGACCGCGAGCAGATCCTCGTCGACCCCGGGATCGGCTTCGGGAAGACCCCGGCCGAGGACTTCGAACTGCTCGACCGGCTCCCGGAGTTCCGTGCGCTGGGCTGTCCGATCCTGGTCGGCCACTCCCACAAGTCCGTCTTCGGGCTGGTCGGCGAGGAACCCGGCGACTGCCTGGAGGCGACCGTCGCGGGGACGACGCTGGCCGCCGAGCGCGGCGCGGACGTGGTCCGGGTCCACGACGTGGCCGAGAACGCGACCGCCGTCAGGGTCGCCGAGGCCGCCGCGGACCCCGAGCGCTTCGAGGACGCGTGACTCCCGGCCAGCGCCTGCCCGGGACCGGAGCGTTCGCTCGGCCCCGTGCTCACTCGGCCTCCGACAGCGAGTCGAACCGGTCCCAGCACTCGCAGTCGAGGTCGTCGATGCTCGACACCTCGTCGGGGAACGAACTCGTCGGCATCCCGTCCTCGAAGTCGTCGCAGTCCTCGTGGTGCAGCGAGAAGTCGTCGCTGGCCATCACGGGCATACGACCGGCTACCGATCCGAGGCCGAAAAACGTTGCTCCCTACAGCACGCCCATCTCGTCGAGCCGCTCGGGGAGGTACGTGTCGGTCACGAAGTCCAGGCCCCGCGAGGCCAGCGACTGCTGTTCGGCCTTCTTCCCGATGTCGAGCTGGAGCTCGATCTGTTCCTCCCAGAACTCCGTCTGGAAACGGGGGTCCTCCAGCTCGGATTCGAGGGCGTTGATGTCCGAGTCCCCGAGCGGGTCCGTCGGCAGGTCGTACTCGACGATGTCCTCCGGGCGGATGCCGACGAACTCGGCCGCCGGCGTCGCCAGGTACTCCGAGAGGTGCGCGGACTTGATCGAGCCGTAGGCGACCGAGCCGTAGATGCGGTACGACCACGGGTCGCCGTCCGTGAAGACCGTCACCGGGAGGTCGAGCTCGTCGTGCAGCCGCTTGGTGATCCGGCGGGTCGCTCGCGCGGGCTGGCCCTTGAGGTGGACGATGAGGGCGTTGTGGTCCTCGTCGAACCCGTTCTCGACCAGGCGGTCGCGCATCCCGCCGGTCTCCACGCAGAGGATGAAGTCGGCGTCGTTGTCCAGGAACTCGATGGTGTCGGGGTTGTTCGGGATCTGGTAGCCGCCCTCGCCGACGTCCTCCTGGCAGTGGATCTCCCGCTCGCCCCGCCGGGTCTGCTCGCGGAGGTGGAGCGGTCCCATAATCGTCGCGCCCGACTCCTCGGGGCGCATGTGGAAGTCCTCGCGGGTGACGTCCGAGACGATCTCTAAGTCCTCGACGAGGTCGTTGGACTCGTCCTGGCTGTTGAACTGTGCCTCCTCTAAGTCCCACGACTCCGAGAGGTAGTACAGTTCACGCAGGGTCGACGACCGGTCCTCTTCCAGTTGCTGGGCGAGGAAGTCGATGGTGTAGGTCGCCTTCAGGAGCTTCTCCGCGCCGGAGATGGTCTTGGCGCTCCGGGTCGAGGTCCGGTCGCCGTACACCCAGACGTCCTCGTCCTCGTCGTACTCGATGTTGGACTTCGTCCGGGTCGGGATGGACATCGTGGGCACGTCGCCCTCGGCGAACTGGTCGTAGAACTCCGCCGCGAGGTCGATCAGCTTCTCGCGGGCCTCCTCCGTGTCGGGGGTGTCGGTCTCCGTGCTCATTGTCAGGCGTCCACCGTCAGTTTCTCGTCCTCGACGCCGTCGACCGAGACGGTGAACTCGGCCTCGTCGCTCACGCTGTACTCCAGGACCGCGCGGTCACCGGGTTCGACCGTCGGCGACCACTTCACGAACCACTCGCCGTCCATCTCCATCACCGTCGCGCCGTTGGTGTCTCGGGGCTCGGCGGTCACGATGTCGGTCAGGTCCACGTCGGCGTTGACGTCGTCGTTGTTCTCGACGGCCAGCCGGACGGTGCCGTCCTCGACCTCGCGCTCGACCAGGACGTTGTTCATGATGCGGGCCAGCGAGTCGTCGATGTCGAGCTCGCCCTTCTCGGTGACCTGCTCCAGCTTCGCTGCCATCTCGGGGAGGATGGTCCGGAGCTTGTCCTGTTTCTCCCGGCGCTGTTGCATCGAGCGGCGCTTGTTGAGGTAGCTCTTGAGCTCGCGGGCGGCCTCCCGGACGGCCAGTTCGATCTCGTCTTCCATCTCGGGGACGTTCGCGACGGCGTCCTTGGACTCGCTGGTGAAGGGGACGTTCGTCGAGGCGACGTGGATCATCACGACGGCCGGGCCGTTCGGGATGCCCGAGCCCCCGGGCTGGTCGAGGTTGTAGTTGCGCCAGTTGATCGACTTGACCACGTCGGTCGTCGCACAGGCTCCGCGCTGGTAGACCAGCGGCACGCGGTTGGCGAAGCGCATCACCTCGACACTGCCCTCCGATTCGAGTTCGCCGCCGTAGGCGATGCCGGCCTCGACGATGAAGGGGTCGCCGCCGTGGACGGCCGCGTCGCGGGTCGAGGCGGCGTAGAAGTCCGCGTCGAACTCCTTCCGCAGGCCGTCTTCCAGCAGGGCCGCGCCGATGGGGGAGAGACAGTCCGTCGGCGGGGAGATGATGTCCGTCTCCCGCATCGCCGTCAGCAGGTCGCTGGCCGTGTCGCGGTCGTCGGCGACGGCCGAGACGTTCGGCGGGTCGTCCGGGACCCGCTCGGCGGCCGCCCAGAGCTCGTCGACGACGTTCTCGCGGGCGGTGTCGCCGAAGGTGGCGTCGTCGTGGTCCTCCGTCATGTCGGCCGCGCGGTCGACGTACGCCCGGAACTCGTCGCGCGTCAGTCGGTGGCGGTCGCCCTCCTCGCCGTCGAACTTGTCCGCGAGGCGGCTCGCGAGCCCCTCGACGGCGTCGTCGTCCTTCCGGACGGTCGTCGCGGCGTCGACCAGTTCGTAGAGGTCGCCGGACCGCTCGGCCGTGACCGCGCGCCAGGCGGCCGCGACGGCGTTCTCCCGGACCGTCGCGCCGAAGGTGGTGTCGTGGTCGGCCTCGACCGTCTCGGCGGCGTCGGCCACGATCCCCTCGATCTCGTGGTGGGCGACGCGGTCTGCGTCCGCGACGGCCCCGGCCACCGCCGTCGCGAAGTCGTCGGTGGCGTCGGCGGCCTTGTTGGCGACCGCGTCGGCGACGGCGGTCTCCACGTCGGCGTCCTCGTGGGCCTTCGGCGGCGTCCACGCCATCCCGCGGCCGTAGTGGCGGTCGTTGAAGTTCGCGACGATGGAGTCTGCGGTCTTGCCGCCGACGCGGGTGAACTCGCCCTGGACGAACCCGGAGATGGAGTAGGACTCGGTAGCCTCCAGCATCTTCAGCAGCGTTCCGAGCTCGACGCCGTGGGGGTGGGGGCGGATCTCCTCGGTCTCCTCCGGGAGGTCGGCGTCCTCGACCCGCTCGAACTTCAGCGGCTCGTCGAGGCCGGGCTCGTCGAACTCGATGCGGGCGTGTGGGTTGACGACGGCGGTGTCCTGGACGTAGTCGTGGAGGCTCGACCGGGCGCGCATGTTCGCCTCCATCTCCAGTTCGATCCGGGTCCCGTGGGGCCGCTCCCAGGAGGTGGTCTCGTCGACGCTGATCTCCGGTTCGTTCTCGTCGGTGTCGACGATCAGCTCGAAGTACTGGGCGTCGCTCTGGCCCTTCGGGCGGGAGGTGATCTTCGCGGGCTTGCCGGAGGTCAGCTGCGAGTAGAGGACCGCGGCGGAGATCCCGATCCCCTGCTGGCCGCGGTTCTGCTCGCGGGCGTGGAACCGCGAGCCGTACAGCAGCTTCCCGAAGATCTTGGGGAGCTGTTCCTTCGTGATGCCGGGACCGTTGTCCTCGACGATCAGTTTGTAGTAGTCGCCGGCCTCCTGGATCTCGACGTAGATGTCCGGCTTGATGCCGGCCTCCTCGCAGGCGTCGAGCGCGTTGTCGACCGCCTCCTTGACGGCGGTGACCAGCGCCCGGGCCTCCGAGTCGAAGCCGAGCATGTGCTTGTTCTTCTCGAAGAACTCGGCGATAGAGATGGCCCGCTGGGACTCGGCCAACTCCTCGGCGATGCCCTCGCCCTCGCCGAGTCGTGACTGATACGAGGTCATTTCGTGGCGTAGGGTACCGGCGTCGGGGTTATAAGATAATCGCCACCGCAGTGGAAGTGAAACCCCCGGTCGTCGCCGTCGGATCGCCGTGTCGACGGCCGAACCAGTCGGAACGTTGATTAGGTATCACTTGCACCTCAGTATATCGCTCGATGGTACGCAGATTCGACCGACGGGAGTTTCTCCGGACCGTCGGTCTCGGCGGAGTCGGGTCGCTGGGGATCGGTGCCGTCGCCGAACCGGTCGCAGCCGACGCGGCGCAGTGGGGCCAGTCACGGGCCGACGCCGCGCGCTCCGGGGCACGCCCGGACGCGGACGGACCGAGGGCGGTCCCGCGCGGCCGGTGGCGGCGCTCGCTGGACGAGACGCTCGGCGCGCCGGTCCTGACGGACGACGCGGTGTTTTCCGCCTCGTGGGAGACCGTCTACGCCCTCGGTCGGGCGGACGGGACCCGGCGCTGGTCCGCGCCGGTCGGCTTCAGCGGCCGCCAGGCCATCGCGACCGACGGGACCACCCTCTACGTCGGGTCGGACCGGGACGGCGAGGCGGCCGTGCTCGCACTCGACACCGCGACCGGTCGGGAGCGGTGGGCTGTGACACTCGGGGGCGGCACCGTCGAGGCGCTCACGCTGTTCGAGGGGACCGTCTACGCGAGCGTCGGCGGCGAGCCGGGGCCCCGGATCGCCGCCGTCGGCGACGGGACGACCCTGTGGAGCAGCCGCCTGACCGCGGGCGACCGGCCCGTCACCGGCGTCGTCAGGGCGCTCCCGGTCGTGGGCGGGACGGCGGTGGTCCCCGTGGACCACGAGGACACCCACGGGCTCGTCGGCGTCGGGCCGGGCGGCGACCAGCTGTGGCACCGCGTCGTCGACAGTTACCCGGACAACGTCGTCGGGTCGGCGGCCCGGTCGACGGTGTACGTCTCCGACTGGGACCGGACGACGGCGCTGTCGGTCGCCGACGGGAGCATTCGGTGGCGGAACGACGAGTCGGCGGGCGACGGCTCGCCGGCCGTGGTCGGCGACCGGTTGCTGGGTCCGGACGGCGCGCTCTCGCTCGACGACGGCCGCCGCGTCGCCGACTGGGACGTGGGGCACTGGAGCGTCAACACCAGCGTCTACGCCGGCGGGGTCCTCTACGTCGTCAACGACGGCGGGAAGATACTCGGCTACGACACCGAGGCGCGGTCGCTCCTGTTCCGGTACTACCTCGGCGGCGACCCGCGCTCGCCGCCGGCGGTCGACGGCGGGGACCTGTACGCCCCGACACGGCGGGGGACGCTGTTCGCCGTCGAGGCCGCCGACGCCGAGCCGCCGGAGGCCGAACTGGCCTACGACGGGGACGTCGTCTCCGCCGAGTCGGCCCGACGGGACGAGGTCGTCGCGGACGTGCGTATCGAGAACGGGACCGAGCTGACGCTCGACGCCAGCGAGTCGACCGACCCCGACGGGACCGTCGCGCGCTACGAGTGGTACGGGAACTTCGAGTCGGAACCGGCGACCGGGGCCGTCGTGAGGAAGACGTTCGACGAGCTGCCCGACAGCGGCGGGGCGTTCCGTGCCGTCCACCTGGTCGTCCGGGACGACGACGGCGCGACCGACGGGAAGCGACTCGACGTCCAGCGGGCCGGCGACGGGGCGACGACCGCCGACCCCTCGCCGCCGGAGCCCGCGATGGCCGTGACGCCGAGCGAACCGACCGTCGGCGAGACGGTCACGTTCTCGGGGGCGGAGTCGACCGCGCCCGCGGGCAGCGTCACCGGCTACGAGTGGGCGTTCGGAGCCGACGCACCGTTCGGCGCGAGCGGCGAGGAGGTCACTCACACGTTCGAGTCGGCCGGCGAGACCACGGTCCGCCTGCGGGTGACCGACTCCGACGGCCAGTCGGCGACGGCGTCGCGGACGGTGTCGGTCGCTCCCGCACCCGAGCCGACGGCGGCGGACTGGCCGATGGCGCGGGGGAACGCGGCAAACGCCGGCAGGGCAGACGCGCTGTCCTCGACGGCGGGCGTGACCGAACAGTGGCAGACGAGCGTCGGCGACTCGCAGCACCTCTTTACGTCACCCCCTGTCGTCGCCGACGGGACCGTCGTCTTCGGTGCGGACCGGAACGACGGGAGCGCGGTGTACGCCTGCGACGCCGAGACCGGAACGCGGCTGTGGGAGACCGCGGGCTACGAGGGAGACGGTGCGGCCGCCGTCGCCGACGGTGTCGTCGTCGTCCCCGACTACGGGTCCGTCCACGCGCACCGGCTCGACGACGGCGCGGACCAGTGGCTCGTCGAGGTCGACGAGTACTCGTCCGCGGTCACCGTCACTGACGGCGTCGCACACGTCGGGGACTCCGGCGGGACGCTACACGCCGTCGACGTTCGCGATGGGCGGCGGCGCTGGCGGTGGACCGCAGAGACCGACGTAACACTGGACAACTTCGTGCCGGCCGTCGACGGCGACCGCGTCTATTTCACCGGCTTCGACGGCCCGCTGTTCGCCGTGAGCCGGGGGGACGGCACGCTCAGCTGGCAGTTCGACAGCGCCAGCACGATCCACACGCCGGCGGTCCGCGACGGCACCGTCTACGCCGCCGACCGCGGTCGGTCGCTGTACGCCCTCGACGCCGACACCGGCGACGAGCGCTGGGCCGCGTCCCTCCCGGGGCCGTCCTACGCCGCGCCGGCCGTCGACGACGCCGGCATCTACGCCGTCGCGGAGGACCACGTGGTCGCAGTCGGCCCCGACGGCTCGGACCGGTGGCGGCGCTCGCTCGCCGGTGCGGGGTCCGAGGCTCCCGTCGTGGCCGGCGAGAGCCTGCTCGTCCCCGCGGGGCAGTTCCTCGTGGCGCTCGACGCGACCTCCGGGGCGGAACAGTGGCGCTTCCGGGCGCTAGACCGGGTCTCGTCGCCGGCCGTCGTCGGGAACCGCGTCCTCGTCACCGCCGGGAACCGCCTCTACGCGATCGAACCGGCAGAGGACGGACAGGGGGTCCTGACAGCTGGGCTCGTCGTCCCCGGCGTCGACGCCCACGTCAGCGAGTCCCTCGCCACCCGCGGCGGCGGGGCCGCGGTCGGCGCGCTGGCCCTCGGTGCCGTCGCGCGACGCCGGTGGCGGGGTGGTGACGACTCGTCGGCCGCCGCGGGCGGCGCTGACACCGCGGCCGACGGCGACGACGGTGACGAGACCCCCGACGACGGCGACGAGGAGACCGACGCTGACTCCGGGAGCGGCGGGGCCGGCGACACGGCCGTGGACGACGCGTCCGCCGAGACGGGTCCGGCAGCGGCGTTCGCTGCCGACTGCGGGGCGGTCGAGACCGTCGAGACGATCGACGACGGCGATCCGATCCACGTCTACCGGGGACGGCTCGCCGACGGGAACCGACCCGTCAGAGTGCTCGCCCTGTCGCCGGCGCGGTCCGACGACGAGGCGACTGCGGCTGCGTTCGAGCGGACCGTCGAGCAGTGGGCGGGCATCAGCCACAACCCCCACATCGCCGACGTCTACGACGACGGTGCCGAACCGCGCCCCTGGGTCGCCGTCGAACCCGGGGTGGAGCGGCTCGCCGACCTCGTTGACGACCTCTCGCGTCAGGACCGACTGGAGGTGCTGGCCGACGTCACGGAGGCCCTGAACACCGCCGGGCTGTACAACGTCGCCCACGGCAGCGTCGGCCCGGAGACCGTCCTGGTCGACCGGGACGACGAGGTCGGCGCTCGCCTCGGCGACTGGGGGCTGGAACGGGCCGCCGGCGACGCCGCGGTGACGCCGTACACCGCGCCCGAGCAGATCGCGGGGCGACAGACAGCGACGACCGACGTCTACCGGACCGGTGCGCTCGCCTACCGGCTCCTGACCGGTCACGAGCCGTTCGAAGCGGCCGACGACCTGCCGACGGCCGTCGAGCGCGGCGAGCCGCGACCGCCCTCGGCGGTCGCCGACTGCCCGACCGAACTCGACGGGGTGGTGGCCCGCGCGATGGCGGCCGACCCCGACGAGCGCCACGGTTCGGTGTCGGCGCTCTGGGACGCGATCCGGCTCGCGATGTCCTGACCGTCGATCCCGGGACGCCGCTCGGGTAGGACGGTCTTACCGTCTCTTCGGCTGTGCGCGCGTGTGCGCGTGCGGGGGTTTTATCAACCCACACCGACTAACGGGAATCAATTCCTATGTCAGGAGAGGCTGATGAGTACGGCGCAAAGTCCATCCAGACCCTCGAAGGGCTGGAGGCCGTCCGCAAGCGGCCCGCGATGTATATCGGGTCGACGGACGCGCGCGGACTCCACCACCTCGTCTACGAGGTGGTCGACAACGCCATCGACGAAGCGTTGGCCGGGTACTGTGACAACATCGACGTGACCATCCACGAGGACGGCTCCGTCTCCGTCAGCGACGACGGCCGGGGCATCCCCGTGGACGAACACGAGGAGCACGGCCGCCCCGCCGTGGAGGTGGTGATGACCATCCTCCACGCCGGCGGCAAGTTCGACAACAAGTCCTACCAGGTCTCCGGCGGCCTCCACGGCGTCGGGGTCTCGGTCGTCAACGCCCTCTCGAAGTGGCTCGAGGTCGACGTCAAGCGCGACGGCGCGCTCTGGAGACAGCGCTTCGACCACGGCGAGCCCGAGTACGAACTGAAGAGGGTCCGCGATCTCGAACCCGGCGAGGAGACGGGCACGACCGTCCGGTTCTGGCCGGACGACGACATCTTCGACGCCACTGAGTACTCCTTCTCCACGCTCGAGTCCCGGCTCCGGGAGCTGGCTTTCCTCAACTCCGGGGTCGCCATCACCATCTCGGACGAGCGCGACGGCACCAGCGAGACCTTCGAGTACGACGGCGGTATCCGCGAGTTCGTCGAGTACCTCAACGAGACGAAGGAGCCGCTCCACCGCGACGTGGTCTACTTCGAGGACGCGGAGGAAATCGCAGAGGGGACCGTCCAGGTCGAGATCGCGATGCAGGGGACCGACGACCTCCAGGGGTCGATCCACGCCTTCGCGAACAACATCAACACCCGCGAGGGCGGCACCCACCTCACGGGGTTCAAGACGGCGCTGACCCGCGTGGTCAACGACTACGCGACGGACAACGACCTGCTGGGTGACCTCGACGACACGCTCAAGGGCGAGGACATCCGCGAGGGGCTGACCGCCGTCATCTCCATCAAACACCCCGACCCGCAGTTCGAGGGACAGACCAAGACCAAGCTGGGCAACGGCGAGGTCCGTGGGATCGTCGAGTCCGCGATGCACGACGGGCTGGCGACGTACTTCGAGGAGAACCCGGACACCGCCGAGGCGGTCGTCGCGAAGGCCGTCGAGGCCGCGAAGGCCCGCCTCGCGGCGAAGAAGGCCGAGGAGGTCACCCGTCGGAAGTCGGCCTTGGACTCGACGGCCCTGCCCGGCAAACTGTCCGACTGTCAGACGCGGGACCCCGACGAGGCCGAACTGTTCGTCGTCGAGGGCGACTCCGCCGGCGGCTCCGCCAAGCAGGGCCGCAACCCCGAGTTCCAGGCCATCCTCCCCATCAAGGGGAAGATCCTCAACGTCGAGAAACACCGGCTGGACCGCATCCTCGAGAACGACGAGATCCGGAACCTCATCACCGCCCTCGGGACGGGTATCGGCGACGAGTTCGACATCGACGACCTCCGGTACAGGAAGATCATCATGATGACCGACGCCGACGTCGACGGGGCGCACATCCGCACGCTCCTGTTGACGCTGCTGTACCGGCACATGAAGCCGCTCATCGAGGCCGGCTGCGTCTACGCCTCCCAGCCGCCCCTGTACCGGATCCGGTACCGCGGCGAGACCTACGACGCGATGACCGAGGCGGAGCGGGACCGCATCGTCGCGGAGCAGTGCGACGGCAACCCCACGCAGGTCCAGCGGTTCAAGGGCCTGGGCGAGATGAACCCCCAGCAACTGTGGGAGACGACGATGGACCCCGACAACCGCATCCTCAAGCAGATCACCATCGAGGACGCCGCGGCCGCCGACAAGATGTTCAACGTCCTGATGGGCGACGCCGTCGAACCGCGCAAGGAGTTCATCAAGGAGCACTCGCCCGAGGCGGAGTGGGTCGACATATGAGTTCGGACGTCCCGGACGACGCGACCGCGCCGGCGGACCGCGTCAAGCACGTCCGCATCGAGGACGAGATGGAGCAGTCCTACATCGACTACGCGATGAGCGTCATCGCGGGGCGGGCGCTCCCGGACGTCCGCGACGGGATGAAGCCGGTCCACCGGCGCATCCTCTACGCGATGCACGAGATGGGCGTCTCGTCGGGCTCCAGCCACCGGAAGTCCTCCTCGATCGTCGGCGAGACGATGGGGAACTACCACCCACACGGCGACTCGCCCATCTACGACGCGATGGTGCGGATGGCACAGGACTTCTCGATGCGGTACCCGCTGGTCGACGGCCAGGGGAACTTCGGCTCGATGGACGGCGACCCGCCGGCGGCGATGCGGTACACGGAGGCCCGGATGGCCCCTATCGCCGAGGAACTGCTCGCCGACATCGAGAAGGACACCGTCGACTTCTCCAGCAACTACGACGACCGCCTGACCGAACCGGACGTCCTGCCGGCGAAGGTCCCGGGCCTCCTGCTGAACGGCTCCTCGGGCATCGCCGTCGGGATGTCGACGAACATCCCGCCCCACAACCTCGGCGAGCTCGTCGACGCGACGGTCCACCTCATCGACAACCCCGACGCGACGGTCGAAGACCTGATGGAGCACGTCACCGGCCCGGACTTCCCGACCGGGGGCAACATCGTCGGCCGCGACGCCATCTACTCCGCCTACGCCACCGGCCGCGGTCGCCTCCGCGTCCGCGCGGAGTACGAGGTCGACCGCGAGGCGGGTCAAATCGTCGTCACGGAGCTCCCCTACCAGGAGAACAAGGCCCGCATCGTCGAGCGCATCGCCGACGACGTCAACGACGGCGAGATAGAGGGGATCAAGGACCTCCGGGACGAGTCCGACCGCAACGGCGTCCGCATCGTCGTCGAACTCAAACGTGGCGCGAACGTCGACGTGGTCGAGAACCGCCTGCTCGACCACCATCTCGAGTCCACCTTCGGCGTCATCAACCTCGCGCTCGTCGACGGCCAACCGCAGGTCCTCTCGCTGAAGGAGAGCCTGCAACACTACGTCGAGCACCGCCGCGAGGTCGTCCGCCGGCGCTCCGAGCACGACCTGGCGGAGGCCGAGGACCGCGCCCACATCCTCGAGGGCCGCCTGCGCGCGCTGGAGAACGTCGACGACGTGGTCGACCTGATCCAGGACAGCGAGGACCGCGACGCGGCTCGCTCGGGCCTCCAGGAACGGTTCGACTTCTCGGAGGACCAGGCCGCCCACATCGTCCGGATGCAGCTGGGCTCGCTGACCTCGATGGAGGCCGCCGAGATCGAGGACGAGTACGAGGACGTCCAGGAGACCATCGAGTACCTCCGGGCGGTGCTGGACAGCCGCGAGAAGCTCGACGGCGTCATCAAGGACGAACTCCGCGAGATCAAAGACGAGTACGACGACGAGCGTCGGACGAACGTCCTCGAAGACGAGGGCCAGGTGACCCACGAGGACCTCATCCCCGAGGAGGACTGCGTCGTCGTCATCACCGAGGACGACTACATCAAGCGGATGCCCGTCGACCAGTTCGACGCCCAGAACCGGGGCGGCAAGGGCATCATCGGTGCCGACCCCAAGGAGGGGGACCGCGTCTCCAAGGTCTTCCGGGCCAACAGCCACGACTACCTGCTCTGTTTCACCAACCAGGGGCAGGTCTACCGGCTCAAGACCTACGAGGTGCCGGAGATGTCCCGCACCGCCCGCGGGAAGTCCGCGGTGAACCTCCTCTCGCTGGACGACGGCGAGGACCTGACCGCGGTCGTCTCCACCGACGAGTTCGGGGACGACGAGTGCATCACGATGGTCACGCGCAACGGCTACGTCAAGCGGACCAGCGCCGCGGACTTCGAGAACATCCTCTCGACGGGCATCCGCGCAGCGAGCCTGGAGGACGGCGACGAACTCGTCGACGTCGAGGTGACCGACGGCACGACGGACCTCGTCATCGCCACCGAGGGCGGGATGACCATCCGCTTCGACGAGAGCGAGGTCAGCGAGATGGGGCGGTCGGCCCGCGGCGTCAACGGCATCAAACTGGAGGGACAGGACCGCGTCGCCGCGATGGTCGCCACCG
This sequence comes from Haloarcula litorea, assembly GCF_029338195.1. Lineage (NCBI taxonomy): Archaea > Methanobacteriati > Methanobacteriota > Halobacteria > Halobacteriales > Haloarculaceae > Haloarcula > Haloarcula litorea. The sequence goes on from NZ_CP119779.1 coordinate 2,741,298, forward strand.
ACGAGAGCGACGAGCGCTCGCTCCTGACGGTCACCGAGAACGGGTACGGCAAGCGGACGCTGCTGTCGGAGTACCGCACGCAGTCCCGCTACGGCAAGGGGCTGGTCGACATCAAGACCGACGAGCGCAACGGCCGCGTCTCGACGGCCAAGGCCGTCACCGACGAGGACCACCTCATCATCATGTCCGAGTCCGGCCAGATCATGCGCATCCGCGCCGGCGACGTCTCGCAGGTCGGCCGCAACACGAAGGGCGTCACGATCATGGAACTCGCGGAGATGGACCGCGTGGCGAGCGTGACGGTCGTGCCGGCGGAGTGAGTGCGAAAGTAACGTCTTAGATACACTTCTTCCAGAAGCTGCGAGGTGCCGCCTACTACGTTACAGAGCGGGTGAGACGGCACTCTCAGTCGGCCCGGTTGTGTGAAGCGAGTGTTTGTGTATGCAACGTGTAAGGTGGTCAGTTTAGACGCGAGGCCCGTGACCGTCGAAGGGACGGCCGCCGGCCTCGGGCCGGCACGACGAGTATGAGTGATCACGAACTGCCGACTACGACAGTCGCGGTAGGTATCGCGCTTCTGACTATCTTCGCCGGACCCGCGTTCGCGGCCTCGATGGGGTCCCTGTCGGCGACGCCCGCCACGCCGGGTGAGACGGCACAGCACGCGGCGACGGCGACGATCGGCACCGAGGCGACCGGGTCCTGGACCGGGTTCGCCGTCGACTACAGCGACGCGGACGCCGACGTGAGCGACGTGAACGCGACCGACGACCTCGTCGCGGTCGGGATCGACCGCGGTGACGACGCCGGCGGGACGACGGTCGACGTGAACGTCTCCGACGACGTCAGCAGCGTCTCGACGAGCAACAACGGCGAGACGCTGACCGTCGACTTCGGCGGGAGCTACTCGCTCAACGAGAGCGACGAGGTCGTCGTGGTCTACGACGGCGTCGTCAACCCCTCGGCCGGCGAGTACACCGTCCCGCTGGACGTCAACCCCCAGAGCAGCGGCGGCGAGACCAACGCGACCCTGACCGTCGGGGAGCGGACGGCCACCGACACCGCGACGGAGACGACGACCGGGACGGAGTCGATGGACACGGAGACCGAGACGGAACCGATGGACACGGAGACCGAGGCGATGACCGATACCGCGGTGGACGGTGACGACAGCGACGCGACGGAGACGATGGCCGGCGGCGACGGGACGACGACCGGCGGTAGCGGGCCGGGGTTCACCGCCCTCGCCGCGGTCGTGGCGCTGGTCGCTGCGGCGGCCCTCGCGACGCGGCGGGACTGACCCCAACCCTCAGGGGCCTGCCAGGTGATCGTGCGGTATGGACGTACCGTGGCACCTGCCAGAGGAAGAGCGGGCGAGACAGCTCCCGCTCGTGACGGACTCGGCGACGGTCACGCTCGTCGAGGCGATGGACCGCAGCCGGAACAAGGAGGTGCTGTCGGCCGTCAGGGACCAGCTCGATCCGCTGGACGGCCGCGAGTGGCTCGGCGAGTTCCGGGACGGGTCCGACGTTCGGTGGGCGTCGCTGACAGACCGCTGTCGGGAGGCCGGGGCCACGGCCAGCCGGGTCGACCGGATCGAGACGCTGGCAGAGCGCTTCGAACGGCCGTACCCCTCGCTACTGCGGCTCCGGGTCCGGCCCGACGTCAAGGTGGACTTCTCGCCGGGACAGTACATCGCCCTCCGGGTCGACGGGACGCCGCGGGCGTACTCGCTGGCGAACTCCCCCAGCGAGGACGAACTGGAGCTCTGCATCCGCCGGGTCCCGGGCGGCCGACTGACGAGCGACCTGTTCCAGCGCGTCGACGAGGGCGACGAGGTCGGCGTCCGCGGCCCGAACGGCGAGATGGTCCTGGAGTCGCCCTCGGACAGAGACGTGGTCTTTCTCGCCACGGGCACCGGCGTCGCGCCGTTCAAGAGTATGCTCGACTTCACGTTCGAGGCGGACCGGGACTCGTTCGAGGGGGAGCCACGCGACGTGTGGCTGTTCCTCGGGTGTGCGTGGGAGGACGACCTGCCGTACCGCGAGGCGTTCCGCGAACTGGACGCGACCCACGACCACTTCCACTTCGTGCCGACGCTGACCCGGGAGCCGCTGCTGTCCGACTGGGAGGGGGCGACCGACTACGTCCAGCAGGTGTTCGTCGACCACGTCGCCGACGACGCGCTCGCGGCGACGGCCCTCCCCGACGGACTCGACCGGCGTGACGCCGAGACGGCGACCGACGCACGCATCGACCCGGCGAACGTCGAACTGTACGCGTGTGGCATCACGGCGATGGTGTCGACGCTGGTCGACGCGGCGCTGGCCGTCGGCGTCCCGGCGGACTCGATGCAGTACGAGGGGTTCGGATGACCGCGCCGTCGGTCGTCGCCCACCGCGGGTTCGCCGGCCAGTACCCGGAGAACACGCTCGCAGCGATGCGCGGAGCGGCCGGTGCGGGTGCCGACTGGGTCGAGGTCGACGTCCAGCCCACGGCCGACGGGGACCCGGTGGTCTTCCACGACCGGCGGCTCGACGACGGGGGCGAGAGTCGGGGCGTCACCGACGGCGCGGGGCGCGTGTGGGACCGATCGACCGCGGAGGTCACGTCCGCGCGGGTCCTCGACACCGACGAGCGGGTGCCGACCCTCGCCGCCGTACTGGACGCGATCCCCGGTGACGTCGGGGTGAACGTCGAGCTGAAGAACCCGGGGACAGAGGCGGTCCGTCCGGGCGAGGCGCTCGACGGGGACGCCCGCGAAGCCGCCCGCGAGCGCTGGCAGCCGTTCGTCGACGGCGTCCGCGCCGTCGTCGCGGACCACGAGCACGACGTGCTGTTCTCGTCGTTCTGCGAGGGCGCACTCGCCGCACTCGACGGGAACGCCGGTGACGCCGGGGTGGCCGTCCTCGTCGCGCCCGGATCGGCCGAGGCCGGCGTCGCGGTCGCGCGCCGGTACGGCGTCGACGCGCTCAACGTCCCGGTCTCGGCGCTCGCGACGGACGAGCGGGCGACGCTCACCGGGGCCGCCCGGGACCTCGACGCGACCCGGAACGTCTGGACGGTGCGGGACTGGCGGGACGCCCGCCGGGCAGTCGGGTGGGACGCCGACGGGATCGTCGCGGACTACCCCGGTCTGACCGCCTTCGTCTAGAGGACGCGGTCGCCGAACGCGCTGGCCGCCAGTTCGCAGGCCAGTTCCGCGGTACGGTTGTGGTCGTCGAGGATGGGGTTGACCTCGATGAGCTCCATCGACCGGACCCGCTCGGTGCGCTCCGCGACCCGTTCCATCGCGCTGTGGGCCTCGCGGTAGGAGACGCCGCCGCGGACCGGCGTCCCGACGCCCGGTGCCTCCGTCGGGTCCAGCCAGTCCAGGTCCAGCGAGACGTGGACCCCGTCGGTGCCGTCGGCGGCGATGTCGAGAGCCTCTTCGGTCACCTCGGGGACGCCGCGGGCGTCGAGGTCCGACATCGTGTAGACGCTCACGTCGCTCTCCCGGATCAGGTCGCGCTCGCTCTCGTCCAGCGACCGCGTCCCGACGAGGACGACGTTCGCCTCGCTGACGGCGGGCGTGTGTGCCCAGGCCTCGTCCGCGAAGGCACCCTTGCCGAGGATGGCCGCCAGCGGCATCCCGTGGATGTTGCCGCTGGGCGTCGTCGCGGGCGTGTTGAAGTCCCCGTGGGCGTCGAACCAGACGATCCCCAGCGACTCCTCGGCGCGCGCCGCGCCCGCGACGGTCCCGATGGCGATTGAGTGATCGCCGCCGAGGACCAGCGGCAGCTCGCCGTCGGCGACGGCCGCCGCCACCGCGGTCCGTACGTCCTCGCACACCTCCTCGGTCTCCCGGAGGAACTTCGCGCGGCCGTCGAGCCGCCCGTCGGCGTCGGGGTCTCGTTCCTCCGGCCGCGGGACGCTGATGTCGCCCCCGTCCGTGCAGCCGATTCCCAGCTCGTCCAGTTGCGCCGCGAGGCCGCCGTAGCGGATGGCCGACGGCCCCATGTCGACGCCTCGCCGGTCCGCCCCGAGGTCCATCGGCACGCCGAGGATCCGCACTGCCCTGTCCATACCCGCCGTATCGCGCCGACGGGTGAAAAGGGACGATGGTTTAAGTGTGAGTCGGCGAAAGGGGGAGTAGTATGGGCGGAGACGAGGGGAGCGCCGCCGGGCACGCCCTCTACCTCGACACCGACGGCTCCCGTGCGGACCGGGCCGCGGACGAACTCGAAGCCAGGACGCAGCTCACGGTGTACACTGCCACGGGCGTCGAGGACGCACTGGACCGGCTGGCCTGGCCCGACGTCGACGTTCTGGTGGTCGGTCACGAGGACGGCCGGTTCGACGGCGTCGCGGCCGCCGCCGACGTCTGTGACAGGCACCCGATCCTCCCGGTGGTCCTGTTCGCCGCGAGCGAGGGGGCTGCCGAGGGCGCGGTCGGCACGGCCGTCGACGAGTTCGTCGCCAACGAGGGAGCGTCGGCGTTCGACTCGCTCGCGTCGGCGGCGGCCGCGCTCGCCGACGACCAGGTGGTCGACGACGGGTTCTCGACGCCGGACCCGCCCGACCGGTTCGCGCCCAACGTCGACGACGAACGCGCCGAACGCCTCGCGAGCGACGGGCTCGACACGGCCGAACTGACGGAACTCCTCCACAAGAGCGACCTGTTCGACGCCGTCTTCGACTCGATCCCCGTCCACCTCTACGTCAAGGACCGGCGGGGCCGCCACCGGTACGTCAGCTCCGGCTACTTCGAGGAGTCGCTGCCGGAGTTCCTCGGGAACACGGACCCGGAGATCGGGATGGTCGCGGATCGCCACGCCCGTCGGGCTTACGCGGAGGACATGCACGTCGTCGAGTCCGGCGAGCCGGTGTTGGACAAGGTCGAGTACCTCCCGATGCTCGACCAGTGGAACCTCACCTCGAAGGTCCCCTGGTACGGCCTGGACGGCGAGGTCGTCGGGCTCATCGGTGTCACGCGGGACATCTCGGAGCGGCGGGAGCGCCAGGAGGAGGTCAAGCGACAGAACGAGCGCCTCGACCAGTTCGCGAGCCTCCTCAGTCACGACCTCCGGAACCCCCTGCAGTTGGCGTCGCTCCGACTGGAGCTGGCCCGAGACGCCGAGGACCCGGCCGACCACCTCGACGAGGTCGAGGCGGCCCTCGATCGGATGGACGAACTCGTCGACGACGTCCTCCGGCTCGCGCGCGAGGGCAGAGCAATCGGGACGCCCGAACCGGTCGCCCTCGACGACGTCGTCGAGGTGGCCTGGACCGCGGTCGACGCGCCCGACGCGACGGTCGAGCGGGTCGAACCCGTCGGCACCGTCCTCGGCGACGAGAGCCGCCTCCGGCAGCTGATGGCGAACCTGTTCCGTAACGCGATCGAACACGCCGGCTCGGCGGTGACGGTCAGCGTGGGACCGCTCCCCGACGGCGAGGGGTTCTACGTCGCGGACGACGGTCCGGGCTTCCCGGACGTGGACGAGGACGACCTGTTCGACGCCGGCTTCACCACCTCGGACCAGGGGACCGGCTTCGGGCTGTCGATCGTCGGGGAGATCGCGACCGCCCACGGGTGGACGGTCACCGTGGCCGACGCCGGGGACGGCGGCGCTCGCATCGAGTTCCGGGGCCTCGACAGGCCCGACGAGGCGTAGCGGTCACTCGTACTGGTCACACACCATCGCGACGCCCTCCTCGAAGGAGATCGCCGGCTCCCAGCCCGTCGCCTCGTTGATCTTCGAGTAGTCGGCGCAGGTGTCGTGGACGTACACGTCCTCGGGGATGGGGTTGTCCTCGTACACCGGGTCGACGTCGGTGCCGAGTTCCTCGTTGATGCGCTCCACGAGGTGATTGAAACTGTACTGCTCGCCGGTGCCGAGGTTGTAGATGCCGGTGAGCTCGTGGTCGGCCGCCAGCTCCAGCCCCCGGACCACGTCGTCGACGTGCGTGAAGTCGCGGGTCTGGGTGCCGTCGCCCCAGATGACCGGCCGGCGGCCGTTTGCGACGTCGTCCGCGAACTGCGCGATGAGGTTGGCGTACTCTCCCTTGTGTTGCTCCGCGCCGTCCTCCATCCCCTGGTAGACCGAGAAGAAGCGCATCCCGGCCATCGAGAGGTCGTAGTGGTTGTGGAAGTACTCCGCGTACCGCTCGCGGGCCAGCTTCGAGGCCTCGTAGCCCGTGTTGACAGACACGTCCATCTCCTCGGGCGAGGGCTCGGTCCGATCGCCGTAGATGGAGGACGTCGAGGCGTAGACGACGGTGTCACAGCCGTCCTCGCGGGCCTGTTCGACCACGTTGACGAACCCCTCGACGTTCACGCGGGCACCCCGAGTGGGGTCGTCCTCGTGCATCGCGTACGAGGACAGCGCGGCGAGGTGGAAGACGACGTCCACGTCCGTCGGGAGGTCGGCCTCCAGGACGCTGGCGTCGACGTACTCGACGCCGTCGTCGACGTTCTCCGGCGTCCCGAGGTAGCCGTCGTCGAGCGCGACGACCTCGTTGTCTTCGGCGAGGCTGTTCGCGAGGTTGGAGCCGATGAACCCGCCACCACCGGTCACGAGGACTCGCTGTCCGTTCATACCCGTGTCAGGAGATGGACGGGGTATAGTTATACTGGTGTTGACTCCCGGCGCGACGACGACGAGGAACCGACCACCGTCGCATTTAAGGAACGTTGTACCGAACGAACGATTATGTCTTCCATCGAACTGACGCCCAGTCAGAAAAATATTCTGCAGGAACTCGTCAACCTCTATCGCGAGAGCGAGAGTGCCGTGAAGGGCGAGGACATCGCCGAGAAAGTCGATCGCAACCCCGGGACGATCCGCAACCAGATGCAGAGTCTCAAGGCGCTCCAGCTCGTCGAGGGCGTCCCCGGCCCGAAGGGCGGCTACAAGCCGACCGCGACGGCCTACGACGCGCTCCAGATCCAGGACATGGACCAGGCCGCCGAGGTCCCGCTGCGGCACAACGGGGACCTGGTCGAGCACGCGAACGTCGAGGAGATCGACCTCACCAGCGTCCACCACCCCGAAGAGTGTCGCGCGGAGATCCAGCTCCAGGGCTCGATCTCCGGCTTCCACGAGGGCGACTCCGTCACCGTCGGCCCGACGCCGCTCTCGAAGCTCCAGATCATCGGCACGCTGGAGGGGAAAGACGACACGAACAACAAGCTGATCCTCACTATCGACGATATGCGCGCGCCGGCCGGCGAACCGGAGCACTAGCGCGGCACTCACCTTCTCGTCTTCTCCCCGACACCAGCGGTGCGCCGCGGACTGCCGCGGTGCCTGTGACCGTCTCACGTGGCCTGCCGCCGATTCCGTAGCCTTTGTATCACCCGACCCCCGAGGCCCCAGTATGACAGAGCAGGTCGTCGTCCTCGGTGCCGGCTACGCAGGCGCAGGAGCCGTCAAGAGCCTCGAAGACGAGCTACAGGGAGACGCGGACGTGACGTGGATCTCGGACACGGACTACCACCTCGTGCTCCACGAGTCCCACCGCTGTATCAAGGACCCCTCGGTCCAGGACAAGATCACGATCCCGGTCCACGAGATCAAGGAGCCGACGACCGACTTCGTCCAGGACACCGTCGTCGACATCGACTGCGAGGAGCGGGTCGTCGAGCTCGAAGCCGGCGACGACGTCGACTTCGACTACCTGCTGGTCGGACTGGGTTCCCAGACCGCCTTCTTCGGCATCGAGGGGCTCGAAGAGTACGCACACACGCTCAAGAGCCTCGACGACGCGCTGGGCATCCACGACGCCGTCCACGACGCCGCCCGCGAGGCCTCCCAGAGCGAGCCCGCGCAGATCGTCGTCGGCGGTGCCGGTCTCTCGGGCATCCAGACCTGCGGCGAGATCGCGGAGTTCCGCGACGAGCACCGGGCACCCATCGACATCCACCTCGTCGAGGGGTTAGACGAGATCTTCCCCGGCAACGACCCCGAACTCCAGGGCGCGCTCCGCAAGCGCCTGGAGGCGGCCGACGTGAACATCATGACCGGCGACTTCATCGGCGAGGTCGACGAGGAGACGGTCTACGTCGGCGACGACGAGGAACTCGATTACGACGTGCTCATCTGGACCGGCGGCATCACCGGCCGGGACTGCGTGCGCGGCGTCGACGTCGAGAAGGACGACCGCAACCACCGCATCCACGCCGAGAGCGACTTCCAGACCGAGGACGAGCGCGTCTTCGCCATCGGCGACTGCGCGCTCGTCGATCAACCCGGCGACCAGCCCGCGCCGCCGACGGCGCAGGCCGCCTGGCAGGCCGCCGAGGTCGCCGGCGAGAACCTCGCTCGCGCGGTCCGGGGCCAACCGCTCCAGACCTGGACCCACAAGGACAAGGGGACGGTCATCTCCGTCGGCGAAGAGGCCGTCGCCCACGACGTGATGGGGATGCCGATCGACACGTTCGGCGGTCTCCCGGCGAAGATTCTGAAGAAGGGGATCGCCGCGCGGTGGATCGCCGACGTCTCCAGCCTCGGGCGGGCCGCGAAGGCCTGGCCCGATATGTGAGGGCGGCCCCCGTTCTCCCCTGCCCGAGTCCGACCCGGTGGGTTCGCGGCGTGGCACCGCTCCGTCGGCACGGCCCGGGCGAGTGATACTGTGAGTGAAACTAGGACTTGTTGTGCCTGTGACCGGTACCTCCGGCGGGCGGCAGGCCCCCTCTGACATCCGACTCGATGCCTGGGAACGCATCGCTGCCGCCCCACCGCTCCGTGTCGAGCGCAGGTCGGGCGACCGTATTCGGGGGACCTTCGGTCGGGTTCGGTCGTACGTCTGCGCCCGGCCCGCCAGCTGTCGTCTCACCGCTCAGTCGCCGGCCGCGCGCACCGATCGCCGAGCGAACGACGGACGGTCGGCGGGGGTTCTCGAAACCGCGACGAAGCGTCACCGCTCGATCGACAGCCCGGCGTGCCAGTGGTCGCTGTCCGATCGCTCGACCGCCTCGTCCATCCGTTCCAGGTACGTCACGGCGAGGCTCGCGCAGTTCGCTGCCTTGCGCTCGCCCTCGGTCCGGAACTCGCCGGTCTCGCGGTTGGCGTAGACGGTACAGACCGCGCCCGCCCGCAGGCCGTAGACGCTCGCGAGCGTGAGGATGCTGGCGGCCTCCATCTCGAAGTTCAGGACGCCGGCCTGTCGGAGCTCCTCGATCTTCGCCTCGCTGTCGCGGGCCTCGAACCCCTCGAACCCGGGGCGGGACTGGCCGGCGTAGAAGGAATCCGTCGAGCAGGTGACCCCGAGGTGATAGTCGTAGCCCAGTTCCTCGGCGGCGGCGACCAGCGCCGAGACGACCCGCTGGTCGGCGGCGGCGGGGTAGTCCTCGCGGACGTACTCCGCGCTGGTCCCCTCCTGGCGGACGGCCCCGGTCGTGATGACGAGGTCGCCGACCTCGGCCTCCGGCTGGATCGAGCCACAGGAGCCGACCCGGAGGAAGGTGTCCGCGCCGACGCGGGCCAGCTCCTCGACGGCGATGGCGGCGGAGGGCGAGCCGATGCCCGTCGACGTGACCGAGATGGGCGTCCCGTCGTGGGTGCCCGTCGCGGTCCGGTACTCGCGGTGGTGGGCGACGACTTCGTGGTCGTCCCAGCCGTCGACGACCTTCTCGACGCGCTCGGGGTTGCCCGGCAGGAGCACGCTGTCGGCCACGTCGTCGGGGCCGACCTCGAGGTGGTACTGGACGTCCTCGTTGGGGTCCTCGCTGTCGCCGGTCATCTGTCGAGGTGCTCGGTGGTGATGGTGTCCGGCAGCAGTTCGCCCAGCGTGTACGCGCCGCCGTCGGGGCCGTCCGTGTAGATCGGCAGGTCGTCGTCGCAGAACTCCGCGAGCGTCTGCCGGCACATCCCGCAGGGCGTGACGCCGTCGCGCTCGTCGGAGGAGACGGCGAGCTGTTCGAACTCGCGGTGGCCGTCCCTGACCGCCGTCCCGACGGCGACCTCCTCGGCGTGGAGGCTGTTGCTGTAGTTCGCGTTTTCGATGTTACACCCTGTGTACACGGAGCCGTCGGCGGTCTCGATGGCCGCGCCGACGCGGTACTCCGAGTACGGCGCGTAGGAGGCCTCGACGGCCTCCCGGGCCGCGTCTAGCAGGTCCGCTCTGTCCATGTCCCGGCAGTCGCTCCGGCGGATGAAATAGGCACCGCCTCAGGCGGTCACGGAGCCCTCGACGGCCTCGCGGACCACCTGGCGGACGGCCGCTATCAGGTCGTCCACGTCGTCGCTCTCGGCGTAGATCCGGACGTAGGGCTCGGTTCCGCTGGGACGGACCAGCGTCCAGGCGTCGTCGGGGAACGAGAGACGGACGCCGTACTCCGTCGCCACGGTGGCCTCGGGGAACCGGTCGGGCAGGGTCGCCGCCACGCGGTCCATCGCGGCGGCCTTCCGGTCGTCGGGGCACTCGACGCTCTCCTTCCGGTAGGGGCGCTCGGTGACGGCGGCGCGGCGATCGGCCAGCGACTCGGCGGCGAACAGGCGCGTGAGCACCGCCGCGCTGGCGACCCCGTCGATCCAGCCGCCCAACGCCGGGTGGATGTGCTTCCACGGTTCGGCGGCGAACACCACCGCCGTCCCCTCACCGCCGGCGGCCCGCTCCCGAGCGACGCCCTCGTGGAGCGCGCCCAGCCGGACGCGCTCGACGCGTCCGTCCGCCGCGGCCACACGCTCGTCGATGCGGCCCGAGGCGTTCGGCGTGGTCACGACCACCGGGTCGGCGGCGTCGCTCGCACGGACGTAGTGTTCGGCCAGCATCGCCAGCACCGTGTCCTCGTGGACGACGCTGCCGTCGCCGTCGACGACGACGATGCGGTCGGCGTCGCCGTCGTGACCGATCCCGACGTCGACGCCGGTCGACGCGACGAACCGCCGGAAGGTCGAGAGCGTCTCGGCGGTCGGTTTGCTCTCCCGAGCGGGGAAGAAGCCGTCGACGTTGGCCTCCGTCGTCCGTACGTCGGCCCCCAGGGAACGGAGGACCTGCGGCGTGGCGACGCCGGCCATCCCGTTGCCGCAGTCGACCGCGACGGTCAGGTCGTCCGGAGACGCCCCGTGACCGCGGGCGTAGTCGGTGACGGTGGCGTGATACGTCGGGAGCGTCTCCGCCCGCTCGGAGGTCCCCCACGACCGCCACTCGGCCGCCGGCCCGTCGCGCTCGACGCGCTCCTCGATGGTGCGTTCGGCCTCCCGATCGTACTCGCGACCGTCGACGAACAGCTTGATGCCGTTGTCGGCCGGCGGGTTGTGGCTGGCGGTGAGCATCACGCCGCGACGTCCCCGCGAGGCGTGGGCGAGCGCGGGCGTGGGGACCGACCCGACGCGGGTGACGGTCACGCCGGCGCTCTGGAGGCCGGCGGCGACGGCGTCGGCCAGCGCCGGCGAACTCGTGCGGCCGTCGTGGCCGACCACGAACGCCTCGCCGTCTCGACCCGCGGCCCGCCCGACGCGCAGGGCGAGGTCGGGGGTCACCCGCTCGACCACGTCCCCGCGGATGCCCGCGGTCCCGAACAGTTCCATACGCTCCCTTCCGTCGGGTCGGGGCTTAGTTCTCCCGCTCCCGTCGCCGCGTGGTCACTCCTCGGTCGGTCCGCAGAACCGCGTGGGTCGGCGGCCGTGCCGCCGAGACTCGCTTACGGGGTGGCCCGCTCGTATCGCTCGTTGAGTCCGGTGACCGCCCGGTCGATCGGCAGGCGGAGGCCGAGCCGTTCCGTGACCATCGCCACCGGTAGCAACGCGATGCCGGCGAGCAGGGTCAGCTGGTACAGTGCGAGTAGCGTCGCGGCGTACAGTCGGGATTCCATCGTCCCTCGGTACTCGCCAGGCAGTAGGTCGTACAAAAGGGTTCCGGCAGACGCGGGACCGACCGCGGTCGTGTCCGACGGCTCGACTCGCCGCCGTCTTGCGGTTCAAGCAGAGTTGTAGACAGTCCCATCGAACCTTGTCGCGGCCGGTCGACGGACGTAACTGGAGCGTTGGAGAACGCCGGTGTCTCTGTAAGTTATGACGACATTCGGCGTGACGTGCGCACGGCGGCGGAATCAAAACTATGGAGTAGTCGGGGGCCGTGAGCACAGGTATGAACTACCTCGTGGCGATGGAAGCAGCCTGGCTGGTCCGTGACGTAGAAGACATCGACGACGCGATCGGCGTCGCCGTGAGCGAAGCCGGCAAGCGGCTCAACGAGGCCGAGATGGACTACGTCGAGGTCGAGGTGGGCGCGACCGGCTGTCCGGCCTGTGGCGAGCCGTTCGACTCGGCGTTCATCGCGGCCGACACGGCGCTCGTCGGCCTCGTCTTGGAGATGGAGGTGTTCAACGCCGAGTCGACCGAACACGCCCAGCGCATCGCGAAGAGCGAGATCGGCGGCGCGCTCCGGGACGTCCCGCTGAAGGTCGTCGAGGTCTTCGAGACCGAGGAAGACGACGAGGCGGAGGCCGAGGCGTAAGTCCGTCGCCGGAGCCGGTGGGTTTTTGTATTACCCTCGGTTATCGGGTCCTATGGATCTGCCGACGGCACAGGACCTCAGGGACCGGCGCGACGAGCTGGGGCTCACCCAGAGCGAACTGGCCGACCGGGCCGACGTCTCCCAGCCGCTCATCGCCCGCATCGAGGGGGAAGACGTCGATCCGCGCCTCTCGACGCTCCGGAGCATCGTCAACGCGCTGAACGAGGCCGAGGGCGGCATCCTCCGGGCGCGGGACGTGATGAACTCCCCGGTCGCGAGCGTGCGGCCGGACCAGTCCGTCCACGAGAGCAAGGAGATGATGGACGAGAAGGGCTACTCGCAGGTCCCGGTCGTCCGGGACGGCTCGCCCGAGGGGCTCATCGGCAACTCCGACATCCGCCAGCACGACGAGGAGAACGTCGGCGAACTCCCCGTCGCAGAGGTGATGAACGAGTCGATCGCCATCGTCGAACCCGGCGAGACCATCGACACCGTCGACGACTACCTCAACCACAACGCCGCCGTTCTCGTCGTCGAGGGGGGCGAGACGGTGGGCGTCATCACGGAGGCCGACGTGGCCCGGACGGTCAGTTAGCGACCGCCGACCCCGATTCTCGGCGGCGAAAACCGGCCTCGTCGGCCCGCCCAGCTCCGTACGGAGTGGCTACGGTTCGAACGGCCGCGAGTAACTATACCCGTACCGCCCGGTCGTGGTACTATGTCGAGCTCACTCGACGATCACCTACGGGCGGCGCTCGCGGCCGCCGAGAACGACGAGACGCGCTACCACCTGCGTACGGCACTCCAGCTCCGGGTCTGTGAGACCGACCGCGAACGGCTCCGGCCCTGACTACGACCGGAGTTCGAGACCGCGGATCGCCACGGTCCCGTCGCCCTCCGTGACCCGACCGACGATCCGTGCGTCCTCGGACCCGGCGACGACGGACTCGGCGTCGGCCTCGGGCAGCGCGGCGACGAACCCGGTCCCCATGTTGAACGTGCGGTGCATCTCATCGTCGGAGACGTCGCCCTCCGCCTGGACGAACTCGAACACCGGCTGGGCGTCGAAGGGATCGGTGATCTCGTACCGGTGATCGCCCATCCGCGCGAGGTTCGTCCACCCGCCGCCGGTGACGTGGGCGGCGGCGTGGGTCTCGGCGACCCGGAGCGGCCCCAGCACCTCGCCGTAGATGCGGGTCGGCGTCAACAGCTCCTCTGCGATGGTCCGGTCGGGCTCGGGCGGGAACGGGTCGGTGTAGTCGTGGTCCCGCGTGACCGCCTCGCGGGCCAGGGTCAGGCCGTTGGAGTGGATGCCCGAGGACGGCCAGCCGACGACGGCGTCGCCCGGTTCGGCCTCGCCGGGGAAGACGGCGTCTTTCGGAGCCAGTCCGGCGCAGGTGCCGGCGATGTCCAGCCCCTCGATGACGTCGGGCATCACCGCCGTCTCCCCGCCGACCAGCGCGACGTCGGCCCGCTCGGCCCCCTCGCGGAGCCCCTCGCCGATGGCCTCGCTGGTCGCCTCGTCCGGTTCCTCGACGGCGAGGTAGTCGACGAACGCGACCGGCTCGACCCCCGTCGCGATCAGGTCGTTGGCGTTCATCGCGATGCAGTCGATCCCGATGGTCGAGTAGTCGTCGACGGCCTCGGCGACGAGCAGCTTCGTCCCGACGCCGTCGGTCGCCAGCGCGAGGTACTGGTCGCCGATGTCGACCAGGCCCGCGTAGTCGCCCTCGAACTCGCCCGCCGCGCCGATGAGCGCCTTCGTCGCCGCCTCGCTCTCGTCGATGTCGACCCCCGTCTCCGCGTAGGTCAGTCCCTCCTCGTCGTCGGTGTCCTCGGTCATACCCGAGACGGTGCGTGGGTCCGGCAAAAGCCCGTCGTTCGCGCCCGCTCAGAACGGCAGCAGGAAGAGCGCGCCGACCGCCAGCAGGATCGACGGGACGGCGACGACGACGAAGACCGGCGTCGACCACGCCCGGACCTTCCGGCCGTCGAGCGGGCCGAACGGCAGCATGTTGAACCCCGCGAGAAAGAGGTTGATCTGGAGGCCCCGCCGCGCGAGGTCCCAGAGGACGCCGCCGACCCCGGTCAGCAGGGCGGCGACGAACGGCACCAGAAAGACGACCGCCAGCGCGAGGTTCGTCACCGGTCCCGCGAGCGCGATGATGCCGTTCTCCCTCGCCGAGATGCGGCCGCGGTGGACCACCGCGCCGGGTGCGGCGAACAGGAACCCGACCAGGGCTCCGACGAGCGCGAACCCGAGCATCCGGTAGTCGGCGCGGAACGCCGCCACCTGGCCGAACCGCACCGCGACCACCTTGTGGGCCAGTTCGTGCAGGAGGAAGCCGACGCCGACGGTGGCGAGGCTGACGAACAGCGTCCTGAGGACGGCCTCGATCGAGAGCCGCCCGAAGTCGAGCAGCCGGAGGCTCGGCTCCAGCAACAGGGTAAACGCCAGGCCGAGCGCGAGCCACGCGACCGCGAGGTCGCGGACCTCGTCGGTCGAGAACGTGAGGCTCACGCCACCAGCCCCCAGATGAGGTCGACGCTGTTCTGTGCGCCCTCGATCATCTTCGAGACGACCCAGGCGACGTCGCGCTCCTGGGTCGCGAGGTACGGGAGCGCGACGACGGGGAAGGCGAAGCTCGCGAGCATACTCCCGACGTTCGTCAGCGCGACGATGAGGATGAGCCGGAACAGCGGGACGGCCCGGAGCCGCTGGAAGATGTCGGCGATGGGGGCCTCCTCGTCGGCGAGGATCTCGTTGAGCGTGCCGATGTCGCCGACGTTGACGGAGATGTACCGCAGTTCGACGTAGCCGGCGAACCACCCCGGCGCGAGCAGGGGGTTGACGCTGGTCATCCAGGCGACGCCGCCGCCGACCAGCGAACTGGTCCAGTGCGCGCCGGCGAGACGGGCCAGCCCGGCCGCGGCGATCCCGTTGATGAGGAACCACGCCGCGAACACCTTCAGGAGGAAGGTGTTCTGGACGCCGGCCATCGCCAGCAACACGAAGAACGCCAGGAACCCCAGCGTGATGAGGTAGCCCACGAGCTTGTACAGCGAGAACCGGCTCCCCTCCTCGCGGCCGATCAGCGACTCCATCGGGGGGAGCGTCGACGGGTCGGCGAGGTACCGCTCGATGCCCTCGCGGTGGCCAGCGCCGACGACGGCGACGACGTCGTAGCCGGCTTCCCGGAGTCCGACGAGCCGGTGCGCGATGAACGCGTCCCGTTCGTCGATCAGCGCCTCCGCGCCGCCGGGGGAGAAGCGCCGGAACTCCTCCATCATCGCCGAGACCACGTCGGTGTCGGTCAGGTCGTCGACGTCGAACGCCTCGACGTCCTGTCCGCTCGCACGCACTCGGGTGAGCCCGGCGGCGACCGGCAGGCCGACGGCGAGGGTCACCAGGACCCCGACGACGACCGTGTCGAGGAGTCCCGCGACGGTCGCCCCCAGCGGGCCGGCGACGCCGGCCGGGACGACCTGGAGGCCCCCGACGGCGGTCGAGACGACCGCACCGAGGATGCCGACCATCGCACCGATCGTGAGCCCGACGGTGAGCGGTGGTCCCATCTCGGCGAGCAACGAGCCGACGAGCGTGAGCTTCTCGCGGAGCGTCAGCCGCGCCCAGAACCGCTGGACCGTGGTCTGGATGTCCCGATCGACGAGCGCGACCCCGAGGCCGAACTCCTCGGCCGTGTCGATGGCCGCCTTCATGTCCGCACCGGGTTCGATGTCGAACCGTTCCCCCATCCGCGCCTGCACGTACGAGAGCATCCAGTAGGCGAGGAACTGGAAGACGGTGTTGCCACGCAGGAGATCGCTCGCGTCGAGGTCGTCGGGCGTCTCCCCCTGCATCTGCTTGTATCGGCCCTCGTCGAGCTCGACGGCCACGACGTCCGGGTGTGCCTCCTCGATGGCCGACTCGACCTCCGCCACGCTCTGCTCTGAGACGTGGGCCGTGCCGACGACGCGTACCGACCCGTCACCGGAGGGGTCGGGTAAGTCGTCGCCGGCCGACGCCGCGTACTCGGTCATCACCTGCGTTACACGGGCGTATCCTTTACCCTTGTCGGGTCCCTCGCCGACGGATAGAGAGTGACGAGCGTATTACACTATCTCGTTCTGTTCTCTACTTTATATCTTAATTTACCGCGGGCCGTCGAGACAGATACTACACGTCGAGTGATTCGGCCTCGGGACCGAAATCTGCTAAATAATTCGATAGAAATAGTGATATATGAGGGGGGTGAAACGGTTCCACAGACTGATGTACGACCTCACTGGGTTCCAGCGCGATCTGCTGTACGTCATCGCCGGTCTCGACGAGCCACACGGGTTGGCGATCAAGGAAGAACTCGAGGACTACTACGAGAGCGACGTCAATCACGGGCGACTCTACCCGAACCTCGACACCCTCGTCGAGAAGGGCCTCGTCGAGAAGGGACAACTCGACCGCCGGACCAACGTCTACACGCTGACCGGGCGCGGGAGGCGGGAACTCGACGCCCGGCAGGACTGGGAGTCCCAGTACGTCTCCGCCTGACCGGCACGGCGCGGACTCGTCGGCTCCGGGCGGTGTTTTCTCCGCCGATCTCGGACGCCGGAAGCGCCGACGTTTATCCCTCCCGTCGCCGAAGGCGTCGTATGGCACTCGACGTACCGGTCCCGGACCGACCGCCGCTGACCAGTTCGGCGGCCGCCGAGGACTACGACGACGTGGACGTGCAGGGCGACGAGTACCGGCGCGACGAACTCGCCACGGCTCTCGACGACGGCGCGTGGCGGGAGGCCTTCGAGACGTGGGCGGCCGAGACGACCCTCGACGAGGAGGCCTGGGAGGTCGTGACCGATCTGGACCTCGTCGCGGAGTTCGACTTCTTCTGGGACTCATTCGCCGGCCGCGTCGGCTACCACGCACCGGGGCTCCCCGAGAACTGGCAGGAGCGGGCGGTCCACCCGGACATCGAGTCCTGGGAGACCGTGTCGTCGATCAACGCCGGCCTGACCGAGCTCGGGCAGGTCGTCTGTGACGTGCTCGGCGAGGAGTACCTCGACTGGGAGGCCGAGGAGGTCGACGCCGACGACCTCCCGGAGTTCTAACCGCCGAGCCGGCCGGAGAGTACGAACGTCTCCCTGCGGTCCTCGGCCCGGTCGACCTCGATGCCGGCGGCGGCACACAGTTCGACGGCGTCCTCGGCCGCGTACCGCTCCGAGAGGGGCGGTCCGTCCCGGCCGGTCCCCGCTCGTGTCCAGTCGGCGAACCCCACGCGACCCCCCGGTGCGAGGGCGTCGGCGACGGCGTCCATCGCCTCGGGTGTCGCGAACTCGTGGAACGTCATCGTGGAGACGACGGCGTCCAGCGGCTCCGCGATCGGCAGCGACTCGACGTCAGCCGTCACCGGTTCGACGTTGTCGGGCATCCCCTTCTCGCGGTAGAGGTCGTGCATCTCCGCCTGCACGTCGACGGCGTACACTCTCCCGGCGGCCTCGGCCACGTCGTCGGTGTAGAAGCCGGTCCCGCTCCCGAGGTCGGCGACGACGTCCCCGGGCCCGGGGTCGAACAACGCCAGCAGTTCGTCGACGGAGACGTACTCGTACCGGCTCGGGTCTTCGAGCTCCGCGGCCCTGTCGACGTCGAACGTGTGGAATCCCATCGTCGGACGTACGCCCTCCACCGGCTTAACGGGCCGTCCTCGCGGTCGCCCGTCCCGCTCCGGACCGCTATGTTGATACCGGTTCACGTACTCCCAACGGATATGGTCGCGATCGTAGCGCCGACGGAACGCGAGTGCGAACGGTGTGGCCGGCGAGACGTGTGGGACGAGAGCAAACAGACGTGGCGCATCGCCGTCGAAGACGGCGAGAAGCGGGCCGGCCAGCCACACTGCCTCCACGAGTGGGACATCAACGGCTCGTTCAATCCGCTGGCCGAGTGACCCCGAACGCTCTTCTCCCCGCCGGCGGTGTCCCCGGGTATGCCGACAGCCTTCGTGACGGTCCCACCGGCCGAGGCGGACGAACTCGCTCGGACGCTCGTCGAGGAGCGCTTGGCCGCCTGTGTCAACCGACTGGACTGTGACTCCGTCTACCGCTGGGACGGCGAGGTCCACGACGAGGGGGAGGTCGTCCTCCTGGCGAAGACGACGGCCGACCGGTACAGCGCCCTCGTCGACCGCGTCGAGACGCTCCACCCCTACGAGGTGCCCTGTATCGAACGGTTCGACGAGACCGACGCCTTCGGTCCGTTCGCGGAGTGGCGGTCGACGGTCGTGAGAGAGTAGCTGCCGACGCGATCAGGGCGCGGTCGCGCGCTCGCCGTCGGTCGGTGCGGCGATGCTCGACGAGTTCGACGACGAGTCGTCACCGGAGCTCACCTGGAACAGCGGTTCGAGTTCGACGGTCGCCGCCGTCCCGTTCTCACCGATGACCTGCCCCTCGGTCACGTGCGTCGTGCCGGCGTAGGGAACTCGACTCCCGTTGTCGACGCCGATGGCCCGGAACTGGTACTGACCCTCGGCGCGGACGCTGACGTTCGTGTACCCCTCCTGGGTGCCCCACTCGTCGTAGCCCGTCGTCGAGTACGGCACCGTCATCGTGAACTCGCCGTCGGGGCCGGTCCGGGCCTGCTGGGTGTAGACGAACGTCTCGTTGGTCTGGTGGTTCCGCATCTGCACGGACGCGGTCACCGTAGTGTTCTCCGGGCCGGTCCCCTCGATCGTCCCACCGGGGACCCGCTCGAAGATCTTCGTCCAGGCGGGGTTGTTCTGGTTCAGGAACGCCTCCTGGCTGTCGGGGATACAGAACTGCTGGCCGTTGAACGGCATCGCAGTCTGGTTGGCCCCGCAGGTGGTGGCGTTGCCCGCCGGCGGTCGGATGTTCAGCCCCAGGCTCGCGCCCTCGACGAAGGTCGCGATGTTGTGGGCCTCGGAGACGTAGGCGTTGCGCTCGCTGGACCCGACGTAGCGGTAGTGTTCCATCGCCGGCACGCGCTCGGACGGGACGCTCCCGAAGCCACCGACCTGCGAGGTGCTGTCGTTGGCGGCGTACTCGCGGGCGGCCGCCATCGAGTTGAACGCCTTCACCGCTCGGCCGTCCTCGGGCGTCACCCGGACCTGTCGGCCGTTCTGCGTCGCGATCTCCCAGTCGAGCACGACCGGCCGCGGTTCGACCGCGCTCCCGTGGTAGTCGTAGAGGCGGACGACCGTCGTGTTGTAGTAGGCCTGCGTCCGGTAGTTGAACTGGTAGCCGCGCTGGCGGCTGACGATGGTCCGGTAGTAGTCGTTCGCCGAGACCTCGGAGGCGTTGTAGAACCGGGGCGGCGCGAAGAACTTCCCGCCGTACTGCCCGTAGGTGTTGACCATCTTCCAGTCGACGGCGACGTAGCGGGTCTGGGCGTCGTCCTCGTCGACCTGCTGGAGCACGTCGTTCGCCTGGCTCTCGTTGGGCGCGAGCAGGAAGTTCGCGGCCATCGTGGCCCCCTGCTGGAACGGGTTCGCGTTGGGGATCCGTTCGCCCTCGACGGTGATGAGGTGCCCGTAGTCCCACCACGACATCACGCCGTACTCGCCCGCCTGGTAGTCGTAGTCGTCGCGTGCCTGGTACGTGCCGTAGTACTCCAGCGTCTGTTCGCCGCCGGTGCCGTAGGTCCCCTCTGCCGGGGTGTGAGACTCCATCCAGTCGAGGCCGTCGTTCCACCCCTTGGCCTCCTGTCCGGGTCCGGCCGTGGCACCCACGTCGGTCGCGAGCGGCTGGACGAGCACCATCGGGCCGACGATGACGAACACGAGGGCGACGACGGTCAGCACCTCCCACGTCTCCACGTCGTCGCTGGCCGAGAGGTCGACCCAGTCGGTGGCACGCCCGACCACGTAGGCCGTCAGCGCCGCCACCGGGAACACCGTGTAGACGCCGAAGCGGATCTGCGTGAAGTTCGCGGCGAGGATGAACGCGCCCCAGACGACCATCAGGAACTCCTGGGCGCTGGCCTCGCGGTCGAGGAACTGCTCGACGACGACAAGCAGCGCGCCGAGACCGGCGACGAACAGCGAGAGCCCGTAGTACTGGTAGAGCCGTCCGGCGTTCCGCAGCGGCGTCGCCTCGCCGACCGAGGTCTGTGTGGCCGACGGGCTCGCCGTGAAGCCGACGACGCGGAGCACCTGGTCGACGAAGTAGCTCAGCAGGTCCGGCGTGAGGATCGCCATCAGGACGGCCCCGGTGACGAGGATGCCACCGACGGTCACCGGATACAGCGTCGCGTCGTACCCCTCCTGCTCCAGGTACCGGGCGAGCCACGCCATGAACACACAGCCGAAGCCGATCGCCAGCGCCAGGAGCGGCTGGAGCAGCGAGTGATCGGTCGCGGTGATCGAGAGCGTGTTGATAACCGCGAGCTCGAGGACGGTGACCGTCCCCATCATCACCGTACCGGCGATGGCGACGTGTTCGGGGCTCTTCCCGCGGAGCACCTCGACGGTGAGCCAGAGCAGGAAGAACGTCCCGAGGATCCCGAGCAGGAGGACGGCCGGGGGCCACGTCCAGAGGTAGAGCGCGATGGCGAACCCGGCCAGCGCGGAGTAAGCGATCGTCTCCCGGAGCGGGTCGACGGCCCGCTCTCGGAACTGTTCGTAGACGGGTTTGTCGCGCTCCGCTACGCTGACCGCGACCATAACCGCGAGGACGGCGGTCACCTGCAACAGCCCCTCGGCGACCTGGTGGTCGTAGGTCCCGGCGAGGCTCCGCTGGAGGAACGTGCCCGCCGAGAGTCCGAGGACGACGATGCCGGTGACGCCACCGAGGCGGCCGCCGAGGCGACGGCCGACGACGTAGGTCGGCAACACGGCCAGCGCACCGAGGACGGCCGGCGCGACGATCGCGACCATCCCGACCGTCTGTTCGCTGGGAGAGCCCAGGCCGACGATCAGCGCGACCGTCGCGAACACCTGGTCGAAGAGGGTCCCGAACTGCCCCGACGCAGTGCCGTAGGGGAAGTACGTCCAGGGGTCGAACGGCATCGTGGACGGCCAGTTCTCGACCACGAACATCGTCGAACGGTAGTGATACCAAGGGTCCTGCCCGCTGAGCAGCACCTCACCGTCGACGATGAACTCGTCGTAGTTGCGGACCCGGTTCCACAGCGTGAACCCGAACACGAGGAGGACGGCGAGGACGTGGTACCACTCCCGTACCCAGTCCAGGGCGGACTCCAGTTCGGGGTGTTCGTCGAGGTATCCCCGCGATTGACTCATTACAGGGGAACACTGCCAAGCCGCGCATAAGCCTTTTGACCTCCGGGCGACCGCAGGATCGCGACGGGTCCCGGAGCGGGAGGGAAACGCCTAACAGCGCCGGTCGTGTCCGCCCGACTATGCGAGTCTCGGTCGTCCTCTGTACGCACACGCTGGACCGGTACGACGACTGCGCCGAGGCGGCCGAGAGCGTGCTGGACCAGACCCACGACGAGGTCGAACTCGTCCTCGTCTCCGACGGGAACGAGGCGGTCGCCGAGCGCTACGAGGCCGACTTCGGCGACCGCGAGGACGTCCTGATCCACTGCAACGACGAGAACGTCGGCCTGCTGGACAGCCGGAACAACGGGGCCGACCTGGCCACCGGCGACGTGGTGGCGTTCCTCGACGACGACGCCGTCGCCGACGAGGAGTGGGTCGAGAAGCTCGTCGCGGCCTACGAGGCCGACGACGATCGGCTCGCCGTCGGCGGTCGGATGGTCCCGGCGTGGGTCGCCGGCAAACCCTCCTTCCTCCCCGCGGAGTTCTACTGGCTCGTCGGCGTCACCCACCGCGGGTTCGGCCCGGACGGCGACCCCGACGAGGCCGGCGAGGTCCGCAACACCTTCGGCTCGAACATCTCCTTCGACCGCGAGGTGTTCCTCGAACTGGGCGGCTTCGAGAGCGACATCGGCGGTCGACAGGGCGACAAGAACCTCCAGGGCGGCGAGACGGAGCTGTGTGCCCGGCTGCGCGGCGAGTACGGCGTCGGTGTCCACTACGTTCCCGACGCCCTGGTCGCCCACAAGGTGTTCGACTACCGCACCGACCCGGGGTGGCTGCTCGACCGGGCCTTCTGGCAGGGTTACTCCAAGCGCGGGATGGAGGTGTTCGTCCCCGAGTCGACCGGCGAGGAGTCGGACTTCCTCGGGGACCTGCTGTTCTCGTTCGCGCCCCGGCGGGCGAAGGAGCTGGCGACGGGGCCGTCGCTGTCGGCGCTGTTGCAGTTCCTGATGCTGTTCGTGTTCACCGGCGTCGTCGGCCTGGGCTACCTCTACGGCGCGACGAAGTACGGCGGCAGCGTGACCAGCGTCGAACTCGGGTCCGAACCGGACTACCGCGTCCTCTGGCTGCGGCCGTCGATGGGCGACCACATCAGCGTCCGGCGGACCCGGATCGCGGAGAAGCTGGCCGAGCGCGGCATCGAGGCGGACATCCGCGACACGAGCGGGCTGGACGCGCTCGCCGCGGTCAGGACCGCGATCGAGGGCGACTACGACGTGATCCTCGGCAACGTCCGCGTCGGCCTCTACCTCGGCTATCCGCTCGCCCGGCTCCTGGGGACGCCGTTCGTCGGCGACGTGAGCGACCCGCTGAGCGACTTCGAGGACCTGCCGTGGCCGCTGTTCCGCCTGCTGTCGGCCTACGAGTGGTTCGTCCTCGGCCACGCGGACGCGTGTGCCTTCACCTACGACGAGACCAAGGCGGAGGCCGACCGGCGGGGAATCGAGGGACAGAAGCTCCCCAACGCCGTCGACTACGACTTCTTCGCCGACCCCGATCCCGAGGCCGTCGCCGAGGCCGTCGAGATCCTCGACGCCGAGGGGGTGGACCGCTCGAAGCCGATCGCCGTCTACATCGGCGGGATGATCGAGGAGACCTACC
This sequence comes from Haloarcula litorea, assembly GCF_029338195.1. Classification (NCBI taxonomy): domain Archaea; kingdom Methanobacteriati; phylum Methanobacteriota; class Halobacteria; order Halobacteriales; family Haloarculaceae; genus Haloarcula; species Haloarcula litorea. The sequence continues at coordinate 2,764,634 of NZ_CP119779.1, forward strand.
ACCTCACCGACATCGTCGACGCCGCGGAGCGACGCCCCGACTGGGAGTTCGTCTTCGTCGGCGACGGCCCCCAGCGGGACGTCGTCGTCGACGCCGCCGCGGAGCTTGACAACGTCCACTTCCCGGGCGCGTTCGACTACCGGCTGATGCCGGGCTTCCTGGCCCACGCCACGGCCGGCTTCTGTCTGAAGGACGCCGAGCAGCCGCTGAAGATCGCCGAGTACGGCGCGGCCGGGCTCGTCGGCGTCGTCCAGCCGGGCGACCTGAGCGAGCGGTTCGCCGACGACGAGGTGCTGGTCAGCGACCCGACCGGCGAGGCGCTCGCCGCGGCGCTGGCGACGCTGGACGACGAGAGCGTCCGGGAGACCTACGCCGAGAACCTCCGGGACCGGGCCAAGTCCGTCGGCTGGGACGACGTGGCCGCCGAGTACGACCGGACGATCCGCCGCGTGGCCCGCGAGTGAGCGAAAGAGCTATTGGCGGCTCTCGAACACGGTGAGACACATGGCCCGCCCGAACGTCCTGCTCGTGGTCCTCGACAGCGTCCGGGCGCGGAACTGCTCGCTGTACGGCCACGCCAACGAGACGACGCCGTTCCTCACGGACTTCGCCGAGGGGGCCACCGTCTACGAGCAGGCCCGCGCGCCGGGCGTCCACAGCATCGCCAGCCACGTGAGCGTCTTCACGGGCCACGAGGTCCACCAGCACGGCCTGACCGAACACGGGGCGCGGCTGGACCCCGAGGCGACGGTCTGGGCGGAGCTCGCGGCCGACGGCTACGACACCGGGCTGTTCACGCCCAACGCCGTCGTCACCCGGTCCTCGAACCTCGGAGAGTCGTTCGAACACGTCACCGGGCCGAAGCGGACCGGCGTCCCCTACCCCGACGCGCTGACGCTGGACGACGTGGACGACGCCGATCCGGCGACGTTCGTCAGGACGGCGCTGGGACGCGACGACCGGATTCGGTCGCTGTACAACGGCCTGTGGATGAAGTTCGGCAGCCACGCCGAGCACGATCCCGAGGCCGAGGCCGCGGACCGCTATCTGGACGACTTCCTCGAGTGGACCGACGCTCGCGACGGCCCGTGGGCGGCCTGCGTGAACCTGATGGACGCCCACTACCCGTACCGGCCGGCGGCCGAGTACGACGAGTGGGGCAACGACCGTCTGCACGCCCTCCACGACGACTTCCCGGAGGGGTCGGGCGTCGCGGACTACATCAACGGCGACCGGCCGTGGTGGGAGGTGGCGGCGCTGACGGCGCTGTACGACGGCTGCATCCGGCAGGCCGACGCCGCGATGGAGCGCCTCGTCGCCGACCTCCGTGAGCGCGGGCTGTACGAGGACACGTTCCTCGTCGTCACGAGCGACCACGGGGAGTGTTTCGGCGAGCCGACCCACGTCCGGCCCGACGTGCGAACGGTCGGGCACCGCTACGGCGTCCCGGAACCGCTGACCCACGTCCCGCTCGTGACCAAGCGGCCCGGCCAGTCCGACGGCGACCGCGTCCGTGCGCCGACGACGCTCTCGGCGTTCCCCGAGGCCGTCGACGCCGTCCGCGATGGAGCCGAGGAGCCGGCGTTTCGCACCGACCGCCCGGTGCTCACCTCGACGTTCCGGCAGCTCTCGGGCAGCGGCCTCACCACCTACCTCGACGACCCGGACAGCTACGTCGGACCGTGGCGAGCGGTGTACGACGCCGCCGACGGCGGCGACGGAGTCCGGAAGTCGGTCACGCACCGCGACGCGACGGCGACGGTCCGCGTCCGGGACGCACAGACCGCCTATCGGACGGCCACGGACGACGACGACCGGGTCGCGGCCGCCTTCGACGCGCTCGACCCCGTGACGATCGGCGAGGGCGAGGGCGACGAGGGACTGGCCCCCGACGTCGAGGACCACCTCGAGGAACTGGGCTACATCCGCTGAGTGTCGGCCGAAACACCAGCTATAAGCGCCCCATCCGTCCAGAGACAGGTGATGACGAACATCGTGCTGGTGACGGTCGACTCGCTCCGGGCCGACCGCGTCGGCTGCTACGGCCACGAGCGCGACACGTCGCCGACCGTCGACGCCCTCGCCGACGAGGGGTTGCAGTTCGACGGGTACGCGAACGCCCACGCGACCCGCGCCTCCTTCCCCGCGATCCTGACCGGCACCTACCCGCTGGAGTTCGGCGGGGCCGGCTACATGTCCGAGGGCCGGTCGATCGTCGCCGAACCGCTCTCGGCGGCCGGCTACCACACCGGCGGCTTCCACTCCAACCTCTGGCTCTCGCGCGACTACGGCTACGACCGGGGGTTCGACCACTTCTACGACTCCAAGAGCGACCCGTCGCTGCTGGCCCGCCTCCGGTCGTGGGTGAAGCTCAACGTCCCGCAGGACAGCGCGGTCTACGGGCTGCTCCAGCGCCTCTACGACACCACCGAGGAGAAGGCCGGCGTCAACGTCGGCAACACCTACCAGGACGCCGAGGTCATCACCGACCGGGCCGTCGACTGGCTGGCCGACGCCGACGAGTCGTTCTTCTGCTGGGTCCACTATATGGACGTCCACCACCCCTACGTCCCCCGGACGGAGGCCGCCGCGTCGTTCGGGCTCGACCTCGACTGCTCCCAGCAGGAGGCCATCCGCCTGCGCCGGAAGATGCTGGAGGAGCCGGGCGAGCTGACCGACGCGGAACACCGGACGATCCTGGACCTCTACGACGCCGAGATCCGTTACACCGACCGGGAGATCGGGCGGCTGCTCGACGCGGTCGACCGCCACACCGACGAGGAGACCGCCGTCGTGCTGACCGCGGACCACGGCGAGGAACTGGGCGACCACGGGGCGTACGGCCACAGCTCGACGATGTACGACGAGATCCTCCACGTCCCGTTCGTCGTCTCGCCCCCCGAGAGCGCCGAGCTGGACCCCGCACGGGCGGGCGAGGCCGTCGAACTGCTGGACGTCCCGCCGACGGTGTGTGACCTCGCGGGCGTCGAGCCGCCCGAGACCTACCGCGGGCGCTCGGCGCTGGACCGCCTCGGCACGGGCGACCAGCCAGCCGTCATCAGCGAGACGGACCTCGACGAGGAGTACAAGCTCTCGCTGCGGGCCGACGGCTGGAAGTACATCTGGGACCGCGAGACAGAGCGGACGGAACTGTACGACCTCGACGCCGACCCCGGCGAGACGGACGACGTCGTCGAGACGGCGTCGGAGCGCGCCGAGTCGATGCGCGAGACGCTGACCGAGCACCTGGGCGACCTCCGCGCCACGAACGAGTCGGTCCCGGAGGTGTCGATGGACGCCACCACCGAGGAACGGCTCCGCGACCTCGGCTACCTGGAGTAGTCGAGCGGGAGCACGGAGAACGCCTTCTCGCGGACGCGCGTCGAGAGGACCACGAGGACGCCGAAGTACACCGCCGCGCCCCCGCCCGCCAGGAGGAGCGTCCAGACCCGGCCCCGGGGCGTCGCGTCGTTGACCGCGAGGACCGCCGCGGCCATCACCACTGCGGCGACGACCTGCCGCCCGATGGCACCCAGCGGGACACCGACCCGACCGATCGCCGTCCGGACGCCGCGGTACCCCAGCACGGTCCGGAGCGACGCCGAGAGGGCCGTCGCCGTCGCCGCGCCGTACCAGCCGTACTGCCAGACCAGCACGAGGTTCAAGACGACGTTGGTGCCGATGAACGCGGCGTTGACGCGGTAGGCGATGTCCGGGCGGTCGACGGCGTTGACGACGTTGAGGAACTGGCTGGCGTACACGTCGACGGCGTAGGCACCGACGAGGATGGCGAGGATGCCGCCGCCGCGGGTGATCGCGGGGTCGTAGAACTGGAGCACCCGCTGCCCGATGACGAGGCTCCCGAACAGACCGGGGATGACGACGAGGCCGCCGAAGACCAGGCTCTCGCCGAGGAAGTGCCTCACGCGCTCGATGTCGTCGTCGCTCGCCAGCTCGCTGACCTCCGGGAACAGCGTCCGCTTGATCGAGACGCTGAACACCGACAGCAGCGAGGCCACGCCCCACGCGGCCTCGTAGATCCCGATGAGCGACGCGCCGACGAACAGGGAGAGCACCAGCGTGTCCATCCAGCCGTACACCCGCGAGCGGAGGGTCCCCAGCCACGCGTAGCGGACGTACTCGACGATCCGCTCGAAGTGGTGGCGGTCAGGAAGTCTCGGGCGGACGTCGAGGAGGAGGAACCCCACGACGGCGAGCGCGAACAGCGAGACGACCGGTCCGAACAGCAGTGCGCCAAGGCCGTAGCCGGCCAGCAGCGCGGCCACCTGAACCCCCGTCCGACCGGTCCGTTCGGCGGCCGTCAGCAGCCCGGCGGTCCCGACCCGCTTGCGCCCCTCGATGCCCGCGACGGCCGTTCCGAAGACGACGGCTCCCAGCCCGAGCGCCGCCAGCAGGAGGGTGTGGTCGCCGACGACGCGAGCGAAGACGGTACCGCCGGCCGTGACCGTGCGACCAGCGACCTCGACGCCCCCGCTCAGTGTCTCCACGGTGAACGCCAGCGCACCGACGGCGGCGACGGCCGCCACGCCGACGACGACGTTGAGCGCGATCCCGGCACCGAGGTACTCACCCTGGTCGACGCCCTCGCTGATGCGCTTCGTGACGCCGGACTTGACCGCCATCGCGGGGAAGACGAGCCAGAAGTACCCCAGCGCGATGGCCGTCGAGTACTCCCCCAGCAGCGCCTCGCTCCCGAGGTTGATGATGGCGAACGTCGCCAGGAACCCGACGACCGAGACCAGGACCTGCGAGCCGAAGTGGACGAGCGCCTTGTAGCCGATACGCACGGGTCAGGCACCTCCGGTCGCGATCGCCGCACCGTCGGTCACGGGCTCGGGACAGTGGCTCGCGCGATCCACAGTTGTCGCTCACGACCGTGGCAAGAAAGGGTTGTTATCTCACGTCCGCCGGCGGGACGCTCTCGTGTTCCCACACCAGATCGAAGTACCGCTGTAGCCCGGCCACGAACGAGCCGTTCCCCGTCAGCGCGGCCTGCCGTCTGTGGTCGGGGACGTCCGGCTCCTCGACCAGCAGGATGGCCTCGCCGCCCTCGTAGTCCATGCTCGGGTCGGCCACCGTCCCCCGGAGCGGCAGTCGCTCGACGCTGAACCGCACCTCGACGGCGGGGAACGCCTCGGTCAGCCGCTCGACGACCTCGGCCTGGACGGCGGCCTTCTCCGCCGGGAGCCGGTCGGGGTGGAGAAACAGGACGTCGACGTCGACGCCTCGGTCGAGCGCGTCCGCGAGGGCGCTCTCGACGCTGTCCAGGTAGGCGAAGCTGTTCGTCACCACTCGGAGCGTCTCCGCGGCCTCGCGGTAGAGCCGCCGGGTCTCGCGTTCGCTCGGTTCGCCCACGTCGACGACGTGGAACAGTTCGGCGGCGGGCGAGATGTCCTCGCTCGCTCGCTCGTAGCGGGGCCGGTACGCCGAGAGGAACTCCCCGCGGGCGTCCTCAATATCGCTGGCGAACGACTCGTAGGCCTGCCGTTCGTTCTCGACCGCGCGGTCGAGGATCTCCTCGGGGGACTTGGGCTGGTACTCCTTGGGCCGACCGGGGATCTCCTTGACGAACCCGCGGTCACACAACTCGTCCAGGACGCCGTAGATACGGGCCTTCGGGATGCCGGTGGCCTCCGCGAGGTTCGGTGCCGTCGTCCGACCCAGCGACAGGAGTTCCTCCAGTGCCGTCGTCTCGTACTCGGTCAGCCCAACGCGGTCGAACACGTCGGACGCATCGGTCATACCGCACCGTTCGCTCCCGGGGACGTAAAACGAGGGGAGTCGCCGGAAGGTATTTACCGCTCGCGTCGATAGTTACTCACATCGTGAGTAAACAGACTGGCGAGAGCGCCGAGACCGAGGCACGAACGGACGAACCCGAGCGCCGCGACGACCACCTGCAGGACGTCCCCGACGGGTGTGGCTGCGTCGAGGTGTGGGAACACCTCAGCGACGACGCCGAGTGAGGGCGGACCACGAGGGCGGTCGTCGCCGCCTCGCCGCTGTCTCAGTTGCTATCGGATATCGGTCCAGAACGGCGGATAAATTTTCTCGGCCGCTCTAAAAACGTCACACCCGACCGCGGCAGAGGCGGTGAAATCGCCCGAAACGTCCGGTCGATCCTGAACGGACGCGAACTGCGGGCAACGGTCTCGGATTTATATGGGGGTGGTGACGGATGGATACGAGTGAACCGAACGCCCTATGTCCACCGCACCGTCCTCCCTCCACGAACTGCCCGCAACGGCACCGAACGTCCGCCGTCTCGCCGCTCGCGTCGGCGAGCGTGCGGTCTCGACCGCCGAGGCCGCGGCCTTCTGGGCGGCCATCCCCCTCCCGATGGTCGTCCTCGCGGCGCTCCTGACCGGCCTCGTCACCGCGGCCCCCGCCCTCGTCGGTGCGCTCGCCGTGTGTAACGTCGTCTGTGCCGCCGTCGGCCACCGCCACTCCACTCAGTGATGCGTCTCCGACACCACTCCGAACGAGCGCCGCGCGCCCGGGGGAGCAAGGCCGCGCTGTTCTGTCCCGGCTGTTCCCGCGAGAGCCCGGTCGACGGCGACTGGATCGCCGACGACGGCACCGCCCGCCAGCGCCTGCTCTGTCCCGCCTGCGGGGCCGTCGTGATCGACCAGCCGACGTTCTGACCCGTCTCCGGCCCCGCTCACTGCAACCAGACGCTCGCGAACGCGTCGAAGAAGTCCCGTCCGGTGTCGACGACGACGTGCTCGGCCCCGAGCTCGGTCACGCGGTCCTCGACCGTGTCGACGTGGGCGGCGAGACGGTCGCGGTAGGTCTCCGCAAGCGACCCGCTGAAGTACGTCCGCCGGGTCGCCTCGCTCTCGGGGTCGGCGAACAGGGCGTCGCCGACGGCCGCCGGCTCTCGCTCCTCGGGCGCGATCACCCTGACGACGAGCACGTCGACGTCGTTGCGGGCGAGCGCGGCCACGCCGTCGGCGATCGCGTCCGGATCGGTCAGGCAGTCGCTCAGCAGGACGACCAGCGAACGCGACCGGATGCGCTCGGCGTACTCCACGAGCACCGACTGGAGGGCGGCCTCGCCGGCCGGGTCGACCGCGTTCAGTTGGTCGACGAGCCCGAGTAGTTCGCCCCGGTTCGACCGGCCGCCGTCGAGGCGATCGGGCCGCTCCCGGACGGTCGCGAAGCGGAACTCGTTGTTCTCCTCGCCGGTGAGGTAGGCGACGCCCAGCCCGAGCTTCGCGGCCGTCTCGAACTTGTGCGTCGGGCCGTCCCCGAAGTCCATCGAGGCGCTGGCGTCGACGAGCACGTGGACGGTCAGGCTGCGCTCCTCCTCGTACTGCTTGATGAAGTACTCCTCCGTCCGGGCGAACAGCCGCCAGTCGATGCGGCGCGTGTCGTCGCCCGGCGAGTACCGGCGGTAGTCGCTGAAGGTCAGCCCCTCGCCGACGCGGGGGGACCGCTGGTCGCCCTGCCTGAGCGCCGTCGACTCGCGGTTCAGCGCCGCGTCGAAGCGGCTCAGTTCGTCGAGGAAGTCCGGTTCGATGGTCATTCGTCCAGTAGCGCCCGGACCACGTCGTCGGGCGTCCGGCCCTCCCGCTCGGCCTGGAAGTCCAGCACGATGCGGTGCCGGAGGACCGGCGCGGCCAGCGCTTCGATGTCCTCGCCGGCGACGTGTGACCGGCCCCGGAGGAACGCCCGGGCCTTCGCGGCGAGGACGAGCGCCATGCTGGCCCGCGGGCTCGCGCCGAAGTCGATCTCGTCGGCCTCGCGGGTCCGCCGGACGAGCTGGATCGCCCGGTCCCGCAGGTCGTCGGCGATCGGGAGCTCGCGGACGAGCTGCTGTGTCTCGCGGATCTCCTCCCGGGAGAGGACCCGCTCGACGGGGACCTGTTCAGCGCCGGCGGTGTAGGTGTCGACGATCCGGCGCTCCTCGTCGTACCCCGGGTAGTCGATGAGCAGCTTGAGCATGAAGCGGTCCGTCTGGGCCTCCGGCAGGGCGTAGGTCCCCGACTGGTCGATGGGGTTCTGGGTCGCGAGGACGAAGAAGGGCCGCGGCAGCTCGTAGGTCTCGCCGGCCACCGTCACCTGCTTCTCCTGCATCGCCTCGAGCAGCGCGGCCTGGGTCTTCGGCGTCGCGCGGTTGATCTCGTCTGCGAGTACGACGTTGGCGAACACCGGACCGCGCTCGAAGACGAACTCCCGGCCCGTCTCGCGCTCCTGTATCATCTCGGTCCCGGTCACGTCGGAGGGCATCAGGTCCGGCGTGTTCTGGATGCGCGAGAAGTCGAGGTCGGTGACCTCGGCGACGGTCCGGACCATCGTCGTCTTGCCCAGGCCGGGGTTGGACTCCAGCAGGGCGTTGCCGTCCGCGAGGACGCAGACGAGCAGCTGTTCGAGGACCTCCGTCTGGCCGACGATGCGCTTGCCGATCTGTTCGCGGGCGGTACCGAGTTTCCGCTGGAGAGTGTCGATGTCGTTGTCTGTCATTCGTCGTCCTCGCTCTCTCTGATCCGGAGGTTGTACTCGCGGACGAGCGCCGCGTCCTCTACCTGCTCCGGGGCGGCGAACCCGGCTTGCTGGCTCTCGATGCTCCCGTTGCCGCCGCCGGCTGGACCCGACGACGGGAACTGCCTGTCCCGGTCGACCTCCTCGTCGCCCCCGCTGGACTCGATGCCCGCCGTCAGGTTCTCGTCGCCGGCGGAGACGTTCTCGCTGTCGCCGAGGACCGCGTCGCCGTCCTCTAGACCCGTGAAGTTCCGCTCCCGCTCGCGGTCGCCGGCGTCGGTCCGTGGCTCGCCGGGCCCGTCGGCGAGCAGCGCCACGTCGGCGACGGCCACCTGCAGCGTCGCCAGGCTCAACACGACGACGAGGACGGTGGTGGCCGCGACCCGGCGGCCGTCCACCAGCGCGACGCCGGAGCTCTCCCGCAGTCGGTCGAGCACGTCCGCGTAGAGCCGCCGGACCATCCGGGAGTCGGCGTCCGCGTCCATCGCGTCGCGCGCGGTCCGGAGCGCCTCCGCGACCGGTGGGTTGACCGCCTCGAACTGCTCGACGAGCGGCCGACGGGTCCGGAGCCCCACCTCGCCGGCGGCGACCAACAGCGCCGCGCCGCCGCCGACCAGGACGCCGGTGGGGACCGTCGCACCGGACAGCGACCGGCCGAGGGCGTCGCCGACCGGGGCGGTGACCGACGACGGCACGGGCACGTCGGCCGGTAGCCCCGACGGCCCGAGCAGCGCGACGACGAGGTTCACAGCGAGAAACGCCGCGACGGCGTCGACGGCGGCGTAGACGACGGCGGCCTTCCAGCCCTCGCGACGGACGGCCCGGAGCGCCCGACGCATCCGCTCGTCGGTCGCGTCGGCCGGGGCCGTCGCCGCTCGCCGCCCGTCTGCGCCCCCAGACTCGTCCTCGCCTGCCGGCTCGTGTCCGGGTGGTCCGTCGTCGGCCACGATCAGTACCCCTCGCAGGCCTCTTTACCCGCGTTCTCATCTTCACGACAGAGCGACTCCAGGTCGTTCTCCATCTCCTCGTTCTCGGCCTGGAGGTCTTCGTTTCGCGACTCTAGTCGGGTGACGTTCGTCTCCAGTTCGTCGACCCGGTCCTCCAGGTCGCTCACGTCACGCTGGAGCCGGTCGCGCTGGCGAGCGAGCGCCGTGTTGTTCTCTTCCAAAGTCTCGACCTCGTCTTCGAGCCGGCGGTTCTCGGTCCGGAGGTCGTCGTTCGTCGCCTCGAGGTCGTCGACGGTCGACTGGAGGTCCCTGTTCGTCGCCTGCAGGCTGTCCACGCGGTCCCGGCTCGCGGCCAGTTCCTCACGGGTCTCGGCGAACGCCTGCTGGGTGGCGTTCAGCTGCTGTTCGGTCCGGTTGAGTTCGCGCGCCACCTGCTCGACGTCCTGGGTCCGGGTCGCCAGGGCGTTGCGGAGTTCGCGCACCCGCGTCCGGTTCTCCCGGAGCGCAGTCCTGACGCGCTCCAGTTGCGCTCTGAGGTCCGCGTTCTGCTCGCGCAGCGCGTCGTTCTGTGCCTGCAGTTCGCCCGTCGCGTTCTGGTAGAACGCCGTCGCGCCGGCCGTGCCGACGACGGAGAGGACGATGACGAGGACCAGTCCGAGGTTGAGGCGGGAACCGATGGGGTTCACAGGAGACCACTCTCCAGGGAGGTGCGTCCGCGGTACACTTGAACGCGCCGGGCGACCACCTCGACGAGGAAGACCGCGAGCGCGGCCAGCAGCGGAACCCACCCCCACGCCTCCCGGACCGTCCGGACGCGGGTCGCCTGCTGGCGGGCCTCCCGGGCGATCGCGGCCCCCTGGTCGGGCGTGTACGTCCGGCCGCCGGTCACCTCGACCAGCGAGTCGAGTTCCGTCGAACGACCGAACGCGCCGTACTCGGGCGGGTAGTTCGCCGCGTACTCCGTCTCGAGCACGTCGTCGTAGCCGGCCGACGCCGGGGTGAAGGTGCCCCGATAGAGCCCGTCGCCGAGGCGAGTGAACGTGACGTTCGGGGCCGACGGGCGCTCCTCGCCCCGGTAGGTCAGCGTCGTCTCGCGCCCGACGCGGGCGTCACCCACGGCCGTGACGCCGGTCAGCGTCCGCGCCGGGTCGCCGATGGCGTAGTTGACCGACTTCGTGACGACCAGCGAGTCCGGGCGTTCGAGCAGGCCGTCGAGGGTGCCGTCGTCGCCGTAGGCCGTGATCGAGACGACTCGACCGAGACCGAAGCGCCACGAGGCGATCGCGGGCGTCCCGTCGGCGGTCGCCACCTGGTAGTCCGCGCCGGACTTGACCGAGACGCGGTTGGCCTGCCCGGGGTTCGCCGTCAGGGTCACCCCGGAGGTGATGAACGTCCCGCTGGTGACGATCGTCAGGTTCTGCCCGCTGTACTGTCGGGAGCTCCCCCCGAACAGCAGCCGCAGCCGCTGGGTCTCGTCGGCGGCGAAGTACGAGCCGCCGGACTCGCTGGCGATGGTCCGCAGCGTGCTCGTCTTGACGTTGCGTGCGGCCCCGACGGCGATGACGCGGATCCCCTCCCGGCCGAGGCGGTTGGCGACGGTCGCCGGGGCACCGACCTCGTCGCGGCCGTCGCTCAGCAGGATGATCGTGCCCTCGCTGTCGCCCAGCAGTTCGTCGGCCCCTTCCAGTCCGATCGCGATGTCGGTCGCGCCGCCGCTCTGGAGCCGTCGGATGCGGTCGGCGATGCGGCTCCGGTTCCCGCCGAGGCGCTGGCGGTCGGCGACGCGGAAGGCCCGCTGATTGAACGCCACGACGCCGACCCGGTTGCCGTCGCCCAGCTGGTCGATCACGTCCAGCGCGACCGCCTTCTGGACGGCCAGTCCGGACTCGGCGCTGCCGGAGACGTCCACGAGCAACACGATGTCCGTCGTCCCCCCGGTCGCGTTGCCGACCCGGACCGGCAGCATCGACGCGATGGAGGACTGCTCGTACCCGCCGTTCTCGTAGGCGTTGTCCCCGCCGACGACGACCAGACCGCCGCCGTCGATGACGTGTTCCTGGAGGGCGCTGACGTTGCCGAGCCGGGCGGCCGGTCGGTCCTGCACGACGACGGCGGTGTAGCCGCGCAGGTCGTCCGGCACCGTCGAGGCGTTGGTCACGTCGTACAGCGTGGTCAGGTAGTCCCGGAGCGGGTAGTCGTCGCCACCGACGTACAGCACGTCCGGCTGTTCGACGACCCGGACGCTCCGGTAGAAGACGTCGTTGCGCGCGAACACGTCCTCGCCGTCCACCGTCGCCGTCACGCGGTGTGGCCCGGTCTCGTTGAACGTGTGCGTGATCGCGACCGATCCCTCCGGACGGACGGACTCCGTCGTCACCGTCTCGCCGTCGACGGACACCTCGACGGTGGCGTTGCCCGACTGTTCGACGCTCGTCAGGGAGACGACGAACCGGGCCGGGAGTCCGGCACTGACCGTCTCCGGACCCCTGACGGCCACCGCGCGTTCGGTCCGGCTCGGTTCGACGGCGACGCTGCTGACCGTCGCGTTGAGCTGTCGGGCCTGCTCGGCGGCCGTCGACAGGCTCCGGCCGCCGGTCACCTGTCCGTCCGAGACGACGACGACGGTCCCGTTCTCCCGGAGGTTCGCGCTGACCCCGTCCCCGATCCGCGACTCCGTGCCGCTGCCGACGGTGGCCGTGGTCACGGGGACCCCCGCGGCCTCGATGTCCTCGACCAGCGCCGCCGTGCGGTCCGGGTAGACCGCCATACTGTCGGACTCGTCGGTCAGCAGGGTCACGCGCGGCTCGCCGGGCGTCTCGCGCGTCTGGACCGTGTACGGTCCGGCGGCGGCCGTGACGAGCAGCGTGACGACGAGGACGCGGCTGGCGAACAGGAGCCGGCGGCTCCGCGTCGAGGCCGAGCGGGGACCGCGCTCCCCGCGGAAGAGGAGAACGGCGAGCAGGGCCACGGCGACCGGCAACAGCGCGAGCGGCCACAGGTGCTCGACGCCGACCGTCAGCCCGTCCGCGAGGGTGTACGACACCATCAGAGGTCACCCCGCCGGCCGAGGTAGGCCAGTTCGACGAGCGCGAGCAGCAGGGCTCCGACGGCGGCGAACTCCGTCAGCCGCCGGGGGACGGTCCGCTGCTCCTCCCGCGTGAGGTTCCCGGTGGGTCCCTCGCGGGCCGCCAGCGGAGCGGCGGCGACGTCGGACTCGCGTTCGTCGAGCAGCGACGCGCTCACGGACCTGTTCGCGCCCGCGTAGAACCCCTGTCGCCGGAGCGTCACGGTCGGCCCGGCGACGGCCCCGTCCGGCCCCTCGACGCGCTCGGCGTCGAGTCTGACGCGGTCGCCGGTCGCGTAGTTCAGCGCGCTCAGCGGCCGCCGGTCGGCGAGGTGGAACGCGGCCCGCTTCCAGAACACCGGGTACTGGTAGTTGAACTTGAAGCTCGACTGCTCCTCGATGTACCCGTAGTAGAGCACCCGACCGCCGTTCCGCTCGTCGGTCGCGAGCAGCGGCGTCCCGTCGCCCAGCGTCACGAGCGCTGTCCCGCGCGCGAGCGAGCCAGAGACGTACTCGTCGGGCGGCTGGAAGTCGATCCCCCGCGTCAGTTCGCTCTGCCGGGTGGTCCCGACGGTCGCCCCGGTTCGGACACCGCCGGGCTCGATCAGCAGGAGGTCGCCGTACTGCGCGGGGACGTCCGACTGGGCCTGTATCGCCACGCCACCGCCCTCGGCGACGACCTCGCGGCCGGCCTCGACGTTCCCCGGCAGCAGCGAGTCGGGGTCGACGTTGCTGTAAATGACGACGTCGTAGCCGTCCGCGACCGTCGTCGGCGGGCTGTCGACGGTGAGCTCGACCTGATCGACGACCGAGAGCGCGGTCGTCAGGTACCGGTTCCGGTCGTTGGTGAGGACGAGCACGTCGACGGTCGGGTCCTCGGGGGCCGCGATCGCGACGCTGTCGTCGGTGGGGAACCCGTCGCCCGGCGAGAGCCGGGCGCGGCTCCGCCCGGCCGGGACCGGGAGCGTCACCGTCCCCACGTCGCCGCTCCCGAGCCGGAGGGTCTCCTGCCGGTCGCCGAGCGAGACGGTCCGTGTCACCGCCTCGTCGCCGTAGTTCTTCACCGACAGCGTCACCGACGCCTGGGAGAACGTCCGGTCGACGAAGCCGACGTTGGCCGTGCCGCCGCCGGCGAACTGCCGGAGCGAGACCGAGATCTCGCGGCTGCGCGCCGTCGTGACGGCGCTCGTCCAGTCGTCGCCGGCGAAGTCGCTGAGGACGACGATCCGTGCGTTCTCACCCACCAGCGCCGCCGCCTGCGAGATCGCCCCCCGGAGGTCGCCGCCGCTGTCGGTGACGCGCAACTCGGTCAGCGCGGCCCGCGCGTCGCTCGGCGGGACCCGCTGTCTGACGACCGTGCCGCCGTCGGCGGTCGTGACGACCGAGGTGGTGCTCGTCACCTCGTCGTCGGCCGCGGCCACCGCGCGCTGGAACCGAGTCTCGTCGCCGTCTGTCGTCGCCATACTGGCGCTCGTGTCGACGACCAGCACCGTCTCCTCGACCGCCGCTCGCTCGGCCACGGGGACGTACGGGGTCGCCAGCCCGACGGCGAGTGACAGCACCACGAGTACCTGCAGGAGGAGCAGGAGGCTGCGGGAGAGGCGTTCGAGCAGCGGCGAAGTGGCGTCCTGTCGCTGCTCGTCGACCAGAAACCGGAACGTCGGTAGTTCCACCCGCTCGGGCTCCGGTCGGACGAGGTACAGCAGGACGATGGGGACGGCGGCGAGGAGGGCAAGGAGGCCGGTGGGGGTGAGGAACCAATCGGCGAGGGCCATCGGGGCGTATGTCGAATCGCTACGATATCCCTCTTGTGTTGGTTTCGACTGTGACTGATCGGGACGACCACCGCTCTGTGACCGGGGAGCGCGGACCGATCCGACCCACACCCGAGAGCGGTCCACCGAAATATAAGTGTAAAAATTGTTTTGTAAGAATATGATGATTATCTATAAATAATACCCGACCGACAGTCCGTGTGGTGTTACTACACCAATGTCTATGAACGCTGTCGTGTATCAGGGGCCCCACGAGGTCGCCGTAGAGGAGGTAGAGGAACCGGAGATCGAGCATCCGAACGACGTCATAATCGACATCACGACCACGTGCATCTGCGGGTCCGACCTGCATATGTACGAGGGGCGGACCGCCGCCGAACCGGGGATCGTCTTCGGCCACGAGAACATGGGCGTCGTCTCCGAGGTGGGCGAGGCCGTCTCTAGCCTGGAGGAAGGGGACCGCGTCGTCGCGCCGTTCAACGTCGCCTGCGGCTTCTGTGAGAACTGCGAGGACGGCTACACAGGGTTCTGTACGAACGTCAACCCCGGCTTCGCCGGCGGGGCCTACGGCTACGTCGCGATGGGGCCGTACAAGGGCGGGCAGGCGGAGAAACTCCGCATCCCCTACGCCGACTTCAACGCGCTCCAGCTCCCGGAGGGCGACGAACACGAGGACGCGTTCTCCCTGCTCGCGGACATCTTCCCGACTGGGTGGCACGGCACCGAACTGGCCAACCTCGAACCGGGCGACTCGGTCGCCATCTACGGGGCCGGTCCGGTCGGGCTGATGGCCGCCTACAGCGCGAAGATCAAGGGAGCCGCCGAGATCTACTCCGTCGACCGCGTCCCCTCCCGCCTCGAACTCGCGGAGGAGCACTGCGACGCCACGACGATCAACTTCGAGGAGGGCGACCCGGTCGAGCAGATCATGGACGAGCACGGCGGCGAGGTCGACAAGGGCGTCGACGCCGTCGGCTACCAGGCCATCGACCCGGACAAGGAGGCCGACGACGCGTACGACCCGGCCCGCGAGAACCCGGCCGTCGTCATCAACAACCTCATCCGGACGGTCAAACCCACCGGCGAACTCGGCATCCCCGGTCTGTACGTCCCCGAGGACCCCGGCGCGCCCGACGACATGGCCGCGCAGGGCCGGCTCGGCATCGACTTCGGCCTCCTCTTCGAGAAGGGCCAGAAGCTCGGCACCGGCCAGTGTAACGTCAAGTCCTACAACCGCGAACTGCGCGACCTCATCATCGAGGGCCGGGCCGACCCGAGCTGGGTCGTCTCTCACCGCGTGGGCCTCGAAGAGGCCCCCGAGATGTACGAGAAGTTCGACGACCGCGAGGAGGGCGTCACGAAGGTCCTGCTGGAGCCGTAACGCGACGACCCGACGTTTTTTCGACCGGTACGGCTATGCCCGACTGGCCGCTACGGTGACATATGTGTCAGTACTGCACGTACCGGGACCAAGAGGGGTGGTCGCAGTTGCTGGAGTACGACGAGACCTACCAGACGGCCGTCGCCGCCGAGACGGCGTCGACCTACGGCTTCCACGAGTCGTGGGACGAACTCAAGGAGGACGTGGGCTACGGCGCGTAGTCAGGCCTCGCGCGGGAACGGGTCGTCCTCTTCGTCCGCCGCCGCCCGTTCCTCGTCGGTCGCGAGACAGCCGTCGAGCGACTCGATCAGTTCGTCCTCGTCGAGGTCCCGACCGATGACGACGAACCGCGTCTCGGGGTCGTCCTCGCCCCACTCGCCGATGGGGCCGGCCCGGACGTTCGGCCCCGCCCGACTCACGCCCAGCACCGTCTCGGGCCTGCTCGCCACCCAGACGAACCCCTTCGCTCGGACCACGTCCCCCTCCCACTCGTCGAGCCACGCGTCGAACCGCTCGGGGTGGAACGGCCGCTCCCGGCGGTAGACGACGGACTCGACGCCGTGTTCCTCGGCAGCCGAGACACTGCCGTGGTCGTGGTCAGCGTGGTCGTGTCCGTGCTCGGCGGCGTCCGCGAGCGCCCGCTTCCAGCCCTGCTCCCGTTTCGCCGCCTCGAAGTCGAACAGCCCGGTCCCGAGGACCGCCTCGGGGTCGACCTCGCTGAACGTGGTCCGGTACAGCGTCGCCCGCGGCTGGAGTTCCCGGATCGCCGCCTCCACTTCGTCGAGCGTGTCGTCGGGTACCATATCACACTTGTTCAGCAGCAGCACGTCACAGAACTCGATCTGGTCGACGAGCACCTCCGTCAGCGGGCGCTCCGGGTCCGGGGCGGCGTCGGGCAGCGACTCCTCGGGGTCGAAGGCCTTCCAGAACCCGAATGCGTCGACCACCGAGACTGTCGTGTCCAGACGGAACCGGTCCGGCAGACTCCCCTCCTCGGTCCCGACGGTGAGCGTCCGCGCGATGGGGACCGGTTCGCTGATGCCCGAGGCCTCGACGACGAGGTAGTCGAACTCCCGGCGCTCCGCGAGCCGCGTCACCTCGGTCACGAGGTCGTCCTGCAGCCGACAGCAGATACAGCCGTTCGAGAGGTCCACGATCCCCTCCTCCGCGCTCTCGGCCAGCAGCTCCGCGTCGACGTTCACCTCGCCCATGTCGTTGACGACGACCGCGAGCCGTCGGTCGCCGGGCTCTTCCAGCAGTCGGTTGACGAGCGTCGTCTTCCCCGCGCCGAGCGGTCCGCTGACGAGGGTCGTCGGGATCGTGTCACCGTCGGTGAACGAACTCATACGGAACGACTGGGCGCGCCGACGTATCAATCCACGGTGCAGGCCTCGGGGGCGGTCGATGCCGGGCCGCCGGCCGACGACCCGCAGTTATTTGGGCCCGCGTGGCCGACAGTCGGTAATGGCCGACCGCGACGACGTGTGCGTGCTGCTCCCCGCCTACGACGAGGCCGAGACGATCGAGCCGGTCGTCGAGGGGTTCCGCGCGCAGGGGTTCGAGAACGTCCTCGTCATCGACGGCGGATCGACGGACGGGACCCGCGACCTGGCGGCCGCGGCCGGCGCTCGCGTCGTCGAACAGACGACCGGCGGCGAGGGCAGCGGCAAGGGACAGGCCATCCGGGAGGCCGTCGAACGCCACATCGACGCCGAGTTCGTCCTGATGGCCGACGCCGACGAGACGTACCGTCCCGAGGACGCCGACCGGATGCTCGAACCGCTGTTCGAGGGGCGGGCAGACCACGTCATCGGTAACCGCTTCGCCGAGATGGAGGCCGGCGCGATGACCCGACTCAATCAGGTCGGGAACACGATCATCAACTGGGCGTTCTCGGTGATCCACGGCCACTACTACACGGACATCCTCTCGGGCTACCGTGCGTTTACCCGGGAGTCCTTCGAGCAGCTGTCGCTGTCCTCCGAGGGGTTCGGTATCGAGACGGAGATGGCCGTCGAGTGCGTCAAGCACGGCCAGCGGACCGTCGTCGTCCCCATCACCTACCGACCGCGGCCCGACGAGTCCGAGACGAACCTCCACCCGCTGCGGGACGGGGCGACGATCATCGTCACCCTCTACCGGATGGCCAAGACCAACAACCCGCTGTTCTACTTCGGCAGCGTCGGGTTCGGCTCGATCGGGCTGGGGGTCCTGCTGGGAGTCTACGTCGTCTACGAGTGGGTCGTCAGGAGCATCTCACACGAGGTCATCGCGATGGTCGGCGGCATCGCCATCGTGCTGGGGATCCAGCTGCTGATGTTCGGGGTCCTCTCGGATATGATCGTGACGGTCAACCGCGAGCAGACCCGCCGCCTGGAGCAGATCGCGCGGCAGATGAGCACCGAGGTGGAGGTCGGCGACGGCGACGAGTCGGCGACACGGGAGACGGACACCGAGACCACCGTGGCACCGGGCGACCGGCAGCGCTAGAAGGGGACCAGCGAGCGCAGCTGCGAGAGCAGGCTGGCACCGGTGGCGTCGCGCTTGCGCTCGAACACCGGGTGGAGCGCGTTCAGGAGTTCCTGCTCGTTCTCGAACTGCCGGGCGTTCACCTCGTCTAACGCCTCGGCCACGCTGATCGTGTGACCGGCGGCGTTGAACGGTACCTCGACGTGCCCCACTCGCTCACGGACGGTCCGCGCGTCGGCCGGATACTCGATGTCGTGCTCGGACAGG
Organism: Haloarcula litorea; assembly: GCF_029338195.1. NCBI lineage: Archaea > Methanobacteriati > Methanobacteriota > Halobacteria > Halobacteriales > Haloarculaceae > Haloarcula > Haloarcula litorea. The sequence continues at coordinate 2,783,042 of NZ_CP119779.1, forward strand.
CGGGCGTCCAGCGCCGCGATGCCGAACTCGATGACGTCCGGTTCGTCGCTGTCGTCCGACGGTGGCCGTACTCCCATTACTCGCGTTGACGGTCCGGTCCCTGGAAAAGCCTACGCTCTCGGGGGCTACCCCTGGCAGGCGGCCAGCCACTCCTCTGCCCAGCCCTCGATCTCGTCGAACACCGGACAGAGCGACCGCCCCTTGTCGGTCAGTTCGTAGTAGGTCGCGACCGGCGCGTCCTCCTCCAGCCGCCGCTCGACGAAGTCCATCTCCTGGAGGTCGTCGAGGACGCGCGAGAGCGTGCGGGAACTCGCGTCGGTCGCCCGCTTGAGCTCGTTGAACCGCCGCTCCCCGTTCTGGAGTTCGTGGAGGACGACGAGCCGCCACTTCGACCCGATCTGCTCCATCGACTCGACGATCGCACAGGGTCCTTCCTCCGCTTCGGTCTCGGCCGCCTCTGAGAACACTTCCGATGACATCGGTGTTACCTACTGTCCTCTATGTCCGGGAAGCGATAAATAGGTTCGGATACGAACCAAGTAACGTGATGAAACCACAATCGCAGCGACGGACGGATCGGAGACGGACGACGGCGACGACGGAGGTGTACGCCTGATGGTGTTCGACACCGCCGCCGGCGGGATACTCTTCCTGCTCGCGCGGGTCCTCTTCGGCGGGGTCCTCGCGTTTATGGGCCTGAACCACTTCCAGAACGGCGAGACGATGGCGGGATACGCCGAGGCGAAGGGCCTGCCAGCGCCGGAACTGGCCGTCTACGCGAGCGGGGGACTGCTCGTCTTCAGCGGCCTGAGCATCGTCCTCGGTGCCTTCCCGGTGCTGGCCGCCGGCGCGCTGGCGACGTTCCTGCTGGTCTCGGCGGTGACGATGCACGACTTCTGGGCCGTCCCCGAGGACCAGCAGCAGGACGAGCTGACCGGGTTCCTGAAGAACGTCGCGATGGCCGGCGGCGCGCTCGTGCTGCTCTCGGCCGCCGGGACCGCGTGGCCCTACAGCGTCGGCCTCGCTCTGTTCTGACGCGGCGGCCCGGCCGGTCCGTGGGCACGTCGTTCGCCCCGAATGATAGGATAGCGCCGCTCTCGGGCGCTCGTCGGCGTCAATCATAAGCGAACGCCCGACAGACGTAGGGTAGATGCTTCAGTCGTGGTTGCCGACGGCGGTCGCGGCGCTGCCGCTCCGGCCGCTCGTCGTCGTGGTGACTGTCGTCGCAGTGCTGGCGGCGGTGCGCCGCCTCGCCGGCCGCCGGCTCGCCGCGCCGCTCCGCCGCCGGCTGCTGCTCGGACTGCCGTGGGGAACGCTGCTGACGATGGCGCTCGTCGCGGCGATCTACCTGTTCGTCCAGGGGGCGTGGTGGCACCCGCGGCCGCTCGTGACGCCGTTCCGGACGTGGTCGTACTTCTACCCGCTCGGGATGGTGACGGGGGCGTTCACGCACGGGAGCGTCGGCCACGTGACGGGGAACCTCCTCGGGACGCTGGTGTTCGGGACGGTCGTCGAGTACGCCTGGGGCCACTACCCACAGCGGCGGGGCGTCCAGTCGTTCACCGGCCTGCGGACCAACCCCTTCGCGCGCATCCTGGCGGTCCCGGCGGCGATGATCGCCGTCGGCCTGTTCACCGGCCTGTTCGCGATCGGCCCCGTGGTCGGGTTCTCCGGCGTCGTGTTCGCGCTCGGCGGGTTCGCGCTCGTCGCCCGGCCGTACCTGTTCCTGGGCGCGCTGCTGGCCAGTCGCGCCGTCGACCAGGTGTACGTCGCACTCCGGTTCCCACAGCCGACCGTCGGCGGCAGTACCCGGTTCGTCACGCCGTGGTGGGCCGACATCGCCATCCAGGGCCACGCCATCGGGCTGCTGGCGGGCGTCCTCCTCGCGGGCGCGCTGACGCTCGCGCGGGACGAACCCACTCGCCCCGCCCGGGTGTTCTTCGCGGCGCTCGTCTACGCCGTCTCGCGGGGGCTGTGGGCGGTCTACGTTCCGGTCGGCGGCGGCGAGTACACGCTGTACCGCTGGCTCGGGACCGGTCTCGTCTTCCTCCTCGCCCTGCTGGTCGCGACCGCGACGGCCCGGCGGGGGCGGGACCTCGTACCCGAGTTCGAGCGCGACGCGGGATCGCTGGCGACCCTCGCGGTCGTGGTGGCGCTGTGTTCGCTGTGTCTGGCCGCCGTCCCGGCGAACCTCGCGACCATCGAGGACGCCGAGGTGCCCGACGAGGGCATCGAGGTGGAGGGGTACACCGTCGCCTACGCGGAGGACGTGCGAAACGAGTACGCCGCCAGCATCTGGACACCGCTTGGGATCGGGGAGAGTCGGACGAACATCTCGACCAGCGGCGTGATCGTGGCGAACGCCGACCGCGAGATCTGGATCCGCACCGTTCCGAAGGGGCGGCTGGCGGTGAACCAGCGCGCCACGGTGGTCGTGGGCGGGGTCGGCTGGCGGGAGCCGGTCTACGCCAACCGAAGCGGCTGGAACGTCCTGGGCAACGACACCGTCTACCGGGTCCAACTGCGCCGGGCCGGCGGCCCGCGACGCACCGCCTACACCTCCCCGCCCTCGACCGCCGACGCGACGGTGGCCGGCCGGAACGTGACGCTTCGCGCCGCCGAGACGGGCTTCCGGGTCGCGGTCTCCCGTGGGAACGAGACGATCGCGACCGGCCCACTACCGGCGAATATGTCTTCCCGGTCCGTCGGCGGGCTCACCATCGAGCGCAACCGCACCCGCATCTACGCGTCGACCAACGACACCCGCGTCAGAATCGCCCGCGCGCGTCGACCCCCGGACTGACGGCTACCGGTCCCAGTCGATCCGGTACACCTCGACGGTGATCTCGCGGGACTCGGCGTCGTGGAAGTCGAACTGCCTCGGGAGCGTGAACTCCGCCTCGAAGGCGTGGGTCACCTCGCCGCCGTTGTCGGCCGCGAACGACTCGACGAACTCGCGGCTCCCCGCGTTGTGGACGGAGTATGAGACGTCGGCGACGGCCGCGGCAGTCGCCAGGAAGCCCCTGTCCGCGTGTTCGTTGCCCGACTGCGCCCCGAACGGGGGGTTCATCACGACCGTCGTCTCGGCCGGGGGACAGAGCGGGGCCCGCGTGGCGTCGGCCCGGACCCAGGAGACCGAGGTGCGCGTCCCGACCTTCCCCTCGTTCCGGCGGGCCGTCGACAGCGGGGCGGGGTCGACGTCGACGCCCACCACCGTCTCGGGCCCCCGGAGCGCCGCGGCCAGCGCCAGCATCCCGGTCCCACAGCCCAGATCCACGACGGTCCGGCCCTGGATGTCGCCCTGCAGGTCGGCCGTGTGGACGAGGTGAGCCGCCAGGTCCGGCGGCGTCCGGTACTGTTCGAGGCTGGCCTGGGGGTCGTCGAACCCCGCGACGACACCGAGCTGCTGGGCGAGGGCGCTCTTCGTCGGCATCACTTGTGATACGCCAGAATCATTCAAAAACCTTTGCAAATGCTCAGTAGTTATTCGAGCGGGAGCTCGACGACGAACGCCGCGCCGCCGAGGTCGCTGTCCTCGACGTGGATCTGCCCGCCGTAGCTGTCGATCATCGCGTCCACGAAGTAGAGTCCGAACCCGGTCCCGGCGGACTCGGACCCCTTCTCGCCGCGCTCGAATATCTCCCGACGGTCGGCCGGATCGACGCCCGGACCGTCGTCGGCGACCCGGACGACCGCCGAGGTGTCACGGACGGTGGAGGTCACTTCGACCGTGACCCCGTCGCCGTCCCCGTGCGTCTGCGAATCCGCGGGCGTGTACCCGTGTTCCACGGCGTTGAGCAGGAGGTTACCGAACACGTCCGGTAACAGGTCGTCGGCCACGACGACCACGTCGTCGACGTCGACGGTCACGTCGCAGTCGGGACGCGCCGACCGTGCCCGATCGGCCGCGCTCTCGACCGCCGGTGTCAGGGCCATCTGGTCTGTCTCGGTCATCTCCTCGGACGCGACGCTGTCGAGGACCGACCGGACCTTCTGGGTCAGGTCGATGATGTCGTCGCTCCACTCCACGATGGTCGTCGCGAACTCGGCCTGCTGCCCGTGGAGCTCCCGTTCCAGCATCTCCGCCCTCGCTCGGATGACGTTCATCCCGTTGAGCATGTCGTGCCGGAGGATGCTGTTGAAGAACTCCATCCGGTCCGCCTGCCGCCGGAGCTTGGTCTGCTGTCGCCGCCTGACGACCGCGTAGCGGAGCGCGCGAACGAGCCTGTCCCCGTCGAGGTCGCCCTTCGGGAGGTAGTCCTCCGCCCCTCTGCGAACGGCTTCGAGCGCCGTCTCCTGATCGTTCATCCCGGTCAGGACGATGATCGGCGTCCCGTCGACGAGGTCGGTCGCCCGGTCGAGGGTGTCGAGGCCGGTCGACTCCGGCAGTCCGAGGTCGAGGAGGACGACGTCGTAGTCGCGGCTCTCCAGGCGGTCGTTCGCCGTCGGCAGGGACTCCTCGTGGTCGAGGGCCAGGTCCTCGACGAACTCCGAGACGGTCGGCAGGTCGAGGTAGTGCTCGACGAGCTTCGCGTCACCGGGGTTGTCCTCGACGAGCAGGACGTCGAGCTCTGCTGACGTTCCCGACATCGTCACTCCGGCGGCCGCTTGACGACGGTCAGCCAGAAGTCCTCGACGTGGCTGACGATCTCGATGAAGCCGTCGAAGTCCACCGGTTTGGTCAGGTAGGCGTTCGCGTGCAGGTCGTAGGACTCGACGATGTCCTCCTCGGCCTCGGAGCTTGTGAGGACGACGACGGGGATGCGCTTCAGCTCCGGGTCGGACTTGACGTCTCGTAGGACCTCCTTCCCGCCCTTCTTGGGCATGTTGAGATCGAGCAACAGGAGGTCGGGCCGGGGTTCGCCGGCGTACTCGCCCTCCTGGCGGAGGTACTTCATCGCCTCGACGCCGTCGGTGACGACGTGGAGGTTGTTCAGTACGTTCCCACGTTCCAGTGCCTTCCGGGTCAGTTTCACGTCGCCGGGGTTGTCCTCGGCGAGCAGTATCTCGACCGGTCGGCTCTCGGTTTCATCAGCCATGAGCTTGCTCCTCCGTCGTGACCGCTGGTACGGTGAACTCGAACGTCGCGCCCTCGTCGGGCGTCGACACCACCCGGATGTCGCCCCCGTGCCGGTGGACGATGCGCTCACAGACCGGGAGCCCGATCCCCGTCCCCTCGGAGTCGTGGGTTCCGCCGCGCGTGAACACTCGGAAGATGTCGTCTCGGACGGCCTCGGGGACGCCGGGACCGTTGTCGCTGACGCGGAACCGAACCATCTCCTCGTCTACCTCCCCGGTGATCTCGACCCGCGGCCGCTCGTCGCCGTCCTCGGCCGCGTACGTGACCGCGTTCTTCACGAGGTTCTGGAATACCTGTCCCAGCTGGTCGCGGTCGGCCTCCACGTTCGGGAGGTCGCCGACAGTCACCTCGGCGTCGGCGTCGGCGACGTGCAACTGGAGGGCGGTGAGGGTCTCCTCGACGACCGCCTCGGCGTCGATCTCCGCGAACTCCTCTGCGTCGGTCTGGACCCGCGAGTACGTCAGGAGGCCGTCGATCATGTCCTGCATCCGGCGGGCTCCGTCGACGGCGAACGCCATGTACTCCCGTGCCTCCTCGTCGAGCTGGTCGCCGTACTCGGTCTCCAGCAGGTCGACGTAGCTCGACACCATCCGCAGCGGTTCCTGGAGGTCGTGGGACGCCACGTAGGCGAACTGCTGGAGGCTCTCGTTCGACCGCTCCAGCTCCTCGTGGTACTCCCTGAGCTCTCGGGCTCGCTCGGCCCGCTCCAGGGCCGCGGTCGCCGTGCTGGCGAGGATCTCCAGCAGGTGGCGCTCGATCTCGTCGAACTCCTCGATCTCGTCGCTCCCGACCAGCAAGAGCCCGTGCTCCCCGAGCGGGAGACAGAGCGCCGAGCGCAGTGAGGCCGCCGAGTGCGACGGCGCTGGGAGCGACCGGTAGTCCTCGACGTACTCGGTCTCCCCGGCCTCGAAGATCGCCATCTCGTCGGTGCCGGGATCGACTGGGCGCAGGTGCCCACCGTCCGCATCGAAGACGCGCCGCGCTCGATCTGTCGCGCCCGCGGGGCTGAGGCGGTCGTCCTCCTCGTCGTCGGTCCACATCGCGGCGACGGACCGACCGACGATCCCCTCTGCGATCCGGACCACCGATTCGGCGACCTCGTCCCGCGACGCCGCGTAGAGGAGTTCCTGCGTGGCGTCGTTCAACTGCTCGACGCGCTCCTCTCGGCGCTTCAGCTCCGTGATGTCGCGGGCCACGCCGACAACGTTGGTGAGCTCGCCGCCCTCGTCGTAGACAGGCTGGTACCAGGTCTCGAACCAGAGGTCCCCGATCTCCTGTGTCGTCCGGACCTCCTCGCCGTCGAGTGCGCGCTCGGCGGCGTCGGTGATGTCGTCGTAGCCCGCGTACGCCTCGAACACCGACGACCCCTCGAGCTCCCCGGGTTCGAGCCCGAGCGCCGCCAGTCCCCGCCCGGTCGAGTGGGTGAACACGCCGTCGGGGTCCAGGGTGAACACGACCACGGGGAGGTTGTCGACCAGCGTCCGGAGCTGCTCGTTGCGCTCCTTGCGGCGCTGCTCTCGCTGGCGGCGCTCGGTGACGTCCGCCAGGCTGACGACGACCCGGACGATCTCGCCGTCGTCGTACAGCGGCGTCGCGCTCACGGACACGACGACGCGCTCGTCGTCGGTCTCGATCGTGAGTTCCTGATCGCGGACTCCCTTCCCCGTCGAGAGGACCTTCGAGACCGGGGTGGCGTCGCTCTCCAGCGGGTCGCCGTCGACGGTCAACAGGCGGAACTGCTCCGGTAACGCGTCCTCGCCGATCAGCTCCGACCGGCCGACCCCCAGGATCGCCTCGGCCTGTTCGTTCGTCCGCAGTATCGTGCCCTCCGGGCTGTGGATGACGATGCCGGCCGGGTTGATGTCGAGCAGCCGGTCCAGCAGGTTCCGTTCGGTCCGGTGTTCGCGCTCGGCGGCGCGGTACGCCGTCACGTCGCGCGCGAACGCGACGACGCGATCCTCGCCGTCGATCGTGGTGTCCCGCAGCTCGACGTCCGTCCAGCGTGTCCTCCCGTCCGGTCCCTCGACCCGCCACTCGACGTGGGACGCACCGGTCTCGTGGGCCTCCCGGATCAGGTCGTTCGCGTCCGCCGTCGAGAAATTCGGCGGGCTGAACTCCCCGACGTGCATCCCGGCTATCTCTCCGGGGTCGACTCCCAGCAGCTCCCCGGCGGCGGTGTTCGCGTCCGTCACCTCACCGGTGTCCGGGTCGTGGACGAAGATGGGGTCCGGCGACGCCTCGAAGATGTCGCGGTCGGACGCCGTCCCGTCCTCGGTCGTGGGCATTATCGAACGCGAACGACACCGAGCGGTAAGGGTCTGTCCCCCCAGTTTTCAACGACGAAAACCGCCCACCGTCACCAGGTGCCGTGGAACGTGTCGAACTCCAGGTCCTCCAGGTCCCGCTCGCCGATCGCGATCTCGTACTCGCCGGGTGTCAGCATCGGCTTCTTGAACTGCGGGCCGTCGTCGGTGGTGATGCGGGGACAGCCCGTGTTGACGTAGGCGTCCAGCCCGAAGTTCGTCAGGCGGTCCGGCGTCACCTCGTCCATCGTGATGAGGTAGGCGTCGTCGTTGTTCTCGACGATCTCCTGGGCCTTCTCCCAGCGGCCCTGGCCGATCTTCGTACAGAAGATGACGCCCCACTCGTCGGCGTCCATCGCCTTGTGGACCGAGGCGTAGCGCTGTTTCATGAACTTCTCCGTGTCGGCGATCGAGAGGGCGTTGTTGACCGGGTCCGCGATGACGACCTTCTTCTCGGGGTGTTCCATCGCCAGCCCGAGCGGGTGGAACTTCCCGCCGCCGACGTAGAGGATCTGGTCGGCGTCGACCTCGGCGGAGGCGTAGTTACAGCCCAGCACCTGCCCCTCGTGGGTCAGCCGGTCGTCGCCCTTCCGGGTGTGGACGTCGTAGCCCCGCTCCTCCAGCCACGCCTTCATCTCGTCGAACTTGTTCATGTGCTGGGCCGTCGTCACCAGGCCCACGTCCGGGTCCTCGTCGGGGGCGGTCAGTTCCTCGTCGGCGGCCCGCTCCATCATCGGAAAGACGTCGACGTTGGAGAACAGCGGCACGTAGATGATCTTGTCCGACTCCTTCATCGGGGAGTGCCCGAAGTGGACGAACACGTCGGTCCGGCGCATCAGGAAGGTGTCGAGGTCGCAGGCCCCGTAACAGGGCTGGCCGGAGATCATCACCGTCACGTCGTCGGGCAGTTCCGCGCGCAGGTCGTCGGCGACGGCTGGGCCGCGCCGTTTCAGCCCCTCGGGGAACTGGAGCCCGACCTTCTCGGCGTCGCGCTCGTCGACGGCGTCGACGATGCGGTCGAGCTCGTAGTCCCACTCCCGGTCGTGTCTGAGCGACAGCCCGGTGTTCCGGAGGTCGCCCTCAGTCCGCTCTTGGCTCATTAGGACCGCATACTGGCTCGCGGGGCATAACCTCGGTGTTTCTCCCACGCGGCTCGAACGACCCGGGAGAGGGGTGGACGGCGACCGCCGACGGCCGCTTTCGGCAGGCCTATACCGCCACAGTCGCTAGGTGGTGGCGATGAGCATCGACAGCGACACCGCCGCCGACCCGACCGGCGACCGCGTCGAGGAACTCGCGACGGAGTTCGGCGAGGCGATCACCGAGCTCCCGGTCTACCAGCGCTACGTCGAGGCAAAGGAGGCCGTCGAGAACCACGAGGAGGCCCAGGAGGCCATCCAGGAGTTCGAGCAGCTCCGCGAGGAGTTCCAGCTCGCCCGGCAGACCGGCCGCGCCTCCCAGGAGGACCTCCGGCAGCTACAGGCCGCCCAAGAGGACCTCCACGACATCCCGGTGATGAGCGACTACCTCCAGGTCCAGAACGAACTGGAACTCCGCCTCCAGGAGCTCAACGAGATGGTCTCGGACGAGCTGGTCGTCGACTTCGGACAGAAGGCCGGCGGCTGCTGCGAGGACTGACCTCAAGATATTTCTCGGCGGCGTCCGACAGCGCCGCTATGGCCGACGCTGCCCTCCAGCACCGGCTCGACAGGATCGAACGTCGACAGCGACTCGTCCTCGGACTGCTCGTGACCGCGTACGCCCTCGCGGGCGCGTGGGCGCTCGTGTCGACGGTCCCCGCAGTCACCGCCTACCACGCCGCGGTCGCCCTCGCGGGCCTGGGGCTGGCCGCGGCCGGGACGGCGATGTACCGCCGCCGGGCGGCTGGCTCGTAGGCCGACGTCGGTCGGGACCGTCGCGGGCCGCCGCTCCGCGGCCCGGTTCGAAGCCTGAGAAAATAGCACAACAGATATTACGTCGGCCGGGCGACTCCGTTCGTGCGCACCCTGCTGACGAACCGGACGTTCCTCCGCCTGCTCGCCGGCCGCCTCGTCACGAACGCCGGCGACAGCATCTACTACGTCGCGGCCCTGTGGCTGGTCCACGACCTGGCGGGGTCGACGGTCTACACCGGGATCGCATCCTTCCTCGTGATGGCCCCGGGGATGCTCCAGTTCGTCGTCGGGCCGATGGTCGACGACCTGGAGATCCGGTGGGTGCTCGTGGTGACGCAGGCCGCGCAGGGCCTGCTCGTGCTGACGATCCCGCTGGCCGCGTGGCTCGGGGTCCTGCGCGTCGAACTGGTGTTGGTCGTCATCCCGCTCGCGTCGCTGCTGAACCTCGTCACCTACCCCGCGCAGTCGGCCGCGCTGCCGCGGGCGGTCGACCGCGAGAACCTCTCGACGGCCAACGCCGTGTTCAACACCGCCCACGAGGGCGTCAACATGGCCTTCAACGCCGTCGGCGGGGTGCTGGTCGGCCTCGCGGCCGTCGGCGCGGTGGGTGCGTTCGTCGTCGACGCCGGCACCTTCGCGCTGGCGATCCTGCTCTTTCTCGGGCTGACGCTCCCCGAGCGAGCGGGGGGAGACGGGCGGGCGGCGACCGCCGACGGCGGGACTGACCTCGGGGGCGCGCCGGACGGCGACGACGGCGCGGACGAGTCGGTCCGCGAGCGGGTCGACCGCTACACCGACGACTTCCGCGACGGACTCGCGTACCTCCGCGGGACGGCGTTCGTCCCGGTGCTCGCCCCGCAGGTGTTCATCAGTTTCGCGATGGGGATGATGCTCGCCATCCTACCGGCCTACGCCGGCCTGCGTGGCGGGTCGGGACTCTACGGCGTCCTCCTGTCGGCGCTGGCCGCCGGCGCGCTGATCGGCTCGGTCGCGTCGGCCCGACTGGACTGGGTCCCCTACGGCTACTGGATGCTCGGCGGGACGGCGCTGACGGGGATCGCCTGGGTCGGGGCCGCGCTGTCGACGTGGACGCCGGCCATCGTCGCGTTCTTCGCGCTGGCGATCGTCCACTCCGGCGGCAACAAGGTGCTGTTCGACACGCTCGTCCAGACGGTCGTCCCGGAGGCCAAGCTCGGCCGCGTGACCAGCTCGATGTCGACAATCAACGGCGTCGCGACGCCGATCGGGTCCCTCGTCGGCGGGGCCGCCGCCGCCGTCGTCGGCCCGGTACCGGTCGTGCTGTCCGTCGGGGCCGCGAACTTCGTCGGGACGGCCTACTTCGCGCTCTCGAAGTCGCTGCGCTCGCTGCCGGCCGTCGCGGACGTCGAGTACGGCGACGACCGGATCGAGGAGTTCTCGGGCGGTCCGTAACGACTTAGCCACCCCCACCCGCAGGGTCGCCTATGACAGTCGATTCAGACTGGGACGACTGGCTGCTGCGCGCCGTCGAGGACGCCGACCCCGACGGGCTGGCGGTCTGGTATCTGGGCTGTAACGGGTTCGTGGTCAAGACCAGCGGCGACACGACGGTGTTCGTCGACCCCTACCTGGGGATCGGGGACCCGCCGCGGACCGTCCGGATGATCCCGGTGCCGTTCGACCCCGCGGAGGTCACGGAGGCCGACGCCGTCCTGGGGACCCACGAGCACACGGACCACGTCCACGGCCCCTCGCAGGCCCCCATCCTCGCCGGCACCGGCGCGGACTACTACACCACCGACAGCGGCCACGACGTCGTCAGGGAGGAGGCGTGGCTGGAGAACTACGCGGTCACGGACGACCAGCTCCACGAGGTCGGTGAGGGCGACACCGTCGAGGTCGGCGACCTGACGATCCACGTCGAACCGGCCAACGACCCCGACGCCGAACACCCCGTCTCCTACGTCTTCGAGCACGAGGCCGGGACCTTCTTCCACGGCGGCGACGCCCGCCCCGGCGACTTCGAGGCGGTCGGCGAGGCCTACGACATCGACCTCGGGGTGCTGGCGTTTGGCACCGTCGGGATGATCGAGGACAGCGAGACCGGCGAGCCCCGGCGGACGAAGTGGTACAACGACGAGAACACGATCGTCGAGGCCGCGAACGAACTCCGACTGGGCAGACTGCTCCCGAGTCACTGGGACATGTGGAAGGGAATGACGACCGAGCCGACGGTGCTGCACAACCACGCCAGCAGCTTCGACTACCCGACGACGCTGGAGATCGCCGAGATCGGCGACCGAGTGGACCTGTAGCACCGCTCACCTGTTACTGTATCAATATTTGAGATCGGCGGAGTAGCTTTAATACCGGCGGGTTATGGAGTACCACACATGAGCGACTCACAAACGTACGAGGAGATTACCGTCGCCTCGGACGGGATCGCCGTCACCAAGCGGTTCGAGGCCGACGAGTTCCCCGTCCCGGCGATCGCGTTCAACGTCCGGTCCGACCGCTCGGAGGCGGTCCGACTCAGACTCGTCGACGAGGTGCCGGAGGACGTGGCCGTCGAGGACCTGGGCTTCCACCCGGAGTACGGCTCCGAGTACTGGGACATCAACGACGACCGTATCGCCTTCGAGAGGGAGATCGAGCCGGAGGCGGACTACACGACCGTGTACGGCATCCGGGCCACCGGCACCGACGACGTCGAGAAGTTCCTCACCGAACCAGAGATCGTCTCCGTCGACCCGCCGCTGGAGGGCGAGCACAGCGGCGGCGACATCGTGGGCAACGGCGACGACGCGGTCAGGGACGTCATCGCCGGCGACGCGGACAGCGTCCCCGGGCTCGACGAGGACGACGACGAGGACATCGAGACGCTGGACCTGAACGACCCCAACGAACCCGCCGGGGACGGCGCGGCGGACGAGAGCGCGGAGGCGACCGACGACGCCGAGGTGGACGTCGAGGAGGGGGTCGTGGCCGCGATGGCCGACGAGATCCGACAGAGCGACGTCTCCAAGGAGGACGTGAAACTGCTCCAGCGTGCCCTCGACGCCGTCGCCGAGGACGACGACGGGGAGAGCGACACCTCCGGCGTCGAGGAGGCGCGTATCCAGCGCATCCAGAGCGACGTGTCGGACCTGCGGGCGTACACGGACGCGCTGGAGGAGTTCCTCGCGGACAACGGCACCGGGGACCAGATGATCGAGGAGTTCCGGTCCCGCCTCGACGGCTTCGAGAGCGAGCTCGCCGCCTTCGAGGAGGAGATCCGGTCGGCCAAGTCGACCGCCGAGTCCGCCTCCGAGGACGTGGACCGACTCGACGCCGAGGTCGAGGAGATGCAGTCGACCGTCGAGGGCGTGGAGGAGGAGGTCGACGGTATCGAGTCCGAACTCGACCGGTTCGAGGACCAGTTCGACGAGGTCGAGGCCGAGATCGAGTCGGTCCGCGAGGACATCGGCGACGGGGAGCTCGACGACCGCATCTCCGAACTCGAGTCCGAGATCCAGGAGCTCAACGAGTGGCGCGACCAGCTCTCGTCGGTCATCGGCGGCACCTAACAACCGAACTGGTTTTATCCGTCCCTCCGCTGGTCACCGGTAATGACGACCACCAGAGTGGCGGTCCCCCGGAAGGGACGGCCTCTCGAAGCCGTGTTGGAACGGCTCGCGGCCCGCACCGGAACCACCGACTGGGCGGACGACATCATCTCGACGCTGCGCTACGAGAAGGCCGTCACGAAGGGCACTCAGACCGCTGACGCCGACGTCTACGGGCGGATCGCGGACTACTCCACGCTCGCGGACCCCACCGAGCCGGAGTACACGCTCCTGCGGGACGACCGTGACGGGATGCCCCGGCGCGTGGTCTTCGACAGCGTGACGGTCCCGACCGACCACGGGGACGTCCAGCTGGTCGGTCGCGAGGAGCCGTTCCGGGCGCTGCGGACCCACGAGTTCGCGCTCGGGTTCGACAGCGCCGACCTGGTGCTGGAGGAAGTGGTCCAGCTCCGGGACGAGGCACTGACGAGTATCGCGGAGATCAACGACCGCATCGACCCCCTCGACACCGACGTCCGGGTCGTCACCGGACTGGGAGACACGGTCTACCACACGCTGCTCGCGACCCCCACCGTCGCGGACGCGCAGGACCGGCCGCTCGACCGGACCTTCGTCGCGAACTACGAGGGGGAGCTCTGTATCTCGCCGCGATACGAGCGGCTGGTCGAGGCCGTCCTCGGGACGGCCGCCCTCGACGACGTCACCTTCACCTACCCCGACGACGGCAACGAGGAAGAAGCCGATATCGCCGCGACCGGGATCGGGGTCTACCTGACCGTGACCGGGTCGACCGCCCGGGACCACGGACTGGAACTGGGCGAGCGACTGTTCCCCAGCGAGACGGTGCTGCTGGAGAACGCCCACGAACGGACCGAGCGCGTCCGCCGCGTCGCCGACCTCTTCTCCGACCCCGAGGAGACCGCACTCCAATCGGTCTGACAGATCGGGGTCGATCACCCGGCCCGTCGTCGCCATCCGAGATCCGTTCATAACGGCAGTAACCACCACTGTCCCCTGGGTAACGACGCTGTAACAAATGTGTCTCCGCGAATCGGTACGTTCGTGCCGCGCCCGGACGGCGTCGATTCGAACCGTTCACCTACCAACCGCTGCGATGGATGCGATGGATCAGAACAACACATCACTCTCACGTGACCGCGTCTTCGATATCCTGAGTAGCCCCCGGCGACGATACGTCCTGTACTTCCTGCGTCAGGAGTCGTCCCCCATCCAGCTGACGGAACTGGCCGAACACGTCGCTGCGTGGGAGAACGACACGACGGTCGAGGAACTCTCTACACAGCAGCGAAAGCGGGTGTACGTCTCACTGTACCAGACCCACCTCCCGAAACTGGCCGACTCCGGACTCGTCGACTACGACGAGGACTCCGGCGAGGTGGCAATCGCTCGGAAGGCCTCGGAGATCGACCGCTACCTGGGGGAAGAGCCCGACAGCCCGGCGTGGTACCGGTACTACCTCGCGCTCGCGGTGCTGAGTCTCGTGTTCATCGTCGCCTCGGCGGCCGGACTGGTACAGGCCGCCGTCGTCGCGCCCGTCGTCGTCGGGGCGTTCGTCCTGCTGACGGTCGTCCACGCGGTGTTCCGGTGGCGAAACGACTCCTCACCGATGGAGTTCGAAGAGTGACACGTACTACTCCTCCCCCTCGGGGAGCAGCTGTTCGGGCTTCCGGAGATACGTCGGCGTGTTCGCGAACTCCGCCATCCGTTCGAGCTCCTGCTCGGTAAGATGCTCTGGCATCAGTCCACCACACACCGTGTCGGCGGATAGTAATTGAGGCTATATTTTCGGTAATCGGACGTTTACCGACACCGAGCGACCCGGAGCGTCGACCGTCCGAAAGCGGTGCCGTCGCCGACTCGTCCGGTGTATCGTCGGCATAACAATACGGGCCCGACGGTGAGCGGCCACCGTGAACCCGATCAACGACGCTTCCCAGCGGGACCGGTGAGAACGGTGTGGCCCTGGAACCACCTCGCGGTCGGCTACTTGGCGTACTCGCTTCTCAGGCGCACGGCGGGGGGCGAACGGCCCGGGACGGGCTGTGTCCTCGCGGTCGCGTTCGGCTCGCAGTTTCCGGACCTCGTCGACAAACCGCTCGGGTGGGGCACGGCGCTTCTCCCGTCGGGGACGACGCTCGCCCACTCGCTGCTGTTCGCGGTCCCGCTCTCACTCGTCGTCGTCGCGGCGGCGGCGTGGCGCGGACGCACGGCGCTGGCCGCCGCGTTCGTCGTCGCCTACCTCCTGCACCTCCCCGCCGACGCGCTCTTCCCGGTCATCTTCGGCGGGCGGCCGACCACGGCGTTCCTGCTGTGGCCGGCGGTCCCGGTCGACCCGGCACCGTCGACGACGATCCCCGCTCGGGTCGGCGACCTCTGGTCGTCGTTTCTCGCCCTCCTCGCGACGCCGGGGGGACAGCGGTACGTCCTGCTGGAGGCGTCGCTGCTCGCGGCGACGGCCCTCGCGTGGATCGCTGACGGTGCTCCCGGGGTCGGGAGCCGCTGGAGCCGCCGCCCGTCGTGACCACGGCACCCGCGACGGCGCTCGCACCGAAACTGCAGTGTATTTATATCTCGGCTACCGTGAGGAGAGTAACAGATGGCTTGTGACGACGACGCCCAATCGGATGGGCGTGACTCCGGTCGGTCGGAGACCGACGACGCCGCGGTACCGACGTATCACCCGGAGACCGACACGTACATCGAACAGTTCGACCCGGACACGGTAGCCGCGAGCAGGGCCGTCGTGGAGTCGATCGCGGCCGTTCGCCGCCGCAGCCCGATGGAGGCGGACCCGCTGTACGAGACGATCGACCCGGACGCGCTCGACAGCGTGGTGGAGTCGGGAGACCCGTCGGTCAGCGTCACCTTCGACGTGGACGGCTTCTGGATCGAAGTCCGTGCCATCGGACGCATCGAGATCACCCCGCCGGAGTGACAGCCGGGGGCGGCGACCACTGCCGTTTACGCCGCCTAACGGCCGGAACCGTCCGGTATCTTGCTCGTTACCTTGACGGTCGGGTCGGTCTGTCAGGGCGTGCTCCCGGACACCAGGCCGCGGGTTCGCCCGGTCGTGAACCACCGACTCGATCTGGAACACCTGCTCTGGGGCGGCGTCCTCGGGGCGTCCGGCGCGGACATCGCGCTGACGCTCGTCGGTCTCTCGCTGTGTTTCGCCGAGGCGAACCCCGTCGCGCGAACGGCGATCGACCTCGCCGGCGGTGGCGGACTCGTCGCACTGAAGACCGGCGCGCTCGGGCTGTTGTTCCTGCTGTGTCGCCGGGTCGGGCGGCGCTACCGACTGGCCGCGCTCTCGGCGTTTCTGCTCCCACAGGCCGTCGCCGCCGGTCACAACGGTGTCCTGTTGTTGCGACACGCCCCCGCCTGTTAGGCGGAGTCCTCCGCGAGCGCGTGCGAGGGCTCTCCGGCGGTCGCTTCGAGGTACGTGACCGCGGTCTCCGGCGTGTGGACGACGTCGTCGACGAGACACGGGAACACCCCGACCAGGTCCCCCTCCGCGTCCGAGAGCGCGAGACACCGCTGTGGCGGGACGATCCGCTGGAACTCCTCGTCCGTGATGCTCGATCGGACCGTCCCGTTCCGGAAGAACGGTGCGACGGAGAAGTTCCGCTTCGCCGCGAGGGCGTAGAAGCTCGCGATGGTCGGAACGATGTGAGCCCCGCCGCCGACGTCCGCGAGCGCGCCGTCGGGACAGACGCTGTCCCCCCAGACGGTCACGCGGAGGTCCGCGAGTCGACCGTCCTCCCTGAGGCCGTCCAGCCGCTCGACGAGGTCCTCCTGCCGACTCTTACTGCCGACCGGTGCCAGCGAGCGGACGAACAGCTCGGCGGACAGCCCGGTCCCGACGGGGGACAACAGTCGCTCCAGATCTGTGGACGCGTCCACTGTACTCATAGCGATACGTGTCGATGCCCCGAGAGACGTGATAAACACGTGGGGCGGTTCAGCGGCTAAGGCGCACCTATCTCGCGTCGAAAGAGTCGGCGGCACTGGGGAGAGCAGCGCACGGCGAAGCCGACGGGTATCGGGCCGCCGTGGCCGAGTGGGGTGGGTGAGTCGGCAAGGGATGGACCGGTGTGGGCGCTCTCCCCACTGTCGTGTGGGCTGGCCCGCCATATTGTTATTTCACTGTTAGGTCTGGTAGGCGGTGACTCTCGCGGACTCGACGCGGGCGAGCGTCCCCGAAAGAGCTACATAACTACCAGTCCGTCGACCGTCGCTTTCCCCGATGTTCGAACTCTCACGGGTGCCGATGCGGGACCGCGACGATCTCGTGGATGGATCGGATTACCGCCACGGTTACGTCGACTTACCGGCCGATGAGTGAGGGTGGGCCACCCGACGACGGCGACGAACTCGACGGGGCCCGCGTCGCGCTCGTCGCCGACGAGTGTCGCCGCCGCCTCCTGCGCCACCTCGCGTCGGGCGACCGACGCGAACACACGCTCGCGTCGCTGACGGCCGCGCTCTCCGAGCGAGCAGACGCGTCCGGCTCGACCGAAGGCCGGGACCGGGACTTGCGCGTCGCTCTCCACCACGTCCACCTGCCCAAACTGGACGACGCCGGTGTGATCCACTACGACCCCGACACCCACCGGATCGAGTATCTCGGTGACCCGGAGATCGAGTCGCTCCTCTCGCGTCTGGACTCCGAGTGAGCTCCGGGAGGCGCTGATCCGCTCAGCCGCGACCCCGCTCCGCAGGAACACAGCCGAGACCCGAACTGGAGGCGACTGGTACGTAGTCTGAACGTAGCTGGCATAGAAGATTGGAGTACCGGGTAACAACGACTTTTCCAGTAAGTCGATCTTACGCTGGTATGACGCGCCGAACACAGCCGAGACGGACGGGAACCGACTGCTCGGCGGCTACGAAGGAACTGCTTACCGGCCGGAGCCACGCGAGGGGTCACCTCCGAGCCCCTCGCTCGTCAGGGCGTCACGGCACGAAGACCTCCACGTCGAACCGGCGAGGATGTTGACCGACACGAACTGGGAGGAGGTGCCCGACGACCCCGACCCGCACGAGAACCTCGACTACGAGCTCCAGGACCTCACGGTCATCCAGTCCGAGGCGGACGACAACTACGTGTTCCTGCCCGCCGAGGAGGACCACCTCCTCGAAGAGGCGTTCATCGTCGCGAGCGAGGACTCGGTCGTCGACCTCCGCGAGTGACGCCGGTCGTCGTCGACCACGTCCAGCCGCGTGTAACGTCTCCCCCAGCGGTGCGTCTCGTCACCGTGAACGGGGGAACATAGGCACTCCATTACTATCGCTGCGAGGGTCCACGGAGGAGCCGTGCCAGCCATCGCGCGATGACATACGAGGACTACATCCGCGGCGACGAGGTGATCCTCGGCGTCGCCCCGACGGGGTACCGGTACGGGACCGAGACGAACGAGGCGCTCCCGACGACGCCCGACGAGGTCGCCAAACAGGTCTACGAGTCGTCGTCGCTCGGTGCGACACTCGTACACGTCCACGGACGCGACGACGACGGGGAACCCGACCCCACGCGGCTTCCGGCGTTCGGTGGGGCGATCAGGGACGTCTGCGACGACGACGTGCTGCTGGACTACGCCGCCGATCCGAGCTGTCCGCTGGGCGACTTTCTCGACGTCCTCGACCGGGAACCGAGGCCGGCGTTCGCCACCGTTCGGCTGAGTCCCACCCAGTACAGCTACCGGGAGACGTCGTCGATCAGCCGGCGTGACGTCGACCGGTTCGTCGGCGAGCTCCAGTCCCGCGGCATCCGTCCGAACCTCCTCGTGACGAGCGACAGCGACGTCCACGAACTCCACCGCTTGCGCTCGGCCGGAGTGCTGTCGGGGACGCCGCTGGTGACGGTGAAGTTCGGTGCTCCCGACGGCGCGCTCGGGTCGCCGCTCCACGTCCGCTCCGTGCTGGAGGCCGTCCCGGACACGGCGGCGTGTGTGGTCAGGGCGACGGGGCCGAACCAGTACCCCCTGCTCGCGGTGGCGTTCTTCCTCGGCGCGCATCTGACGACGGGGATGGAGGACAACCTCTTTCTCGGCCCCGAGACCCCGGTCGAACGGAACGCTCAGCTCGTCCGACAGGTCGCGGAACTGGTCCGTTCGTCGATCCGGCCCATCGCCGACACGGCGACGGCTGGGGATCTGCTCGCGGTCGACCGGGCGAGTCCCGACCAGAGCGGCGGAGAGGTGGAGGATCCGGAGGACGCTCGCCCCGAGTAGCGGCCACGTAACAACGGCTCCCTTCGTCGTCCCTTGCGCTATGCCGACTGGACACGCCATCGCGGTGACGCGGTACGGACCGGAGGGAGGCGTATGAAAGCGGTCGTCCTCGCGGGCGGGTACGCGACGCGACTGTGGCCGATCACGCGGGACCGACCGAAGCCGCTGTTGCCGGTCGGCGACACGACCCCACTGGGTCGCATCCTCTCGGGGCTGGAGACGGAACACCGCGTGGACCGGGTCTACGTCTCGACGAACGCACGGTTCGGCGACCGGGTCCGGTCGTTCGTCGCGGACGGCCCCTACGAGAAGGCGACGGTCAGCGTCGAGGAGTCGACCGCCGAGGCCGAGAAACTCGGCGTCGTGGGCGGCCTGTCTCGGCTGGTCGACCGGGAGGGGATCGACGACGACCTCCTCGTGGTCGGCGGCGACAACCTCTACAGCTTCGCCGTGTCGTCGTTCGTCGACTTCGTCGCCGAGCGCGACGACCCCTGTCTCGCCGCCTACGATCTGGGCGACCGGAGTCGTGCGACGGAGTACGGCGTCGTCTCGCTCGACGGCGACCGGGTGACGTCGTTCCACGAGAAGCCCGATCGGCCCGCGAGCTCGCTGGTCTCGGTCGCGTGCTACGGGTTCCCGGCGGCCTCGCTGTCGAAGCTCGACGACTACCTGGCGGCTGGCAACGACCCCGACGAACCGGGCCGGTTCCTCCAGTGGCTCCAGGCGCGGGACGCGGTCCGGGCGTTCACGTTCGACGGCGAGTGGTTCGACATCGGGACGCCGCGGGGTTATCTCGACGCCGTCGCGTGGCACCTCGACGGGGACACGATGATCGCCGAGGGAGCGACGGTCGAGAACTCCTCGCTCGGTGACGCCGTCCACGTGATGGACGGAGCCGAGATCGTCGACTCCGACCTCCACCGGACCGTCGTCTTCCCGGAGGTGACGATCGACGACTGCTCGTTCTCCGACTCCATCGTCGACCGCCACGCACACCTCAGTGCGCTGGCGCGGCGCGAGGCGGTCGTGGGCTCGCACTCGCGGATCGTGGCCGGGACCGCGTCGAGCGAGTCGACCGACTGACCGGCCGCCGGCGCGGGGGACCGGCACACCGTGTCCGGATCTCCTCGGCCGTAGCTGTCCGCTACCTGTCGAAATATGAGCATAACAAACAGCGGATGGACCGACCGAACCGGTAACGCGATCCGCCGACGTCGGCGGGCCGCTGGAGACAGTTGGACTACCATGAACACGGCAAACGAGCGGTGTCGGTGGGACCTGCCCACCGGACAGGTCGCGGGCGACCGGAACCGAACCGGGAAAGCCGGACAGTCCGTGGACTGCCGGCGTCCGGCCGGCCCACCGGGGGAGCGGTAGGATGTACGAACAGACCGCCATCGGGGTGGTCGTCCCCGCTCACAACGAGGCGGAGTTCGTCGGTGACGTCATCGACTCGGTCCCCTCGTTCGTCGATAGGCTCTACGTCGTCGACGACTGCTCGACGGACGGGACGTGGACGGAGATCCTCGAACACGCCGACGGGGCCGAAGCGGAGCGGGTCTCCGCTGGGGCGGGTTCTCCCGACGGAGCCGCCGGCGGTGTCCGGCGGGCCGACGGCGGCGTCGACGTCTCGCTGACACCGGAGGGGCCGGGGTCGTTCGAGCGGACCGTGGTCCCGGTCCGTCACTCGGTCAACCGCGGTCGCGGCGGCGCGGTCAAGACCGGCTACCAGCTCGCCCTCGTCGAGGGACTCGACGTGGTGGCCACGATGGACGGCGACGGGCAGATGGACGCCGACATCCTGGACCGGATCGTCGACCCCGTGGCCAACGGTGACGCGGACTACGCGAAGGGGAACCGACTGGTCGATCGCGACCACTGCTCGGCGATGTCGAACTGGCGGCTGTTCGGCAACGTCGTCCTGACGCTCCTGACCAAGGTCGCGAGCGGGTACTACGGGATGCGGGACCCCCAGAACGGCTACACCGCCATCTCGGTCGAGACGCTCCACGACATCGACGTCGGGTCGCTGTACAACGACTACGGGTTCCTCAACGACGTCCTGATCCGGCTGCGGGCGAGCGGCAAGCAGATCGTCGACGTCCCGATGCGGGCGGTCTACGAGGACGAGGAGAGCGGCATCCAGTACCGGAGTTTCGTCCCGTCGCTCTCGGCGCTGCTCGCGCGGATGTTCTGCTGGCGGCTCTGGGTGTCGTACGGTCCCGGCGAGCGCGACGGGAGTTCCACCCCGCCGACAGACGTCGGCGCTTCGGGCCGGAAGTGACGGGTCGTGACCGCCGCTGATCGACTGCCACGGGCGCCCGTCGCTCCCGGGCCCGTCTCCCCGGTAAGACGATCCTATGCGACCAGCGCGCTCGGTACGACCGCCGTAACCGACCGACGACACGGCGGTTCGGACGCCGGTGGCTGGCACGCAAGCGGACCTGACTGGTACGTAGACGGATCTATCACGGTCCACCCGGTAACAACGAATTTTATAGTAATCTCGAACTACCGGGTGTGGCAAACACAGAACGGAACCGCTCGCCGGAGTCGACCGGCGAGTCGAACGAGGACGCTGACGAAGGAGACGCAACGACTGTCGGACGTCGAACGTGGCTGCAGATGGCCGGCGTGGCAGTCGCCTCGGTCGCTGGCCGCGCCAGTAACGAGGTCCTACCCGGGGGGAACGGCGGCGGCACCGCCGCGGGCTACGGCGGCGCGCCGACGCTCGCGGACGCCCTCTCGCCGCACAACCCGCTGTCGACGAACGCCGGCGACGCGATCACCCCGCCGCGGTCGGGTGACGTCGACGGGCTCGGGATCGGCGACGGCGTCGCGGCGCGGGTGACCGGCGACTCCGACTGGTACGCGCTGGACGCGACCGGCGTCTCGAACCTGACGCTCTCACTCACTCGGCTGGACCCCCGAGGGGTCGCCGGGATCGCACTGTACGACGCCGCCGGGTCGCTCGTCCAGCAGGCCTACGTCACCGGGGACGATCCGGTGTTCCTGCCGGCCGAACCGGCCGACGAGCCACACTACGTCCAGGTGACCGACGCGGGGACCGAGGCGACGTCGTACGAACTGTCGACGACCGCGGCGTCGACGACGGCACAGCAGTCCCCCTTCGAGGGGACGGTCTCGGAACTCCCCGGCCGAATCCAGGCCGAGAACTACGACCTGGGCGGGGAGGGGACGGCCTACCACGACACGAGCGACGGCAACGAGTACGACACCACCTACCGCGACGGCGACGTCGACATCCGGGAGACGCAGGACTCCTCGGGCGCGTACAACGTCGGCTACTTCCAGGACGGCGAGTGGCTGGAGTACACCGTCGACCCCACGCCGGGGACTTACGACGTCCAGTTCCGCGTAGCGACGCCGCGGTCGAACCGCCGCCTCCGGCTCTCGCTCGACGGCGAGACACTGACGACGGTGACGCTGCCCAGCACGGACGGCTGGCGCGACTGGCAGACCGTCACCGCCGAGGATATCCGAGTCGAGAGCGGCGGCAAGCAGGTCCTCCGCGTCGAGGCGCTCGACTCCGGCATCGACTTCAACTGGATCGAGTTCGCCGGCGTCGCCCTCTCGGGCGCGTTCCAGGGGACGCCGGCGAACATCCCCGGCCGGATCCAGGCCGAGAACCACGACACCGGCGGCGAGGGGTTCGGCTACCACGAGACGACGGCCGAGAACAAGTACGACACGTCCTACCGCGACGGTGCCGTCGACATCCGGGAGACGCAGGACTCCTCGGGCGCGTACAACGTCGGCTACTTCCAGGACGGCGAGTGGCTGGACTACACCGCCGAGGTCGAACCCGGTCGGTACGACGTTCACCTCCGGGTCGCGACCCCGCGGGACGGCCGGAAGGTCGCGCTCTCCCTGGACGGACAGGCCCTGACGACCGTCGCGGTTCCCAACACCGGCGGCTGGCGGAGCTGGGAGACGACGACCGTCGAGGACGTGAGGATCGACACCGGGGGCCAGCGGGTCCTCCGGTTGGCGGCGGTCGGCTCCGGTATCGACGTGAACTGGATCGAGTTCGAGCCGGTCGGCAGCGACGGCTCCGACGGCGGATCTGACGGTGGCTCTGATGGCGGCTCTGACGGTGGCTCTGATGGCGGTTCCGACGGCGGCTCTGACAGTCCCACCGGTCAGCGCCCGTTCGAGACCGTGAGGGCCATCCCCGGTCGCGTCCAGGCCGAAGATTACGACCTGGGCGGGGAGGGGACGGCCTACCACGACACGAGCGACGGCAACGAGTACGACACCACCTACCGCGACGGCGACGTCGACATCCGGGAGACGCAGGACTCCTCGGGCGCGTACAACGTCGGCTACTTCCAGGACGGCGAGTGGCTGGAGTACACCGTCGACCCCACGCCGGGGACCTACGACATCCGGGTGCGGGTCGCGTCGGCCCGTTCCGGCCGGAAACTCTCGGTCTCGCTCGGCGGGACGGAACTGGGCACCGTCGACGTGCCCAACACCGGCGGCTGGACGACCTGGGAGACGGCGACTCTCACGGGCGTCTCGATCGAGAGCGACCAGAAGCAGATCCTCCGCCTGGAGGCGGTCGGCTCCGGCATCGACGTGAACTGGATCGACTTCGTGACGCACAGAGCGGACGACTACGGGGGACTGGGCTACGGTGCGGGCGGCTACGGAGAAACTAACTGACGATGGCACGGTACAACACGCCCGAGCAGGGCACGACGGACTGGCACGTTCCGCTGAACGAGAACTTCGAACGGATGGACACGGACATCGAGGTCCGTGACGCGGACGGGAACCTCGGACAGTACGAACCGCGGTCGGGGCGGAAGTTCCTCGCCACGGACACGCTCGACGTCTACCTCGGCAACGGGGACTCGTGGGAACGGGTCGGCAACCTCGACGGCGGCTCGGGATCGAACTCGATCACCACGACGGACGGAGCGACGTTCTCCGGGGGCCTCGCGGCCGGAAACCTCGTCGTGGTCGCCGCGGGCTCGGAGGTCCGGATCGATCCGAGCGGGACGGACAGTCCCCTGCAGGACGCTATCGACGCCGTCGCCGCGAGCGACGGTAGCGGCACCGTCTACCTCCCGCCGGGTCTGACACAGGAGCGCGGGCCGGTCCGGGTCCCGTCCAGTGCGCAGGGCGTTCACATCCAGGGGACCGGTATCTCGACGGACGCCAGCGGCCAGCGGAGTTCGGTCGTCGAGATCACCGGCTCCAACGTCGGCTTCGACGTCAGCGGGTGGGGCTGGAAGTTCGCCAGTATGGACGGGTTCACCCTCCGGGGGACCGGTCAGAACTACCCCGCGATCAGGTTCTCGATGCCGGACGGCGAGCAGTGGCTGACGCCGCGGATGTTCAACATCGGACGCCTCCGGTTCAGCAACTGGAACCCCGCTCCGACCGGCGTCGTCCACTACGACGACTCCCACACGTTCTCGTGTCACTACGAGACGCTGATGTTCGCCAGGAACAACTCCGGTCCGTGTTTCGACTTCGACTCCGACTCTCCCCTTATGCTGAAGATCACCAACCTGTACGCCGACCACGGCTCACGCCACCCGGTGTTCAAGTCGCGGACGCAGTCGCCCGGTATGGTCGTGGACATGTGCAACGTCGGTGGCGACCACAGCGGCGTACTCGATCTGGACACGATGACCGGGCTCGGGTTCGTGCAGGTCAACTTCATGAACTGGGAGCCGTCCACCAACCCCTACTCGACGGACACGGTCAACCGCCTCAACGGACCCGGGTACTGTTATCTGCCACACACACAGGTCACCGGCTTCGGCGGCGGCGTCGACATCGACTCCGTGTTCGAACTCGGCTCCAACAACGGGAACAACGTCATCGGGCAGATCCAGACCAAGGGGGACGTCTCCATCGGTCGCAGCAAGGTCGACGTCACGAGCAGGCCGACCGCGCCCACGTACTTCTACGGATCGGGGAGCGACGTCAGCAACAGCGCGGGGACCAACACCGGACTGGTTCGATCGCTCCGGCGTGCCGGTACCGGGAACGCGTAGTCGGAGCGGGCGGCGGGTCAGAGATACCGACCCACGCTTCGAGCGATTCGCCACCCGGGTCGACCGAGGAGCGAGGCGAGAGCCTGTAGTACCGCCTTCGCGCCGACCTCCGGGAGGTAGTACAGGTGCCGTGCGAACGCAGCGACTGCCCTCGGCGACCAGCGGTGTGTCTTGAGGAGGATCTGTCCCTCCGTCTCGTAGGTGTTCGCGATCGCCCGCTGACGGACCGCCGCCGGACACCGGTCGTAGAGGTGGTCGTACTCGCAGACGATGTCGAACCGCGCCTCGACGGCGGCGAGCGAGTGGCCGACCGACAGCTCGTCGATGCGCTTGTGGAGGAGCGCCGCGTCGACGAAGTCGAACGACGCCGTGGCCGCAAGTTCGATCATCAGTTCGAGGTCGGTCCCGTGTCGTCGGTCCGACAGCGGGAGCACGGCGTCCATCGTCGCCCGCTCGGTCAGCATCGTCGAGGTCATACAGGGCCACAGGTCGAACGCAAGTGCCCGGTCGAGGACCTCGCCCCTGGCGTCCTCGGAGGGGAGATCGGTCAGCCCCCCGGTCTTCTCGATGCCGGTGTAGACCACCCCGACGTCGTCGGGCGCGTCCTCGAACCGCGCCAGTTGCCGCGCCAGCTTCGCCGGTCGCATCCGGTCGTCGTCGTCGAGGAGGTGGACGTACTCGCCGGTGGCCCGGTCGAGCCCGGCCTGGCGAGCCCCGTTGCTCCCCCGGTTCTCCGGGAGCGGGACGTACTCGACGCCGTCGAACCGTTCGACGACGGGCTCGGCGTGGGCCTCCCCCGAGTCGTCGACCACGATCACCTCGACCGGCTCGTGGGTCTGTTCGAGGACGCTCCGGACGGCGTCTGGGAGCGCGTCGTTCCGGTAGTAGGTCGGGATCACGACGGAGACCAGCGGCGACGCCGTCGCGGTCGTGCCGTCGGTGGATCGGGACACGGTCAGCGGACTCGGGCGGGCGCTGTGTCGGTCATTCGAGGTAGCCCAGGCCCTGCAGCTGCTCCTCGATCTCCGCCTGCTCGGCGTCGCTGTACGTGTCGGTCTCGACCCACTCGTCCCGGCTCTCGCGGTACGTCGGCGACAGCGACGAGGCGACACGCTCGGCGGGGAGTTCCCCGTCGACGTTCTCCGGGATCGGGACGTCGAGCAGGCCGAGCACGAGCGGGAAGAGGTCGACGACCTCGCGGTCCCGGAACTCGTCGGCGTCGGCGAAGGCGTCCCCGGCGGTGACGAGCGTCCCGTGGGGGCGGTGCTCGCTCCAGCGATCCCGCACGAAGACGTCGCCGCCGGTGAACCCCGCCTGGACGGTCACGTGCATCCCGTCGCCGAGGAAGACGAGGTCGGGCGCGTCGGCCTCGAACGGCCCCTCGAACACCTCCTCCTTGCGCTCGAGGTCGGAGACGAGCGGGCCGTCGTCCTCGGGGTGGTCGACCGCGCGGAGCTCGGCCGCGATCTCCCGACGCAGGGCCGGTGCCTCGGCCGCCGAGACGGTGCCCGACGGGTGGTCCTCCGTGTTCAACACCAGGACGTTCTGTCCGGGGGCGTACGCGACCGTCTCCGACCAGTCGATCCGGGACGGTTGGAACCCGTCGCCGGCGGCGTCGGCCGGCGGGATCGTCGACTCCAGCAGGTCGAACACCCGCTGGGGGAGCAGCGTCCGCGGGTCGTCGATGCCGAGCGCGTTCTTCACGCGGACGGCGTTCTCTCGGGTGAGTCCGATCCGCCGGAGCGGGGACCGGTCTTCGCCGGTGTCGCCGCCGCGCAGGCTGAGGTACCCCCGCTCGCGAAGCCACTCGTTGACGTGGAAGTTCCACTCGCTGCGGGCCCCGTGGCCGTGGTCGCTCAGCAGCACGACGTCGGGGTCGCCGCCGACGTGGTCGAGCAGCTCCCCGACGGCGCGGTCGGCCTCGACGTAGAAGTCGTGCAGGAGTTCGCGGTTCCACCCCAGGTAGTGGCCGGCCACGTCCGTCGCCATAAAGACGGGGAAGAAGACGTCCGTCTCCCGCAACGACGCGAGCGCCTCGAAGGCCCGCTCGTGGTGCCACAGTCCGTCGACGAGGTGGTCGTACACCTCCTCGTCGTCAGCCATCCGGAGCTCCGGACCGACCGGGAACGGCGTCACGCGGTACCGCTCGCCGGTCCGCTCCTCGACGCGGTCGACGAGGTCGGGTGGCTCGCTCAGGGTGGCGTGGTTCGGGGACGGCCACCCGGAGACGACGTACCCGTGTTCGAGCTCCGTCGGGGGGTACGTGAACGGGACGTTGGCGACGCCACAGGCGACGCCGGCGTCGTCCAGCGCCTCCCACAGCGCCTCCGCCCGGACGTCGGTGTGGTTGATCGGTTCCCGCTCGTAGCTGTCGGGTGCCCGCTTGGTGAACCCGAAGCAGCCGTGTTTGCCGCCCTGTTTACCGGTGTAGATCCACGGCCAGGCGGGCGAGGACAGCGGCGGGTCCGCCGACCGGACCCGTCCGAATCCCCCGTCGTCGACCAGCGAACGGATGGTCGGGAGGTCGCGTTCCCAGTCACGGACGAGTCCCGGGTCCAGCCCGTCGAGCCCGAGCACAACGAGATCCGTACTCATCGGGGGAGACATCCCGCAGTAGTGGCTTTGCTAAACGCACCCTAATCGCCGCCGACGGGTCCGTGGCAGCCGGACCGGTCGCCGCTCCCCGCTCCGCCCCGGTCGACGCACGGGGCCGTCGGCCGCCGACACGCGGGGCCGACCGCCGCCGTGCGTCGGTAGGAGGCGACTACTCCGCGGGTGGACGGGGTAGCGTTCGCAGAACTAAGTCGCGATTACCTGTACCGCTCGCCCGTGTCACGGGACCTCCGCGTCTGTCACCTCGTCCACCACCTCGCGCTCGGGGGACTGGAGAACCAGCTCCTCCGCCAGGTGCGCGCCTCCGACGACGACGTCTCCCACGCCGTCGTGTACTTCGGGACCGACGAGAGTCGCCGCGAGGCGTTCGAGGCGGCCGGTGCGACAGTCGCCCGCCTCGCCGAGGGCGAGAACGCGTCGCCGGCCCGCCAGTTCCGCCCGCGGCGACTGCGGCGGCTGTCGCGGACGCTCTCGCGGTGGGACGCCGACGTGCTCCACTGTCACACCTCCCTGTACCTCCACGTCGTCGGCCGGATCGCCGGGGCCGCCGCCGACGTGCCCGTCGTCGGGACGTACCACAACACCGCCGAGAACTTCCACCCGGCCATCCGGGCCGCCGAACGCGCGACCCGACCGCTGAGCGAAGCGAACGTCGCCGTCTCGAAGGACGTGGAGCGAACCTTCGCCGCGGACGCCCGTCGCTACGAGCCCGGCGACCCGCTCACGCGCGGGACCTACACCGTCTACAACGGCATCGACGTCGACGAGTTCCGCGCGGAGGTCGAGTCGGCCGACGACGGCGTCCGGAGACGTCACGGCGTCGACGACGACGCGCTGCTGCTGCTGTGTCTCGGCCGGTACTCCCCGGAGAAGGCTCAGGACCTCCTGATACGGGCGCTGGCCGACGCCGCCGGGGACCTCCCGCCCGTCCACCTGCTGCTGGTGGGCTGGGGAGCGCTGGAGTCGGACCTCCGCGAGACGGCCCGCTCGCTCGGGCTGGCCGACCGCGTGACCGTCACCGGCCGGGTCCCGACCGTCGCGGAGTACTACGCCGCCGCGGACGCGTTCGTCCTCCCGTCGACCACGGAGGGGCTCTCGGTCACGCTGCTGGAGGCGATGGCCGCCGGCCTGCCGATCGTCGCGACGGACGTGGCCGGGACCGCGGAGGCCGTCGTCGACGGCGAGACGGGTCTCGTGGTCGAGCCGGAGTCGCGGGCAGCGCTGGCGGACGCGCTGTGTCGGCTCGGCGGGGCCGACCTCGAACGGCTGGGGCGGCGCGGGCACGACCGCGCGCGGTCGACGTTCGACATCGAGCGGACGGTCGCGGCCTATCGAGCACTGTATCGGACGGCTACCGGCCGCGAGCCGACCGTCGAACAGGTCGAGCCGGCCGACTGAGAACGGTCCCGCTCAGTGACGCGCCGTCGGCACGGGCGCGTCGGTCAGCAGCCGGTCGTAGGGGCGGAGCGTCTCCGACCAGTCGAACTCGTCGGTCGCGAGCGACCGGCCCTCGCGAGCGAACCGTTCGCGTCGTTCGTCGTCCCCGAGGAGCGATGCCGTCGCCTCGGCGACGCTCTCCTCGCCGTCGACGATCCGGGCGTGCGTGCCGTCGACCAGCGGGAACCCCTCCGCGCCGACCGGCGTCGTGACGACCGGCAGGCCGGTGGCGAGGTACTCCAGGATCTTGAGGTTCGTCCCCGACCCCGAGCGGATGGGCGCGACGGCGAGGTCGGCCGCCGCCAGGTGCGCCGGCAGGTCATCGACGATCCCGGTCGTGACCACGCCCGGCCGGTCCGTCTCCGGCGGGTTCCCGCCGACGAGGAACAGCGTCGCGTCCGGGTGTGACTCCCGGACCGCGGGGAACACCTCGTCGAGCAGTTCCCGCACGGCCTCGCTGTTGTGGGCGTTCGCGAGGTTGCCGTGGTAGACGAGCGTCGGCGCTCCGAGGTCGTACCGGTCCGCGATGTCACCGGCACGAGCGGCGGCGGCGGGCGCGTAGCGGTCGACGTCGACGCCGTTGGGAGCGACCAGGAACTCGACGTTCGCGCCGTCGACGCGGGCAGCGAGGGTCCGCCGGTCTTCGTCCGAGACGGTGACGACGGCGTCGACCAGTCGGCAGGCGCTGGTCTCGAAGGCCGCCAGCAGTCGCCAGAGGGGGATCCCGACGCGCTCGGCGAACCGGTACTCCACGTTGTGCTCCGAGAGGACCAGCGTCGCGTTGAGGCCCCGCGCCGCCGCCCGGACGACCGGCACCAGATACGGGAACTCCACGACGACGGCGTCCGGCCGCCGGTCGGTCAGGTGGTCCCTGAGGGCGGGGTACAGCCACGGGTGGAACTGGTAGACCCCCTTCAGCGGCGAGTAGTCCGGGAGCAGCCACTCCAGGGTGCCGACGGCGCGCGAGCGGAGCGCCACGCGGTCGAACGGCTGTTCGTCCGGCACTCGCCCCTCCGCCGTCGCGGCTCGCTCCGGTTCGTAGGGGTGGAGGAGCCGCACCTCGTGGTGCCGACCGAGGTGCGTCGCGAGCTGGTAGACCCGCTCGGTGAGACCGTTGTTGACCGGGATCGGGTCGCGGGGAGCCACGACGGTCACGCGGCGGCTCCCCGTCGGCGCGTCGGGCGTCATCTGTTCGGTCCGGTCTACGGCCCCGGGGAGGGTTAGTTAGGGTCCGTGTATCGGTCGGGCGTGACCCTCCCCGCGACCGGCCCGCCGTGGACGGTCGTCGGGAGCCACCGGGGCCCGCCGCGTGCGCGAGTAACCGCGTCGTAACTAACCCCCGACAGAGCCAGGCACGACTGAATGCACGGAGCGCAGTGTGGCGACCGTCGGAGCCGACCCGGAGCCGTATCGGAGGCGGTCCGAGGGTGACAGACGACGACAGGTCGCGCCGACTCACCCGCCGCGCGCTGTTGCACGCCGGCGCGGGGACCGCGGTGGCCCTGGCCGGGTGTTCCTGGTTCAGCGACGACGATCGGGAGCCACCGCCGGTGACGGAGACGCCGGAGACGCCGCCCACGACGGACGGTCGCGGGACACGGACCCGCTCCCCGACCGAACCCGCCTCGCGGTTCGACGGCCACTACGTCTTCGTCTCCGACGAGCAGTTGCGGGGCATCCGGGAGCGCCTCGCCGCGGAGGCGGAACCGTGGCACTCGGGCTACGGGAGCCTCTACGGCTCGGCCGAAGCGGCGCTCTCGATGGACCCCAGAAGCATCGTCGACGACGGCGCGCCGAGGTGGGACGACCCACACCGGTTCGGAGAAGACGAGGACCGCCACGACTACCGCGCCGCGATGGAGATGACGGCAGCGGCCCGCGATACGGCGCTCGCGTACCGCTTCTCCGACGAAGATCGGTTCGCTCGCAGGAGCATCGACCTGATCTCTCACTGGTGTCTCGACGAGGAGACGCGGATGAAACCGGTCGCGAAGGATCTCTGGGCGGGGCCGGCGATCTCCCTGTGGATCACGATCCCGGACTTCTGGTACGCGGCGTCGCTGCTCCGGGGCCACCCGCACTGGCGCGACGGGGGGGTGGACCGGGAGGCCGAGTTCCGGTCCTGGGTCCGTTCGTTCGTCGACTCGATCGAGGACCCCGGCTACTTCCAGTACAACAACATCTGGGCGTGGCGGATACAGACGCTCGCGAGCGCGGCCGTCTACCTCCGCGACGAGGCGCTGTTCGACAGCGCCCTGGAGATGTGGCGCGCCGAGCGCAACTGGAGGGACTACCGCCGGAAGGGCGAGGGGATCGGCGCACTCCGGAAGGAACTGAACCGCGAGGACGGGTTCAGCTACCACGTCTACGGGATGAAGGCGCTGACGATGACCGCCGAGATCGCTCGCCACCAGGGGATCGACCTCTACGGCTACAACGCGCCGACCGATCCGGCCGACGGCTCGACGCTCCGGAAGCTCTATCGGTTCATGCTGCCGTACCTCGCCGACCCCGACAGCTGGCGGTGGGGGCTCGGGAACAACGGGCTCGTGGACTACGAGCGGCGCGGCTTCGCGTCGCTGTACGAACTCGCCTACTCCAGGTGGGCCGACCGGGAGTTCAGGGAGGTGGTCGGGCTCGTCGGCCGACCGGTGTCCGACGGCCGCCTCCTCGGGTGTACGACGCTCACGCACGGGAACCTCTTCGAGTTCGACGACATCGAACAGCCGGTCATCGACGGCTGAGTCCCGCCACCGGTACGGTAGCGAGTGTATAAATTAACCGTCGGAGCACACCGGGGTCGGTATGGACCAGTTGGATACGGGCGGTGGGAACCGGACGGTCGTCTGGGACCTCGTGCTCGTGGGCTGTCTCGTCGTCGCGACGAACGTCGCGGTCCTGGTGCCGGGGGTCCGGGCGACGGCGCTCCGGACGGTCCTCGGCGTCCCGTTTCTCGTCTTGCTCCCGGGATACGCACTGGTGTCGGCGCTGTTCCCCCGGCGGAACGCAGAGACGCCGATGGCGGAGGCGGGCAAGACCATCGACTCGGCCGAACGGATCGGGTTCGCCGTCGGCCTCAGCGTCGCGACGGTCGGACTGGTGGGGCTGGCCCTGAGTTGGGTCGGGATCGGGGTCGGTCTGCTCCCGATGTTGCTCGCCGTCTCGGTGGTCGCGCTGGCGGCCCTGTTCGTCGCCGCCGTCCGCCGGTACCGGTGCCGCTCCGACCGGCGGTTCGTCCCCCGGCTCCCCCGATCTCGCGCTCCGAGCGGGCCGTCGGTGTCGGGTCGGACGAACGCCCTGCTGAACGTCGCCGTCGGCCTCGCGGTCGTCGTGGCCGGTGTCGGCATCGCGCTGGGGACGACGGGACTCGCCGTGAACGGGACGACTGTCTCGGGGCTCGACGGCGAGCGCGACTACACCGAACTGTCGGTGCTCGCCGAGAACGGATCGGGGGCGGTCACCGCGGAGTCCTATCCGAAGACGCTCACACGCGGCGAGTCGGAGTCCCTGATCGTCACGGTCGGGAACCACGAACGGGACCGGACCACGTACACGGCCGTCGTCCGACTCCAGCAGCTGGGGGCGGACGGCGAGACCGTCGTCGCCCGGCAGAACCTCGGTCGCTTCCGGACGACGCTGGCCGTCGGCGAGGAGGTCCGGCAATCCGTCCGGTTCGTACCGTCGCTCGCCGGTGAGGACCTCCGTCTGGTCGTTCTGCTCGACCGCGGGTCGGCAGACGCCGTCTCCCTGGACACCGCCTACCGGGCGGTCCACATCGACGTGACCGTGACGTCGGGGTGAGGGCCGTCGTCTCCCCGGACGGGGCGAGGACTCACTTACAGCGGGACCGGGGCGGGTCTTCGCCGTTGCCGGGTTCGTACGCGACGACGGTCTGCCCGTTGTCGTAGACGATGTCCTGGTCGCGCGGGGACCACTCGACCGTCTCGTCGGAGACCGGCGACTGGACCGCGACGCCGTCGGGATAGCCGACGGGGTCGAGGACGACTACCTTTATCATGTCGTCCCGGAAGGTCTCTTCCGGCATCACCGTCAGCCCCGGTCTGACCTGTATCCGGTCGTTCTCGACGACCATCGCCCCGTACTGGTTCGGCGTGTCCGGTCCCGGGTCGGTCCACTCCGCACACGTCAGCAGCCCCGGGAACAGCGTCGGGCCGTGGGCGGGAGCGCCGTCCCGGTGGGCGGCCGCGAACCCGGCCGCGTCGATGTCCCCCGACGAGAAGTACCGCTGGGCCCCCTTCTCGTTGCCCGTCGCGTCGGCCAGCGAGGGGTCCGTGAACCCGCCGCCGATAGAGGCGAACGCCAGCGCGAACACGAGGACGACCAGCAGCGCCGACCCGGCGGTCTCCCGGTAGTCCCGTCCGAACAGGTAGATCCCGACGGCCGGCAACGCGAGGAAGGGGAGCGTCATGATGCCCCAGCGGTTCAGCGCCGCGATGCCTCGGAGGGGCATCCAGGCGGGGTTGGGGACGTACAGCAGCACCGCGAACAGGAACGCGAACGTGACGAACAGGGCGGTGTTCGTCAGCTGAGTCTGTCGCCGCCGGACAAGCACCCAGAGCGCGTAGGCCCCGAACAGCAGGAAGAGTCCGTAGTGGAGGTTGTTGAGGAGGAACGGGACGCTGTTCAGCGCGAGCGCGGTCGTCTCCTCGTAGCGCTGGACGACGAACTGCTTGGTCGTCACGCCCGCGCTCGCCTGCGGGCTGAACTCGAACACCCACTCGAGAACGCCGAAGACGATCCCCGTCGAGTACCAGTAGTACGCCGTCAGCGTGACGAAGATGCCGTACCGGACGAGGACCGACCGCAGCTGGAGTTCCGACGCGGTGAGCCGCGTCCAGCCCAGGAGCGCGACGATCGGGACGGTGACGAGCGTGACAGACATCGCCGTACTGAGGTGGTGGGTCGTCACCATCGCCGCCGCGAGGACGGTCGCCAGCGCGGTGAAGCGCCGGTCCGGCCGGTACTTCGTCAGTACCAGCAGGAACGTGACGAGAAACACGAAGTTCAGCGCCTGTGCGTGGACGCTGGTCCCCCAGCGGACGAACTGGGGGTTGAACGCCACCAGCGCCGCCCCGAGCATCCCGATCCGCGTGAGGCCCGTCACGTTCCGGAACACGGCGAACAGCGAGACGAGCGTCAGCGAGAACAGCACCGCGAAGAAGACGGCACCGTACGTCCGGGGCTCCAGTCCCGTGATCCGCATCCCCACGCTCGCCTGCGTGTGATACAACAACAGGTCGTCGTAGCGGGTCCCGCTCACCACGTCGAGCGTGCCGTAAGTGGCGATCCGGCGAGCCAGCGTCGTGTGGTAGATCGTGTCGAACACCCTGGCGTAGTACGCCACCGTCAGCGACTGCGAGGCCAGCAACACGCTCGCCCCGGCCACCAGCGCGGCGACGTCGAAGTACCAGTTCCCCTCGCCCTCGGTCCGGGTCAGGACACGACCGACGATCAGCGTGAAGAAACAGCTCATCGCGGCGAAGTACAGCAGGCCCCGCCCGACGACGAACAGCGTCGCCACGCCCACACAGAGGGCGACGATCGCCGAGCGCGGGTCCCGGCCGACGGCGGCCACCTCGGTCCAATCCCGTCGCCCGAGCGAGGACCGCGGGACCAGGACGGCGACGTCGAGGAGCAACACCGTCCCGACGAAGATGATGCCCATCCCGAAAAAGCGGGGACGACCGATCCGCATCGTCAGGACGAGTCCGGCTACGACGCCGACGTTCAGGAGGACTAGAGCGGCCTGTACGACGCGGAACCTCGATGGCATCCCACCGGGACTCGACGTGTCGTCCGGGTACATCCGGTTCGGCGTTTCGCCCAATCGTAGTTAGTTAGTGCCTCGATACTCGGCGAGACGGGAACCGGCGAAACGTCGCTGAGTTGACCTCTGAAGCGGTCTGACGGCCGTTCAGATGTATCCCATATCGGCCAGTCGCTCACGCATCCGGTCGTCGAACGCCGCCGTCTGACCGTCGCCGCCGGTGGCGAACGACGGCATCCGCGCGTCGAGCTCCGACGCCATCGCGGCCGCGACCGACGGGTAGTCGCCGGCCCGATCGGTCTCCTCGTCGGGCAGCGCGAACAGGTCGCTGCCGGCCTCGCCGGTGACGTACTTGAACCGGCCGTCGTGGAGGCAGTTCAGTGCGTCCCAGCGATAGCGGTCGGCGTCGAAAGACGGGTTCCGGGCCAGCAGCTTCTGCCTGTCCCCGTCACGGGCCGCCCGCTGTGCGACGGCGTAGTCCCGGCGCTCGCTCGCGAGGTCGACCCCTTCGAGCTGGTCGTCGTCGACCCCGACGGCCGCCAGCACCGTCTTCGTGAAGTCGACGTGCTGGACCGGCTGCCCGGTCCCGCCCGCCGTGTCGGGGAGCCCGTGGGTCACCATCGGGACGTGGAGGAGTTCGTCGGTGACGAGGACGTGGTGTCCGAGCCAGCCGTGCTCGCCGAACGCCTCGCCGTGGTCGCCGGTGACGACGACGATCGTCTCGCCGGGGAGTCGCTCCCGGACGTGGTCGAACAGGTCGCCGACGAGGTGATCGACGTAGGCGACCCCCGCGTCGTAGGCGGCCGAGATGGCCGCGAAGTCGTCGTCCGACAGCGGCAGGTCCTCGGCCACGACGTCGAACACGTCCTCGAAGATCGACCGGGAGCGTTCCAGCACCTCGTCGACGGACTGGCCGATCTCCCGGGCGTACGGCTCCAGGAACGCCGGGGGCGGCGTGTACGGGTAGTGGGTCCCGTTGTAGTGGACGTAGAGAAACACCGGCGTCTCCGCGTCGGCCGTCGCGGCGGTCCACTGCTTGGCCTTGTGGGTGACCATCGAGGAGATGTTGTGCAGCGATCGGTCCGTCGAGAGGCCCGGCCCGTACTGGCGGATGTTGCGGGCGTAGTCCGCCACGGCGCGGAGACCGACCGTCCGGTGGAGGTTCCGCACCGTGGGGAACTGGAACTCGTCGAACCCGCGATCCATCCCGGTCGCCGAACAGACGTACTGGTTCGTCGCGATGCCCAGGGACTCGTACCCCGCGTCGGCGAGCAGTTCCGGCATCGTCGCCAGCGAGTCGGGGAGCCGGCTGACCTCGGGGGAGTCGACGCCGACGCCGTGTGTCGAGAGGTAGGTGCCGGTCAGCATCGACGCCGTCGACGCGGGCGTCCAGCGCGTCTGTGCGATGCAGGTGTCGAACCAGTCGCCGCCGGGGTCGGCGGCGATGCGCTGGAGGTTCGGCGTCGTGTCGCGGTGGTGGCCGCCCATCGTGGTCCGATCGGCCCGGACGCTGTCGACCGTGACCCAGACGACGTTCGGCCGTGAGGTCCGTTCCATCTGACAGGCGGAGGCCTGGCTCGGGTATGAGTATAGGGACGTTACGGGACGGAACTGTCGTCCCGACGGATCACATTAGACGACGGATACTCAAACGACGCCGGTTGCAACTCTCATCCGATGGCCGACGGCATCGGAGTCGTGGTCCCGGCCTACGACCCGGACCCGACGACACTCGTTCCGTACCTCGACGACTTGCACAGCGTG
Source organism: Haloarcula litorea (assembly GCF_029338195.1). Classification (NCBI taxonomy): domain Archaea; kingdom Methanobacteriati; phylum Methanobacteriota; class Halobacteria; order Halobacteriales; family Haloarculaceae; genus Haloarcula; species Haloarcula litorea. The sequence continues at coordinate 2,819,756 of NZ_CP119779.1, forward strand.
GTCGACCCGACGCGCGTTCACGTGGAACTGGACGACCCGGACTCGGACGCGCTGGTCGAGCGGCTCCGGGAGACGGGGTCGACAGTCAACTGTGCGACGGCGCGACGGGGGAAGGGTGCGGCACTCACCGCGGGATTCGATCGTCTCGACACGGCCCGTCTGGCCTTCGCTGACGCCGACGGGAGCGTCCCGGCTGACTCTCTCGCAGACGTCGTCCGCGGCCTCGACGAGGCCGCCGTCAGTGTCGGGTCGCGCCGACACCCGGACGCGACCGTCGTGTCGAGCCAGTCGACGTTCCGGGAACTGCTCGGTGACGGCTTCGCGTGGGCGGCCCGCCGGACGCTCGCTCCCTCGCTGTACGACTACCAGTGCGGCGCGAAGGCCGTCGACGCCGGGACCTGGGACTCGGTCCGCGACCACCTCACCGAGACCGGGTTCGCGTGGGACATCGAGCTCGTCGCGGTCGCGGACGCGCTGGGACACGACATCGCCGAGGTTCCGGTGACCTGGCGGGACCACGCGGAATCGACGGTGGACCCGATCGCGACGCCGGTGGAACTCGGGAGGACGCTCGTCGAGCTCAGGGTCGATACGGCCGGACTGGGACCGACCGTGACCGAGGACCACCCCTCGGGTGCCTCGGCGACGGACGGGCAGAGCTGACGAGCGGACGGCGGCTCTCCGGTTGGTGCTCGCTCTCGGCGCGCCCTGGCCGAGCCGAGAGCGACGGGAGCACCTCGCCGTCACGGTGAACGGTGGGTCGCGTCGGAGAATTGACGGCCGAGAGCGGGCGTCGCCGAGCGGGTCCGAGCGAACGAAAAACGGGGGACTACCTGCTCACCGCTCGTGCAGCAGCGTCTCGAGGTTGTCCCGGACGTACTCGCGGCTCCGGTTCTCGGTGTACCAGTCGACCGTGGCGGCGATGCCCTCCTGCAGCGAGTACTCCGGTTCGAAGTCGAGCAGCTCGCGGGCACGGCTCGGGTCGGCGGCCCGGTGTCGGACGCCGACCGGCTTGTCGGTCATGTAGTCGCGCTCGGCTGGCTCCCAGTTCAGTTCCTCGAAGATGGCGTCGGCGACCTCGTTGATGGAGATGAACTCGGCGGTGCCGGCGTTGACCGGGGTCGCGTCGGTGACGTTCTCCGCGGCCAGCCGCAGCGCCCGCGTGATGTCCCGGACGTAGGTGAAGTTCCGCGTCTGTTCGCCGTCGCCCCAGATCCGGAAGGGGTCCTGGCCCGCGTAGGCCTTCGCCAGCAGCGCGACGATGGCGTGGGTCTCGTTCTCGCGGGGGCCGTAGGCGGTGAAGACGCGGACGATGCTGGCGTCGATGTCGTACTGCTCCTCGAAGGCCATCAGCGACCGCTCGCCCATCAGCTTCGCCCAGCCGTAGGTCTCGTCGGCGTAGGCACCGCCCCGCTCGTCGAAACTCACCATGTCCTCGCGCAGGCGCTTGCGGTCCTGCTGGATGTCGGTCGGGTACGTACAGGCGCTGGAGGCGAAGGAGATGCGCTCGACGCCGTTCTCGACGGCGCTCTCGAAGACGATGTTGTCCAGCGCCATGTTCGTCGCGCAGTTGGCCGGGTAGTTCGAGATGTACCCGCGCCCGCCGTGGTCGGCGGCGAGGTGGAAGACGGTGTCGATACCCGCCGTCGCGTCGAGGGCGTCGCGCTTCTCCTTGAGGTCGACGTCGACCACCTCGATCTCGTCCCGGACGGCCGTGAGGTTCGCCTCCGTCCCGCTGGAGAAGTCGTCGGCGACCCGGACGTCCGCGCCGGCCGCGACCAGGTCCTCGACGAGGTGCGAGCCGATGAACGACGCGCCGCCGGTGACGAGGACGTGTTCGCCGCGCCAGTCGTCGCGGCTCATCGTGCCCCCTCCACTTCGGGGGTCCGCTGAGACACCTCGTCGGCGTCGAGCGTCGCCGCCGCCCACTCGTAGACCCGGACCAGCCCCTCGTCCAGCGGCGTCTGTGGCTTCCACCCGAGGGTCTCGCGCATCCTGTCGGTGTCGGCGCAGTAGCGATCCGTCCCGGTCGGCATCGAGGTGTCGTGTTCGATGGCGATGTCCTTCCCGCTGATGTCGACGATCCGCTCGGCGAGCTCGTTCATCGTGACGACCTCGCTCGCGTTCCCGAGGTTGACGGCCCCGCCGTCGAGTCCGACGTCCAGCGCCCGGAGCATCCCGTCGACGAGGTCGGTGACGTAGATGAAGCCGCGCTGTTGAGTGCCGTCGCCGAACAGCTCGATGCTCCCGCCGTCCGGTTCCTCGATGACCTTCCGGCACAGCGAGGGAATGACGTGGCTGTCGTCGGGGTCGAGGCTCTCGCGGGGCCCGTAGCAGTTGAAGATCCGGACCGCGCCCGTCTCGATGTCACAGTCCTCGTGGTAGGCCTCACACGCCACCTCGCCGAGGATCTTCGCCCAGCCGTAGGTGCTGTGGGGGTCAGCGGGGACCGCCTGGTCCTCGGCGAACTCGTTGAGGCCGTCGTGTTGCTGGCGGTAGATACACGCGCTCGACGCGAACAGGAACCGGTCGACGTCGGCCGTCCGGCAGGCCTCCAGCAGGTGGTGGTTCATCAGGACGCTCGGCGTCAGCCCGCCGACGTTCTCGCGCTTGATGTAGTGGATGCCGCCGACGCTGGCCGCGAGGTGGACGACGTCGTCGACGCCCTCGACGGCGCGCTGACAGCCGCCGGGCGTGGTCAGGTCAACGGGGCGGAAGTCGACCGCACCGAGCACTCCCTCCAGCGATTCGAGCCGGCCGCGTGAGAGGTCGTCCGCGACCACCACGTCCGCGCCCCGGTCCAGCAGGGCGTCGACAGTGTGGGAGCCGATGAAGCCAGCCCCACCGGTTACGAGCACGGTCCGCGATTGCCAGTCGTGCATACGTGTCTACGTTGGCAAAGCAGGTGATAGTTATCGAGTCTATATTCGGCCGCTACTGCGCCTCTCGACGGTAAGTCGGTCTTAAATCGGCCCCACGTCTCTCGGTCTGTCGCCCGGCGAGCTACCGCGGTCATCGGCACGCGGACGGCGGCACGACCGGGGCTGCCAGCGACGAGCACGACGGTCACCGCCGGAACAGGCACCGCATACGGGACGGGCAGGCGACCGGCGCAGTGGTCGGTGGACCCCCGTGGGTCGCCCATAGTGACCTCCGAAACCGACGGGCTCCGGGGGGTAGAGAACTTATACTTATGCGAGCGGATTCGGATGGTTCGCCTATGGATTGGCCTTGGAGACGTGTGTCGAACGCGTCACGCGGGCGGGTGGTCGGATGAAAGCGCTCATTCTCGCCGGGGGTCCCGGGACCCGCCTGCGACCGGAGGTCTCGGACATCCCGAAACCGATGGCGGACGTGGCCGACAGACCGTTCCTGGAGTGGCAGCTCGACCTGCTGGAGGCGAACGGCGTGACCGACGTCGTCATCTCGATCGGCTACGAGGGGGAGGTCATCAGAGATCACTTCGGCGACGGCTCCGGGTTCGGCGTCGACGTCGAGTACGTCGTCGAGGACGAGCCGCTCGGGACGGGCGGGGCGGTCCGGGAGGCGAGGCCCCTGCTCGCCGACGAGGACGAGTTCCTGGTCATCAACGGCGACACCTACCTCGACATCGACCTGTCGGCGTTCGTCGCGTTTCACCGCGACCAGCCGACGGTCTCGTCGCTCGCACTCTCGCGGGTGACAGAACGGAAGAAGGGCGGCTTCGTCGATCTGGAGGGCGATCGGGTCCGACAGTTCGTCGAGACCGAGCGCGAGGGCGGCATCGTCAACGCCGGGTTCCGGCTGTTCGGGCCGGGCGTGTTCGACTACATGCCCGACCGGACGCGCTTCCAGCTGTCGGAGGTGTTCGAGCGGCTCGTCGACGACGACGAGGTCACGGGGTACCTCACCGACGGCTACTTCAAGGACATCGGGACGCCCGAGCGGTACCACGAGATCAACGAGCGGTTCGCGGAGGAGGCATGAGGATTGAGAGCCGCGCCCCCAACCGGATGAGCTTCGGCGGTGGCGGCTCCGACGTGCCGCCGTACTGCTGGGAGCACGGCGGCGAGGTCGTCAGCACGACCGTCGACAAGTACGCACGCGCGACACTCGTCCCCGGTGGCGACCGGATCACGATCCGGTCGGTCGACTTCGGCGTCGAGCGGTCGTTCCCGCTGGGCCGGCTGGAGTACACCGGTGGCGACCTCGACCTCATCAAGGCCGTCGTGAACCAGTTCGACGTCGGCGAGGGGTTCGAACTGACGGTCCAGACGGACCTCCCGGCCGGCGCGGGGATGGGCGGCTCCTCGTCGGTGGCCGCCGCGGTCATCGGCTGTCTCCGCGAGTTCGCGGACCGCGAGATGGACGCGGCGGACGTCGCCAGCCTGGCCTACTACGCCGAGCGGGAGGACCTCGGCGAGATCGGGGGGTACCAGGACCAGTACGCCGCGGCCTACGGCGGCCTGAACGACATCGAGTTCGCCGACGAGGAGACCACCGTCCGGCCGCTCGACGTGCCCGATCCGCTGGTGTCGACCCTCGAACGGCGGCTCCTCCTGTACTTCACGGGCGAGACCCACGACTCGAGCGAGATCCACGACGAGATGGACCGGCAGTACCGGCGGGAGACCCGGGACGCGAAGACCCGCCGCGACCGCCTGAAGGCCGTCGCCGCGGGGATGGCCGACGCGCTCGACGACGGCGACCTCGACCGCTTCGGCGACCTGCTCCACGAGGGCTGGGTGGTCAAGAAGGAGCTGTCGGACAAGATCACGAACCCCGTCGTCGACGAGATGTACGCCACCGCGCGCGAGCACGGGGCAGCCGGCGGCAAGATCCTGGGGGCCGGCGGCGGCGGGCACCTCCTGCTGTTCGCGGCACCGGGCCGGGCGATGGACGTCCGGTACGCGCTGCGGGAGTACGACGTCGAGCCGGTCCCGTTCCAGTTCGAACCGGACGGCGTGAGGACGTGGGAGGTCGACGATGCGGACTGAGCGGGTGTTCGAGGAGAGCGTCGCGGCCAAGCGCCGCTACCTCGACGACGAGGACGCCCTGGCGACGGTCGAGCGGGTCGGCGAGGCGATGGCCGAGGCGCTGGCGGCCGGCGACAAGGTGGTGCTGTTCGGCAACGGCGGGAGCGCCGCCGACGCCCAGCACATCGCCGCCGAGCTGTCGGGGAAGTTCCGGCGCGAGCGGCCCGGCCTCCCGGCCGTCGCGCTGACGACCAACACCTCCTCGGTGACCGCCATCGCGAACGACTTCGGCTACGAGACGGTGTTCGCCCGCCAGGTCGAGGGGATGGTCTCCGCGGGCGACGTCGTCGTCGGCATCTCGACCAGCGGCACCTCGGAGAACGTCCTCCGCGGGATCGAGGCGGCCGCCGACCTGGGCGCGACGACGGTCGGGCTCACCGGCGAGTCCGGCGGCGACCTCGCGGGGATGGTCGACCACTGCGTCACCGCCCCGTCGGCCGACACCGCCCGGATACAGGAGGTCCACATCACCGTCGGCCACGCGGTCTGTGGCATCGTGGAGGGGATGCTCTTTGACTGAGCCCGCCGTCTTCGTCGACCGGGACGGGACCCTCTGTGAGTTCGTCCCCTACCTCTCGGATCCGGACCGGTTCCGGCTGCTCCCGACGGTACCGGAGGGTCTGCGCGCGCTGAACGAGGCCGGGGTTCCGGTGGTCGTGACGACCAACCAGTCCGGGATCGGCCGCGGCTACTTCGACCGCGCGACCGTCGAGCGCGTCCACGAGACGATGCTCGAATCGCTGTCGGCGGCCGACGCCGAGGTCCACGACGTCTACTTCTGCCCGCACGAGCCCGCCGCGAACTGCGACTGTCGCAAGCCCGAACCCGGCCTGCTGCAGTCGGCCGCGACGGACCACGACCTGGCGCTGTCGCGGAGCTACATGGTCGGCGACCGCGAGACCGACGTCCGGGCGGGCAACCGCGTGGGCGCGACCACGGTGCTGTTCCCGAGCGTGGAGACGGAGATCGCACGGGACGCCACGGCCGCCGACCACGTCGTCGACGAGTTCCGGGAGCTCGTCGGGATCGTCCTCGGGGAGCGGGCCATCTGACGCGTCGCCGGTGTCCGACGCCGTCGCCCGGTGCCGCGGGACCCCGGGACGCTCGTCGCCGCGGGCCGATCGCGGTGCCTGACCGGTCTCCGTCCGACGGGAGTCACACCGGCGTCCGGACGTCTCCGGAGGACGGCTTCGCTTCCGCCGGCGGAGTCCCAGTAGGCGCTGAATAACCAATTGTAGAACTGTTCTGGTAACGGACTGCATGGAGATCGCAGTGTCCGTCCTGTCGGCTGATTTCTCCGTCCTGGGGGAGGCAGTCGACCGTGTCGCGGCTGCCGACAGAATCCACCTCGACGTGATGGACGGGCACTTCGTCCCTGCCATCTCGTTCGGTTCGCCCGTCGTCGAGGCGGTGGACGACCGGACCGACCAGCCGCTTGACGTCCACCTGATGGTCGACCGACCGCTGGCCCACGCCGATCGGTTCGCGGAGCGCGGTGTCGAGACCGTGACCGTCCACGCCGAGGCGTGCCCGGACGTCCGCCGGGTCGCCACGCGGCTCGGCGAGGCCGGCGTCGACGCGGGGGTCGCACTGAACCCCGAGACGCCGTTCTCGGTGATCGAACACGCCGTCGACGCCCTCGACAGGGTCCTCGTGATGGCCGTCACGCCCGGCGCGGGCGGGCAACCGTTCCAGCGCGCGGTCCTGGAGAAGGTCCGGCGGATCGACGAGGCCTGCGACGTGGAGATCGGCGTCGACGGCGGCGTCGGTCCGGCGAACGTGGCCGACTGCGCCGAGGCGGGGGCGGACCTGCTCGTGTCGGGGACGGCCGTGCTGGGCAGCGAGGACTGTGCCAGCGTGATTCGAACGATGCGACGACGAACGGAGCGCAGAATCCAATGAGTCATCCCGAACTACAGGACGAATTCGAGGAGTACGAGCGACAGTCGCGCGAGGTGCGAGCCGACGTCGTGTTGACGACCTACGCCGCGGGGTCCGGTCACCCGGGGAGTTCGTTCTCGTCGGTCGAGCTGCTCGTGTGGCTGTACAACGAGACACTCCGGGTGGACCCCGCGGAGCCGGACGCGCCGGGCCGGGACAGGCTCGTGTTCAGCAAGGGCCACGCCTCGCCCGCGCTCTACGCCGTCCTGTCCCGGCAGGGCTTCTTCGAGCGGTCGGAGCTGTTCTCGCTCCGGGAGGCCGGCGAACTCCTCGAGGGCCACGCGACCGACGACGTCCCGGGCGTGGAGTTCTCGTCGGGCTCGCTCGGCCAGGGCCTCTCCTTCGCCGTCGGGACGGCGCTGGGGGCCAGGATGGACGGGCACGACGCCCGGGCGATCGCCGTCCTCGGCGACGGCGAACTCCAGGAGGGGCAGGTGTGGGAGGCGGCGATGTCCGCCGCCGACCGGGGACTCGACAACCTGGTCGCGGTGGTCGAACGCAACGGCGTCCAGAACGACGACCTGACCGCCGACACGAAGGCGCTGGGATCGGTCGCCAAGAAGTTCGAGGCGTTCGGCTGGCACCCCACGGAGTGTGACGGTCACGACTTCGCCTCGATCCAGCGGGCCTTCGAGGAGGTGACGGACCCGACGGTCGACGGGCCGGCGGTGGTCGTCGCCGACACCGAGAAGGGTCGGGGCGTCTCCTTCATGGAGGAGACGCGACTGGGATACCACTCGCGGGTGCTCTCTATCGAGGAGATCGTGACCGCCTTCGAGGAACTGGACGTGGAACACCGGCTGTCGGACCTCAAACGATGCCAGTCGGCGTGACCGACGGGGAGGAGGTCCCCATCCGGGACGGCTACGGACGGGGACTGCTCGACATCGCCGACAGCCACCCCGACGTGGTGGTCCTCGACGCGGACCTCGGGGCCTCTACCCGCGGGGCCTGGTTCGGCGCGGAGTACCCCGACCGGTGGTTCAACGTCGGCATCGCCGAGCAGGACATGATGGTGATCGGGGCCGGCCTCGCGTCGACGGGGAAGACGGCCTTCGCCGGGACCTTCGCCGTCTTCTCGCTGCGGGCCATCGAACAGGTCCGGAACTCCATCGCCCGCCCCGCCGCCGACGTCACCGTCGTCGGCAGCCACGGCGGCCTGGCGACCGGCCCGGACGGGGCGAGCGCGCAGGCGGTCGAGGACGTCGCCGCGTACCGCTCGCTCCCGAACGTCCGGGTCGTCTCCCCGGGCGACGCCGTCGAGACCGCGGCGTTCGTCGAGGAGCTGGCCGAGACCCCCGGCCCAGCGTACCTGCGACTGGTCCGCGAGCCCACGCCGGTCGTCTTCGACGACGACCACGACCCGAGCATCGGGGAGGGGTTCGTCCTCCGCGAGGGGGCCGACCTGACGCTCGTCACCCACGGCGCGATGCTGTCCCGGACTCTCGACGCCGCGGCGCTGCTTGCCGACCGGGACGTCGACGCGCGTGTCGTCCACATGCCCTCGATCAAGCCGCTGGACGAGGCGCTCCTCCAGCGGTGTGCCCGCGAGACGGGTCGACTGGTCACCGTCGAGGACCACTCGGTCGTGGGCGGCCTGGGGGCGGCGGTCGCCGAACTGGTCGGCGAGTCCGACCCCGTGACCGTCGAGCGCATCGGCGTGGACGACACGTTCGGCGAGTCCGGCGACCCCGAGGACCTGTACGAACTGCACGGGCTGACCGCGGACGCCGTCGCGCGCGACGTGGTCGACTCGACTCAGAGGTGAGCACGATATGAGATTCTTCATCGACACGGCGGAGGTATCGGAGGTTCGAACCGCGGACGAGCTCGGACTTGTCGACGGGGTCACGACCAACCCCTCGCTGGTCGCGTCCAGCGGCCGGGAGTACCGCGACGTGGTCGCGGAGCTCGACGAGTTCGTCGACGGCCCCATCAGCGTCGAGGTCATCGCGACGGAGGCCGAGGAGATGCTGGTCGAGGCCCGCGAGTACGACACGTGGGGCGACGACATCGCGGTGAAGTTCCCGATGACACGCGAGGGGATGACGGCCCTCTCGCAGGCGACCGCAGAGGGGATCGACAGCAACGTGACGCTGGTCTTCTCGGCCAACCAGGCGCTGCTGGCCGCCAAGAACGGCGCGACGTTCGTCTCGCCGTTCCTCGGTCGGTTGGACGACATCGGGAGCGACGGCGTCGAACTGGTCCGCGAGATCCGCGAGATCTACGACGTCCACGGGTTCGACACCGAGATCCTCGCCGCGAGCATCCGGCACCCGAGCCACGTCAAGGCGGTCGCGAAGGTGGGGGCCGACGTGGCGACGCTCCCGCCGTCGGTCCTCGACCAGCTGTTCGACCACCCCAAGACCGACGAGGGGCTGGCGGCGTTCCTCGACGACTGGGGCGACCGGGAGAGCCCCGCCGTCCGCGAACTGCAGGGAGCCGACGACGACTGATCACTCGCTCGACGCCGCGCCGTCGGACCTGCGGTAGACGGCGTACTCCTCGGTGTGGCTCTGGTGTTCGTAGTTTCGCTCGACGTACTCGAAGATGGGTGCCCGCTGTTCGGGCCAGAGCCCGCCCCGTTCGACGTGGCCGTCGTCCGTCCACCGGCGGGGGACGACGACGTACTCGACCTCGTGCCGTTCGAGGTCTGCGGTGATCGACTCGGCGAGCGCGGTGGAGTACGGGTAGCCGACGAACGTCGGCGCGGGCTCGACCGGATCGGAGAAGTAGTAGATCGCGTTGTCGTAGCCGAGCAGGTACGCCTCGCCCTCGATCCGGTCGCCGATCCGCTCGGCGGTCGCCTCCTGTGTCGCCATCGACTCGCCGACCTGTCGCGAGAGCAGGACGGCGTTCGTACCGACGGAGACGAGCAGGACGGCGACCACGACGACGGCGGCGGCCCGTTCGATCTGCCGGCACTCCCGAGCGGAGACGCCTTCGAATAGCCCCCTGAGACCGACGGTCTCGCAGAGCGGGAAGAGTTCGTCGTGGACGCGGGTGAGCGCGACGCCCGCGAGCAGCGTCGCCGGCGGGAAGGCGAACAGCAGTCTGTCGGTGCCGGAGAAGGTCGTCAGTCCGGGGGCGGAGAGCACGAGCAGCCAGAGCACGACGAACGCCGCCGCGGGATCGACGGATCGCTGTCGTCGCAGTCGGCGACCGAGGACCGCGAGCTCGACGGCCACGAGAAGCAACACCGGCAGGTAGCTGAGGACGCCCCTGAGCTGTCCGAGCGGGTCCAGGGGAGTGCCGTAGCCGGTCGCGGGGTAGTAGACGGTGTAGTGGAGGGCGTCGACGAGTGCCCCTCTGACGGCGAGCACGCCCCCGGCCGCCACGAGCGGGAGTCCGAACCCGGTCCCGACGACGAGGTACCGGCGGACGAGACGCCTCCGGCCTCCGGCCGCGTCCCGGGCCCAGTCGAGGAAGAGGTAGACGCCGACGGGGAGGCCGACGAGCAACACGGTCTGATTGAACAGCGCGGCGACCGCGAGACAGGCACCGCCGACGAAGCGGTCCGGGGAGTGGCCGCGCAGCAGGAACAGCGCGCCGACGACCAGACAGAGGTTCGCGTACACCTCCGAGGTGAAGTGGTGACCCTGGAAGTGTGGCAGGTAGACGCTCCCGAGGTAGAGGAGACTCGCGAACGCCCCCGCGCGAAGCGAGTAGAGGCGACGGCCCACACCGATCAGGACGAGCGCACAGGTCGCGTTCACGGCGTAGGTGAGGAGTCGCCCCCACACGTGCGGCTCCCCACCCAGCTGGACGAGGCCGGCGGCCAGCCAGGGCATCCCCGGCGGCTTGTGGTCCGCGAACCCGGCGTACAGTCGGCCCCCCTGTTGCAGCTGTTCGCCCAGGACGAGAAACAGCGCCTCGTCGAGCTGGAGCGGTGTCCCGACGTACACCAGCGGCAGGCCGGCGGCGAGAAACGCGAACGCCGCCGCGTACTCCGCCAGCGCCACCGGAGGCACGTCCACGACTGCTCGGACCCGGTCGAGTCCCGTGAATCGTCCCGTCGACATAGTACACACACCTGAGGTGCATCTGTTAGTTATACAGAGTGTACGTGTCACTACCCGATTCTCTCTCCGACGCGACTGGTAACCGATCCCGGACGTCGGTACGGAACCCGCGACCGGGCGGCGCGAGCGACCGCCTCGTCGGCCGCGACGGCAGACTACGAGAGCCGCGGGTCGACGGGTCGGGGTGCGGTCCGTAGACGGGCTCGGAAGGCTCCCTATACTTACCCCGCGGCACCGGGGAACTATGGGGTATAATGACGGAGCGAATCGGGTTCGTCGGTACGGGTGCGACGCCGGACGACCCCGACGAGGAGGGGTTCGCGATGGCGTACCGGCACGCTCGGGGGTACGAGCGCATCGACGACTGCGAACTGGTCGCCTGTGCGGACATCGTCCGGGAGAACGCCGAACAGTTCGCCGAGACCTTCGACGTGCCACACGTCTACGAGGACTACGAGCGGATGCTCGACGAGGCAGCCCCGGACGTCGTGAGCGTCTGTGTCCCGCCCGACGTCCACGCCGACGTCGTGCTCGGAATCGCCGACCACGGCGGGCCGGACGCGGTCCACTGCGAGAAGCCGATGGCGACCGAGTGGCCCGACTGCCGGCGGATGGGCGAGGCCTGCGAGTCGGCTGACATCCGGCTGACATTCAATCACCAGCGACGGATGGGGCCGGTGTTCCGGGAGGCCAAGCGCCTGCTCGACGACGGCGCGATCGGCGACCTGCGACAGCTGGAGTGGTCGGCGAAGAACCTCTTCGACGCCGGGACCCACATGTTCGACCTCTCGGCGTTCTACACCGACCAGACGCCCGTAGAGTGGGTCCTTGCGGGGATCGAGTACAGCGACGAGAACAGGCAGTTCGGCGTCCACAACGAGAACCAGGCGGTGGCACACTGGCGCTACGAGAGCGGCGTCGACGGGCTCGCCAGGACCGGCTGGGGCAGCGACGGCGTGGGTGCCCGGTTCCGCCTGGTCGGGGCCGACGGGACCGTCGAGGTCGGGGCCGACGACGGCCCGCCGCTCCGCTACCGGAACGACGAGACGAGCGGGTGGTCGACCGTCGACGTCGGGGAGACGGAGTGGGGCAACCGGAAGTTCGTCACCTACCGCGGCTACGTCCGGTGGGGCGTCGAGGCCGGCCTCCGACGGGCGACAGAGTACCTCCCCGTCGGTGACCCGACGGACTACGAGTACCCCACCCACATCGACCGTGCGATCGAGTCGGTCGTGACGGCCGTCCGCGAGGACGCCGAATCGGAGCTCTCCTGGCGCAACGCCATCGAGTCGACCGAAGTGGTGTTCGCGGCCTGGGAGTCCGCCCGTCGCCGTGGTCGCGTCGCGCTCCCGCTGGAGATCGACGACAACCCGCTGGAGGAGATGGTCGCGGACGGTCGACTCGCGGTCGACCCGGAGGGGACGTAGATGGCGGACCGCTCGCCGACCGCCCGACGGGACGACGGGCCGTCGACGAACGGCGTCGGCTCCGACGACGCGGTCCCGACGTTCCGCCACGAGCGGATCGATCCGGACCCGCCGAGCGACCGGCTGTTCTGCTGTCTCACGGAGGACCTGACGGGGAACGGGCTGCCGGACCTCGTCGTCGGCGGGATGGGTGCGGACCCGGTGGAGACGCCGGTCCCGGGGCTGTCGCTGGACCGCCACTCGCTGCCGGGCGCTGCCCTCAGCAAACTGGGGCTGGAGACGGACCTGTTCTGGTACGAGAACCCCGGGTGGGAGCGCCACGCGATGACCGACGCGGCCGCACTCCGGCTGCTGGGCGGGACCTTCGCCGACGTCGAGGGGAACGGCCGACGCGACCTGTTCGTCGGCCAGGGGTACGGCCGGGACGCGATCTACCGGTTCGAGCGTCCCGAGGACCCGCGCGAGGTCTGGCCCCACGAGGTCGTCCGGGCGGACTACTCGAAGTACCACGACCTCGCGTTCGGCGACGTGGACGGGGACGGCGAGCCGGAGCTCGTCGGGCTCTCACAGGAGAGCGACACCGTGTTCTACTACGACGTGCCCGCGGACCCCTCGGAGACGCCGTGGCCCGACGGGACGCGACACGTCGTCGACGAGGGCGTCTCGCTGGAGGGGTTGCGGGTCGTCGACGTGGACGGGGACGGCGACCCGGAACTCGTCGCGGGCACGAACGTCTACCGCCGGCGCGGCCCGGACGACTGGGAGCGCGAACGGGTCGCCGAGGGGTGGGACTGGACCCGGGTGGCCGTCGCGGACCTCGACGGGGACGGCGACCTCGAACTGGTCTTCAGCGAGGGGGACTCGCCCGTGCTCGGGACCCACCCCGGCCGCGTCGCGTGGTTCGATCCCCCCGACTGGGAGTGCCACCTGCTCGACGACGGGCTGTTCAATCCGCACACGCTCGAAGTCGCCGACTTCGACGGCTCGGGCCGGCCCGACGTCTACGTCGCCGAGATGGGACTGGACCAGCACAGCGACCCGTGGCACTTCCTCTACCGGAACGAGGGCGGCGGCGAGTTCAGCCGCCACATCGTCGAACGCGGGGTCCCGACTCACGAGGCGCGAGCGGCAGACCTGACGGGGAACGGTCGGCCGGACGTGATCGGGAAGTCCTACGAGCCCGACCCGCACGTCGACGTCTGGTACAACGAGGGGTGAGTGCCGGCGACGGTGGGCTGGCGTCGCCGCCCGCTCACTCGGTATAGATCTCGACCGTCCGTCTCCCGATCCACGACCAGTCCAGCGGTTCGACCGTCTCGAAGTTGTAGGCACCCATCCCCGAGAGGTCGGCGTCGAGCGCGCTCCGGAGGGACCGCTCGAGGCCGTCGGGATCGGCCGGATCGTACGGGAAGCCGCCCGCCTCGTCAAGCAGTTCGCCGGCACAGCCGGTGTCGGGCGCGACCACGGGGCGTTCGAAGGTCATCCCGAGGATCAGGCTCCCGGAGGTCAGAACGTCGTTGAACGGCAGCACGACCACGTCTGCGGCCCGCATATAGGTCTGGATCTCCTCGTCCGGGACGAACTCGAGGACGGTCCGGATCCGGTCGTCGCCGGCGGCCAGCGAGGAGACCGTCGCCTCGATCTCGTCGTCGAAGGGGTTCCCCACGACGAGCAGTTCGGCGTCCGGGTCGTCGATCCGCTTGAACGTCTCGATCAGGCCGTCGACGTTCTTGTACCACCGGATGTGGCCGAAGTAGAGCAGCGTCCGGGTCTCGTCGTCGACCCCGAGCCGCCGCCTCGCCTCGTCGTCGTCGATCTCGTCGGGGTAGCGCGGCAGGTAGTTCCCGTGCGGGACGGTCCGTATCTTCGCCCTGATCTCCGGCGGGAGCCGGTACTCGTCAACGATGATGTCCGCGGCCGTGTCACAGTGGACGATGAGTCGGTCGACCAGCCGGGCGGTGAGGTGCCTGAAACCCCGTTCCACCCGGGGGTGCTTGGCCTCGTGCCTGTAGAGGTTGTGGACGGTCCAGACCAGCCGCACGCCGAGCGCCTTCGCGACGAGGAGTTCGACGAGCAGTCTCGCCCCGAAGAGGAGGGGAACGAGGACGGTGTCGTACCGCGTCCGCGAGACGAACTGACCGAGGAAGTGGAGGTGGACCACGTCGGGCACTCCCTCGTGGTAGATCCCCGAGAGGATACGGAAGAATCCCTCCCGGGTCTCGACGGACACGCCCCGAGATTCGAGTTCGGCGACGAGTTCGTCGCTGTAACTCCCGGGGAGCGGGACCATCAACACGTCCAGGTCTGCATCGATCTCGCCGCCGTCGACGCCTCGGGTGCGATGCCGGCCGCTGGCCGTGTCCATTCTGCCCGGTGGTAGTCGGTGACGGGTATTAAATAGACCTCGTATACCGGGAGTAGGGGTCCTCTTCGGACGCGAGCCGGTCCTACTGCTGTCGCAGGATGTCGACGAGTTCGTTCGCCCGGTCGCGGAACGTGTGGTCCGCGAGGACGCGCTCGCGGGCCTTCCGACCGGTCGCCTCACGTAGCTCGTCGTCGTCCAGCAGCCACTCGTAGAGGTCCATCGCCTCCTCGGCCGTCTCCGCGACGTACATCTCCTCGCCGATGTCGAACCACTCGCCGAGTCCGTCGTAGGGGTCCGAGACGACACAACACCCCATCGCGGCGAGCTCGAACGGTCGGGAGGTGGAGGACTTGTACACCGTCCGGTGGCCCTCGCGGGTGATGTTGAGGTTGATCCGGGCGCTGTTGCAGAACCGCCGGAAGCCGTTGACGGGGATCCACCCGGCCCGCTCGACGTCCCCGAGATCGATCTCGTAGCCGCGGCCGCCGACGACGAAGTCGGCGTCCAGCTGCCGGGCGGGCTTCGTGATCATGTTCCGGGTCCGTTCCTCGCGGAAGGCCGCGCCGCTCCCGAAGAACGACACGTCGTACTCGTAGGGCACGTCGACGGGTGCGTAGACCCCGGGGTCGACGCCGTAGTGGACGGAGTGGACCGCCCGCGCCCCCATCGACCGGAGCCGGTCGTGGACGCCCTCGGAGTTGGTGACGAACGCGTCGTACTCCGTCAGGTCCGCGCCGTCGTAGTAGTTGAACCGGAACCCGCGCTCCTCGACGTGTTCCGGGAGGATCGTCGGCATGTCGCCGTCGTAGTAGACCACCGGGACGTCGTAGCGGTCCCGGAGTCGACTCGGGAGCCCGCCGATCTGGTTCAGGGGGACGTTGAAGAAGAGGACCACGTCCGGACGCTCCTCCTCGACGACCTCGTCGAGGTGGGACTGCCACCGGCGCTTGGTCCAGCCGTTGGTCAGCGTCTGGACCAGTCCCTCGGTGCCCGCGTCCGACCCGGCCGAGAGGTCCAGCCGGTCGGCGACGGCCTTGTACAGCCGGCTCTCCCAGTAGCAGGGGTTCTCGCGGGTCCGCCACCACGGCGACTCCACGTCGTCGCCGAGGTACGGCGTCACGATCACCTCGTTCCCGCACTCGTGGAGGGCCTTGTGCAGCTGCCACCAGGCCGGCGTACAGCCGACGTTCTCCCCGAGATCGATCGTCGAGACGACACTCAGAATGCGAAGTGGATCGTTCCGGTCGGTCGCGTCGAGCGACGCCGCATCGGGTCGGTCCATCGCTTGCCTCGTCCCATCCCTGTCGGACTGATCTTCCGCGCTTGCCATCACGCGGATTACGCCGACCTTCACATATTGTTTCACAGCCCGTACCGACAGCGGACGTCGCTCCGGGCCGATTCGGGTGGGGGAGACGCGGGCGTCCCGATACGGGTGACAGCCGTCCGCCTCGCCCGGGTCGCTACCGCTGGTCCACGGCGTGAGCGGGTAGGAGTATCATAACGATAGGGGGTGGCCCGATACTCCGGGACGAATCGGTGTGGGGGCCCCGAAACTATGAGACAGCGACTACGCGACCTCGTCGAACGGGCGACGCCGAGTGGTGGGACCGGCGAACGGGCGATAAAGAGCTCCGTTTGGTTGGTCACGCAGAACCTGCTGGATCGGGGCCTGCAGCTCGTGACGCTCGTCGTCATCGGCCGCATCGTCGGCCCGGAGGCGATCGGGCTGGTCGGCATCGCCCTGCTGGCGCTGGCGGCGATGGACGAGTTCACGAGCATCGGGCTGCGGGACGCGCTCGTCCAGCGCGAGGCCGACGACGTCGACGAGTTCCTCAGTACGACGTGGTTGCTGGAGACCACGCGGGGGCTGGGGATCGCGCTGGTCGTGTTCCTCGCCGCCCCGCTGGTCGCGACGGTCTTCGCGGAACCGCGGGCGACCGACATCGTCCGCGTCATCGGCCTGTCGCCGCTCGCACTCGGGCTGAAAAACCCCGGCGTGATCTACTTCCAGAAGAACCTGGACTACCACAAACAGTTCGTCTACCAGACGAGCGGGTCGATCGTCCAGTTCGTCGTCGCCGTGAGCTACGTCCTGCTGGTGCCGACGGTCTGGTCGTACGTCGTCGGCTACGTCGCCGGGAACGTGGCACGGCTCGTCGTCTCGTACGCGATCCACGGGTTCCGACCGTCGCTCCAGTTCGACCGCGAGGCCGCGAAGGACATGATCGGCTACGGGAAGTGGATCACGGGCTCCTCTATCGTCTACTTCATCTACAGCCAGGGCGACGACGCGTTCGTGGGGTGGCTGCTCGGCCCGGCGGCGCTGGCGCTGTACCAGTACGCCTACCGCTTCTCGAACGCGCCGGCGACGGAGTTCACCCAGGTCGTCGGCAAGGTGATGTTCCCCACCTACTCGAAGTTCCAGAACGACCTCCCCCGGGTCCGGTCGGCGTTCATGCGGTCGTTCCGCTTCAGCGGCCTGTTGTCGGTGCCGATGGCGTTCGGCATCGTCGTCGTCGCTCCGAGCTTCGTCCGCACGTTCCTCGGACCGACGTGGGTCGAGATGATCCCGGCGATGCAGGTGCTGGCAGTCTACGGGATGTTGCGGGCGCTCGGGCGGAATTTCGGCCCGCTCTGGAAGGCGCTGGGTCGGCCGGACCTGACGACGAAGATCGGCGTCCTCCGGATCGTGCTGGTGGGGCTGCTCGTCTACCCCGTGACCGAGCGGTTCGGTATCACGGGGATCGCGCTGCTCATCACCGCGCTGTACGTGTTCCCGATCTTCCCGATCGACATCTACCTCATCGGGTCGATGCTCGACACGCGGATGACGGACATCTACGCCGAGCTGCTGTACCCGCTGGTCGCCGGAGCGCTGATGGCCGGAGCGACGTGGTGGGTCCGTGAGACGATCGCCGCGTCCCCGCCGGTCGAGTTCGTCGGGGTCGTCCTGACCGGCGTCGTCACCTACCCGCTCGCGGTGTTGCTCGTCGAGGAACTGTCCAACTGGGGCATCCGACAGGACATCACGATGTTCCTCGACGGGGTTCGCTCGTGACCGGGACGGTCCCATAGCGTTTGTACCCACCGAACACCGCGTATAACGAAGGTATCGTGGTGGTATGCTGCGGGTATGCGACGCCGCTATCCGCCGAGAGCGCCGAATCGGCGCGGTTGGACCGGACGACGTGGGGCCGACGGAACCACGGAGTCGGCGCGGTAAGATGGACGGACCGGACCTCGACAGACGTGTCTACCTCGCCGGGCTCGCCGCCACGGCCGGGATGGCAGGCTGCTCCGGACTGTTCTCCGACGGGGACGAGTCGCAGACGGCGACCCCCGATCGGGGGGATTCGGACACCGCTGGTGGCGGGAGTCGGACGCCGTTTGCCACGCCGAGCGGCCGGCGACAGCACCGTCCGACGGCCGGCGATCAGGTGCTGGCGTCTCGGGACGGCCACGTCGTCGTCGTGGGCCGCGGGCTCGACGGCCACGTCGCCATCGACCCGACCGAGACCGACACGCCCGTCGGGGACGCCTTCCGGCTGCTCGACGAGGCCGGGGGCGCACGCGGGTTCGGGACCGTCCTGCTCCCGCCGACGACCGTCGTCGAGCGAGCGCCGCTGCGCCCGTCACAGCACGCCCGGCTGCTCGGGTGGGGCATCAACACCACCACGCTGGCGTTCGCCGACACGACGCGGGACGGCATCCGAGTCGAGACCCTGCGGGACGGGAAGTTCGTCACGCTCGACGGGTTCACGCTCTCGGGGTCCGCGAGCGGCGACGCGCGGGAGTCCGGCTCGGCGATCCACTTCGACAACGACACCGCCAATCCCAAGCACTTCGACATCGGGTCGCTCGCGTTCCGAGAGTGGGTCGATCCCGTCCTCGACCTGGAGAACGGAGCCCCCTTCGGATCGGTGTGGTACCACCTCGACTTCGGGTTCGGGCAGAACGACGGGCGAGAGCTGGCGATCGGGCGCAACGAGGGGTTTCTCGGGTCACGGGTCCTGTACGTCAGCGCCGGTAACCGGACGGGGGACCCGGTGATCACCACCGACTACTCGGGGGCGCGGTTCGACGTCGGGTTCCTCAACGTCGGCGGATCGGCGGGTCCCGCACTCGAGTTGCGGACCACCTGGAACGGACACGTCAGCGTCGGCGGGATCAACTACGAGCCGGGGACCGAACGCTCCGGGTCCGCCGTCTTCCTCGACGGACCGGCGGGCGTCCGCATCGAACACGTCCGGAACACCGACGCGACACTGGACTCGGTGATCCGCTTCGACCGGAAGAACGCCAACAACGTGATCGGCCGGGTCGACAACGCCGGCACCCTCCGACGCGGGAAGATCGAGATCACGGCCCAGCCCGCCGGCTCCTCGTTCTACTTCGGGTCCTCGTCGGAGTTCGTGACGGAGTTCGACAGCCTTGCGGAGCCGATCTGGGCGTTCGGCGATATGGCGTCGGCGGACGGTCGCCGCGTCGCCGAGGCACCGGCCCAACCCCGGACCTACGGCGATCCGGACCCCTCCGACCTGACGATCGGTGAGGTCGGGATCGCCGAGTCCGACGGCGGTGCTCCGTCCCTCGTCTACCGGGACCGGGAGGGGTCGCTCCACCACTGGCGCGCGGAGTGAGCGACCGGGAAATGGGGTGCATAACTACGAGGGACAGCACGGTAACTCGGCCCATGCCAACGGTCGCGTTCGTGGGGAGTCGTCCCCACGGGAGGCGGTGTTTCGAACTGCTCGCGGACCACCCGGACTTCGACGTGCGCACCGTCGTCGCCCCGCCGCCGGAGCAACCGACCTGGTGGGAGGGGTCGCTGTTCGAGCGCGCGACGACGCTCGGGTACGATCCGGTCGAGTTCGAGGGAATGGAAGCCGTTCTCGAGACCGACGTCGACTATCTGCTCGCCGTCGGCCGTCGGCCGGAACTGGACCCGGCGCTGCTCGACCACCCCGCCGTCGCACCGCTGGGGATCCGGCTGTCCGAGCTCCCCCGGTACCGCGGCCACCACCCGATCAGGCACGCGATCCTCAACGCCCGGGAGGACGACTACTGGCGGTACGGCGCGACCCTGCACCTGTTGACCCCGACGATCGAGACGGGCGACGTCGTCGCCCGCCAGTTCGTCCCGATCGAGGAGACGGACACGGGTCGTCGGCTGTACGAGCGGGTCGTCGACGCCGCCGTCGCGATGTTCCGGGAACACCTCCCCACGCTGCGCGACGGCGACGTCCACCGACTCGCGACGCCACAGTCCGCCTACGGCGGACCGCGGTACGACACCGACCGCGACGGGCTCGACTCCGAGCGGGCGATCGACCCCGGCTCGCTCGCCGACGCCGACGAGCGGACCCGACTCGCGGTGTACGACCGAGTCCGGGCGTTCGACTTCCCGCCGTTCCCGCCCGCGTACACCACTCTCTCCGGGCGGCGGGTCCAGCTGACCGTCGCCTCGTACGCGGAGCTGGTCGGTGAGTTGCCCGTCGACGAGTCGACCGGATCGGTGCCGTCCCGGGTCGTCGAGCGCTGATCCCGCGACGTGCGTGACCGCACCGAACTGGCGACCAGCAGCGTCAAAAAGTATATGTATCTGGTACGTAAGATGAGTTTCGTATGGAGATATGTCACGGCGGTGGGGAGCCGGACGCGTCGGCTGACTCCTCGGAGTCGGTCAGTACGATCGTGGCACGAGAGCTCGCTGCGACGATGGGGCGACGACCGACGGCGACGACGCCGCTCGCGGAGTCGGTCGACCCGGACGCGATGGACGAGCTGTTCGCGGCAAGCGACACCGAGCTGGAGATCGCGTTCGAACACGACGGCTACCTCGTACGCGTCTCCGAGGATCGGGTGTCGGTCAGCCCCACCGAATAGGCCGGAAAGCTCGACTTTCGTCGGACTAACCCCAGGATTACGAAGTCGCTGGAGTATCGAGTGGGCGGTATGAGCGGGCACCTCACCTCCGACGAGTGGCGTCGCATCACCGAGTTCGCGGAGACGCCGAAGCACCGCCGACAACCCGAGCAGTTGCTCCCCGAGCGGGCCGTCGAGCGCGAGGACGGGCCGGAGTGAACTACAGCATATTCTCGGCCTCGATCGTCTCCCAGACGTCCTTTCCCTCGTCCGTCACGCCGTAAACACGGCCCTTCCGTCGATCTTCGGAGACGAGCAGCGTGACCAGATCCGAGTCGCGGAGTTCCTGCAACGCCCGCGAGACGTGTGCGATGCTGAGATCCGTCTCGTCGGCGATGAGCGACGGCGTCGCGGGTCCCTCGGCCAACCGGCGAAGCGTGGCGATGCGATAGCGGGAGCTGATGACGTAGCTGATCTCGTCCCACTGGTCGGGGTCGCTCATCCGCACACCCCGTTCGGATAGTCGGCGGCCAGCGGCGGCCGCGGACCGGTCGGGTCCCGGAGCGGCCGGCGATAGCCGGGACGGCCGCGTGACCGTCTCGGTCGTGCTCTCGGGTGCGGACGGACGAGTCCGGGCGGTACAGAGGATCGGTGTCGTCGTGGATGGGTTCGTTCGATCATCTCAGTTCCGGTGGTGGCGTCTGCAGACTGTCGCGTTCGGCTGATCGTCGAGGTGCCACTAGTCGTGCGGTGACGGGTCACGTCCCCTTTGTTACGACTTACATATCACCCGTTGTGCCGCGACCGACGGGACGAGCGCGGGTCGTGGCGGCGTCGACCGCTCCGTCTCGCCGAGGCGTCGCGCCGCGACACTCGTGTCCCCTCTTCGTCGGGTGCCCGGCCGGTGTCGGCCGGGTCCGCGGTCACGAGCGACAGCTCGCGCGAAATTCGTCCCGTTCGGCGTAAGCATCCCATTCGGAGACATAATCAGAACCAGACATATCGGATCGATAATGTAACAAAGTATTAAGTGTGAATCGCGTTACCTCTTTGACACACGCTCGGGGCGAAGGCGGATCAGATCGCGCCGACAGCGAAAGGGGGTGTGGCGCGCACCAAGCGCTGTCGGAACGTGGCCGTCCTCCGCGCCTCGGGTACGGAGAAACCATGAGTGCTCAGGACCAATCAGTCACCGGCACCAGTATCGCCGACTCCGCCCAGTCCGAGAGTGGGGCTGGCCCGCCATCCGAGGCGGCGGGGTCGAGAGGGACCGAGGCGGAGGCCGAACGGCCGTCGCTCTCCCTCGATCTCGTCTTCGAGATTCTCAAGAACAGTCGCCGACGGGAGGTGTTGAAGTACCTCCGCGACAAGCCGCGGGGCGAGCGCGTGGCGCTGGGGGAACTGGCCGAGCACGTGGCCGCGATCGAGAACGACACGACCACGGAGGCGCTGACGTCAAGTCAGCGAAAGCGGGTCTACGTCGGGCTCTACCAGTGTCACCTGCCGAAGATGGACGATATGGGGGTCGTCGACTTCAATCAGGACCGCGGACGCGTCGAGATCGCCCCCGCGGCCGATGAGGTGATGGCGTACCTCGACACGCCGGAGGAGGGTGACACCGTCCGGTGGTACCGTTACTACGGTGCAGTCACGCTGATCGGGGTCGCGGTGCTCTCGTTCGCGGCCGTGACGGGACTCAGCGGCACCCTCCTGCTGGGGATGCTGTCGCTCGTCGTCGCCACGGTCGGGTTCTGTGCCGGCTGCCACTGGCTGGTCGACGCGCGGGACCAGGACTGACTGCCCGCCCGACGGTCACCGGCGACGCGAGTTCCGCGAGGGGGCCGCCCTTGACCGTCGAGAGGTGTTTACGAACCGTGTGGATCTCCTCGATCGAGACACCGCCAGCAACGCTCCCGCCGTCGCCCGGAGGTCCGCGACGGTGAGTTCGCCGGCCGGCGCGACCAGCAGCGCGCTGGCACCCCCGGTGACGACGAGCAGCGTCGACTCGTCGGCGGCCTTGCCGTCCCCACGACGACCACGTCCTCGTACGCCCTCAGATCGTCTGTCCGGTCCCCGATGCGCAGGGTCGTCCCCGACCGGGTCACGCCCTCTCTCGTCGTCCGCTCGGGAGCGGCGGCCGCGATGGCCGCCTGGACGCCTGGACGCAGTCCAGCGCCACCTCGTGGTGGGGCGTTCGTGACAGCTCGCTCCGGTTCTCCGTACACGCTGTTGCCGACGCTCGGTGAGAACACTCCCGTAGCCACGAGTGGGCGTCCGCCCCTGGCCGGATTGGATCACTCGGGGGTGTGGTTTGTGCTCAGGTCGGCCGGGGCGGCACACCGCGTGTCGCGCCAGCAGCCGGGGGACGCCCCGCTCCCGTCACGACGATACAACGTCGACGGCCCACCGTGAATACAATAGACAGATTACCGGCGCGCCGGACTCGGTAAGCTGACGACTGAGACCGATAGGGCGTCTCTGTACGCCCTAACCGGAGGTTATCGGCCGAGCGCCGTCGCCGCTTTCGCCGGGGTACCCTCGTCGCTCCCCCATCTATACGACCGTCGCGGTGGAACGGGAATGTATGCCAGCGACAGACCGCGTCGCGGTCCTCGGGGGAACGTTCACACCGCTGCACGACGGCCACATGGCGTTGCTACACAGCGCGTTCCAGACGGCCAGTCACGACGGCGACGGCGAGGGACACGTCGTCGTGGGGCTGACCTCGACGGACCTGGCGGGCGAGACACGGAGCGATCCCGAGCACGCGAGGCTACTCGGTCCGTACGAGGAGCGACGAGCGGCGCTCGAAGACGCGCTCGCGACCGTCGGGCGGGCCTACACCGCGTCCCACGAGATCGTCGAGCTGGCCGACACGCACGGGCCGGCAGTCACCCGCGAGGGTGCCGACGTGCTGGTCGTCGCCCCGGAGGGAAAGGCCCACCGCCGCGCACACGACATCAACGACGAGCGACTGGACCGGGGCCACCCGCCGCTGGAGATCTACACCTCGCCGTTCGTCGTGGCCGAGGACGGTCACCGGATCAGCAGCACGCGCATCCGCAACGGGGAGATCGACCGACACGGCCGTCTCCTGGACGACTGAGGCCACGCTCAGTCCAGAACGAGATCGTCGCCGGGCCCGTCGAGGGCCTCGCCTAAACCGTCCTCGCGGACCATCGCGGAGACGTACTCCGGCACGTCGTCGTCTGACTCCGCGACGCCGTGGCCGGCCGTCTCCTCGGCCGCCTGCTCCTCGACGAACTCCGTGGTCCCGGTGACGGTGACGAACAGGTCCCGTAGCTGTGCCTGTCGGTCCGGACCGTCGCTCGGAGCCTTGCCACTCACGGCCCGCTCCCGTCGCCGCGCGGTGGTCGAACACGTAGCATAGTCGTACGGACTGACGAGGCGCTATTCAGTATACGGTGCGATAGCGCTCATACGAACTCCCTACCGCGAGCTCGCGAGTGACGGCGCTGGCCCGTGAATCGACGCGGTCCCCGACGACCGCCGGGACCGTCAGGCGGGGCCGCGCTCGCGGTCGTCGAGGACCGCGTCTTCGAGACGCGTGACCGTCGTCAGGACCGGGTAGGTCCAGGGCTGCTCGTCGAAGAGGTGCGCGTAGAAGTCGTGGCTGTCGACACGGGACGCCGACTGGAGGTGGCGCTGTCGTCGGGCCGAGATCTCGTCGAGGTCGGCGCGGAACGTGTCGACGTACCAGTTCGGGACGGTCGTCCCGTCCAGACACTCCACCACCTCCGTCAGGTCGTCCCGACAGGTCCGGAGCGACTCGTGTTCGCGCTCGACGAACGAGTGGAGGGAGCCGCGCTGGTCGATACACTGCTCGACGCTCGCCGTCAGGAGCTCCTTCACCCTCGGCGTGAACCGGACGCCGCTGTCCGGCTGCATCGCGCGTGCCAGTTCGGGGCCCAGTTCCGCGCTCGCGTTCTGGACGAGCGGCTCGTCGTACAGCTCCTCGTAGTGATCGACCGACATCGCGGTCTCCCGGTACGCGGCTCGGACTCTCGTCCAGCGGGGGTCGTCGGCGGAGGGGGACGCACACATCTGATCGGATGTCGCGGGAACGGAGTCCGTCGGCTCGATGTCCGCGATCCGGTCGGCAAGGGCCTCGAACGCGGCCAGCTCGGCCGCGATCTCGTCGCGCTCGGACGCGACGAGGCCCGCTGCCGTCCGCACCGGACCGAGGACGTACTCCCGGAGGGAGTGGAGGAACGCCCCGGACTCCGTCGTGGCAGTTGCCATACTCGTATGGTACGTCTTCACTATAATAAGTCTTTTACATACCGGGGTACGGTCGTCGGTATCTCGCCCACGTTTATATGCTAACCGACGGTTCAGCGGCGCTATCGGCGGACTTGGACGACGACCGGGTTCGCCGCCGGCGTGTACCGACAGCGATCCCGTCGCCGCCAACCGGACCCTGGTCGCCGACATCCATTTGCCGCCCGACCGGCTACGGCGGGTGTGGCCGACGCTGCCGAGCGCGTCGTACTGACCGTCGCGGCCGACTCGCCCGTACGGACGGCGCTCGACCGCCCGAGCTATCGCCAGTACCTCCGCCGGTCCCGGGACGGTCCCGTCCGTCCGGGCGAGACGTGGGCCGAGACCGCCCCGCGTGGCTGCGGGACCACGGAGCCGATCTCGCTTCGCGTCGCCGCCGTCGAGGGTGGGACCGTCCTCGGTCCGGAGACGGCGATCGAGTTCGAGTACGCGAGCGAGTGAGCGGACGGACTCGACCGGTCTCGTGCGGCCGATCACCGGGACCGCCGACGCGGTCGGGGGTCAAGTCTTTCTCTGCCGTCCCGCCTCAGAACGGGAACTCGTCCCTGACCGACTGGAACGCGAGCCGGCCGAGCAGCTGTGCGGGGCCGCGCTTCGGCAGGTCGCGGGCGATACTCGTCTTGCTCGGCGGCTCGCTTCCGCCGATGCCGAGCTCCCAGTCCGTCTCCGAGGCGAAGCGGTCGACCGCCGACTCCGCCCGCTCGCACACCGCCTCGGCGTCCATCGTCTCCACCACGCCGTCCGCCATCAGCACCTCGCCGTCGACGACGACCGTCTCCACGTCGGCCGGTGCCGCGTTGTTGGCGACCTGGGCCGGCACGTTGGTCAGCGGGGTGAACTTCGGTTTCTCCACGTCAAGCACGATCAGGTCGGCCCGCTTGCCGGACTCGATGCTGCCGATCTCGTCGCCGACGCCGAGCGCCTCTGCCCCCTCGATGGTCAGCATCCGGACCAGTTCCATCGAGTCGTACTGCCCGGCCGAGCGCTTGAGGTTGGCCGCGAGCCTGGCCTGTCGCGCCTCGCCGAACATATCGTAGGAGTCGTGCCAGTAGTGGTCGTCGATGCCCAGTCCGACGTCGACGCCCGCCGCACGGAGCTCGGGCACCGGCGTCCACTGCACGTCACCGCCCGTGTTCCAGTAGCAGAAGATCGACGGACAGTGTGCGACCGACGCGTCCGCCTCGGCGGTCCGTCGGACGTCCTCGTCGTCCGCGAGCCGGAAGTGAGCGGCCACCAGTCGGTCGTCGAGGAGGCCGACGTCGTCGAGCAGGGCCAGCGAGTCCTCGGCCCCGTTCGACCGCGCCATCGTGTTGCTCGCCTCGAGTTCGAGCAGGTGGGTGTGGACGAGCAGGTCGGGGTACTCGTCCGCGAGGTCGGCGGTGCGTTCCCACAGCTCGCGGGTACAGGACCAGTCGTCGTGGGGATCGATCGTCGCCCGGATGCGGCCGTCGTAACTGCCGTGGTACTCGTCGACGAACTCGCGGGCGCGGTCGAACTGCTCGTCGACGGGGACGTCCCAGAAGAGGTCGGAGAGCGCCGGCCCGAAGAACCCGCGGAGCCCGGCCTCGCCGAACGTCTCCGCGCCCGCGCTCGGCCGGACGTCCATCGAGTTGACGGTGGTGACGCCGCCGGCGAGGAAGTTGAGCGCGGCGAGCTCGTATCCCGCCTCGGTGAGGTAGGCGTACTCGCCCTCGGCGACGTGTCTGAAGACGGCGGTCATCCCGCCCATCATCTCCGACAGGTCGAGGTCGCTGAACGCGCCGATCAGCGGCGTCAGTTCGAGGTGGGTGTGGGCGTTGACCAGCCCCGGCATCACGAGCTTGCCCTCGCCGTCGACGACGCGGTCGGCCGCGACGTCCGGATCGTCGTCTCGTGACGCTCGCACCTCCGTAATGCGACCGTCCTCGACGACGACGGTCCCGCGTTCGTAGAGTCGATTCCTGTCGTCGACCGTGAGCACGTGCGCGTCGTGGATCGCGATGTCGGCCGTCATCCGTTTCACCTGTCGGGCGAACTCCCACAGGCGTTGTCATCTCGTCGTCCGGGACCTCCCGGTGCTCCCCACCAGCGGCTCCGAGAGCGACTGGCAGCGATCTCGGAAAAGCGGGTCGCACAGAGGGGATCCGCGCGGCCTCGAAGTACCGCACACCCGGTCCGCGCCCCCTCGGATTCGGTATAGCGATATACAGTTTATGCGTTCGGCCGGCGACACCGTCCGTCGCTCGTTTCCGACGGCGCTCACGCCAGCAGCGAGTAGATGTTCGCCTCGTAGACGTCCCGGACGCGGTCGCCCCAGTCGTGAGTGTAGGTGTCGATGACGTCCTGTGCCACGTCGCCTCGGAGGTACTTGACGACCCCCCGTTCGCCGGTCCTGTCCCGGAGGTGCGTGGTGAAGAAGTGCCTGAAGTAGTGGGGCGTGACGTTCTCTTCGGCTCCGCCGCCGTCCCGGTACCACCCGTGGTCGCGGGCGTGGGTCTCGACGACGTGGTGGACCATATCGGGGGTCAGCCGCTGGCCCCACTGTCCGGACGTCGAGACGAACAGCGGCCGAGCGTCCGAGCGGGTGTCCGGCCGAATGGCGAGCCAGCGTCGCAACACGCGGCTCAGTTCCCCGTCGACGGGAACCGTGGTGTCGCGCTTGCGCTTGTTCGAGGCGCTGCGTTCCTCGCCGTTGACGACGGCTCCGCGTGTCGGTTTCGCGGCGACGTAGAGCGAGTCCGGTCGCCCGTCCAGACTGGCACGAACCGGGACGTCGGGTCGCGGACCGGGCCGCTCGAGGTTGAGGTCCCGCAGATCGAGGTTACAGAGTTCCCCGACCCGCATCCCGGTCTTGAGAAGGGTCACGATCACCGCGCGTTCCAGCGGGTGGCCGACCTCGGCCACGAACGCTCGCATCGCGGGGACGTCGATCTCACGGCGCGTCGGATCGGTGTTGATCGACTCGTCCATCTCCTCCATCACGAGGGTCATCGGGTTGCTGTCGAACGTCTCGACCTGTGTCATGTACGCGTAGAACCGATGCAGGTAGGACGCGTACGTCGCGACCGTGCTCTCGCTCTTCTCGCCGCGGAGGCCGTGAACGTAGGCCATACAGTCCCGGTGTGAGGCGTCCCGGACCGGAACCGGCTGCCCACCCTCGGCGAGGAACGCCTCGAAGTCCCGCAGGACGCGCTCGTAGAACGCCCGCGTCCGGTCGCTCTTCCCGTGGTACGTGATGTCGTCGAGGAAGTACTCGATCGGGTCTTCGTTCGCGTCGGTGGCCGCTGTCTCGGAACTCATTCGTCGAGGACGTACCCCCCGTGGCGACCGCTGTACCGGACCCGGCCGGACGACTGGAGCTCCTGGAGTGCGTCGTCGAGCCGTTGTTCGATGTCGTCGGTCAACTCCGAGACGAGCTCGTCCCAATCGTGTGGGTCTCCGTCCGACAGAACCCCCTCGATTCGATGTTTCAGGGTGTCGTCCCCGGGGGTCGCGTCCGGTGGACCGGGTTCGTCGTCTTCCGCCGGCTGGTCCGACCCCCCCTCCGTCACGGAATCGACCGGTTCGAAGCCGCTGCGGCCGGCCTGAACCATCGTCCGCACGAACTCGCTCTGGCTCATGTCGAGCTCGTCGGCGTGGTCGGCCCACTCGGCCTTCTGGTACGCCGGGACGTATGTCTTGACCGACGTCTGCTCCGTCGCGTCCCCGTCTGTCGCCATAGGAGCAGTCTCCGTCCCCACTCACTTCAATTTAGTCCCACAGACGAGGATAAACACACTTATTTGGGAGTGTAGTACTGTATATCCACCCTATTTAGGCACAGATACACACATCTAATTCGTTTCTCCGACTCCACCGTCCGAATAGATAGTACCACACTCACTGATATAATTACTACGGGTACGAGTCTCGGATCGGCTCCGCGTCGCTTCGGTCAGGTCCGGCACCACCGAACACGCGATACCGGCCCTGCTCGTTCGACGGGGGAGTGCATCCGCCCACCGTCCGGTGAGCCCGTCGGCGAGGTCCCGTCTTGCTCGGGACTTCGCGTTACGGCGACGCCGGCCGGCGTACCCGACGTCGCCAGACCGACGACACGTGGCCGGTGTCACGAGCGGCTGTCGTCTATCCGTTCCATCCGTTCCGTTACAGGCCGCGGTCGACGGGTGCTGGAGAACACGGGCGGTTCCGTCCACCGAACGGAGGCGAGAAGGCACGTACCGCCCGCGAGTTCGTCGACGGCGGCCGGCAGACGGTGCCACAACCCGGAGCGGCGACGACGTGCCCGACATCGGGCCACTCCGGTCGGCTCCGAGTGGTGGCTCGCTCCACTGTCGCCGGTCCTCTCGCCGCCGTCCCCGCGCCCGCGATCGAAAAGGCGTGAGGACTGTATGAGTCCGCCCCCGACGGCGCTGGGGCTGCGACCGAATCCCGGCCGCCGTCGAACGTCAGTCAGGACCGCGGAGTTCGACGCGATCGGCCCCGCATCACTGTCCGGTGACGCCCCGGCATCGGCGGCCGGGACCCACAAACGGCTTTGGTGCCCGCGGGAAAGAGAGCGTATGAGCAGGGCAACCCCCTCACCCGCCCGTCAAGCGCAGGTGGTCCCTCGTGGCTAACCCGGCTCTCGTCCGGCTGTTCATGATCCTCATCGTCCTCGTCGTGATGCTCGTGGGTATCGTCGTCTCGATGTATCTCGTGAAGTACCTCATCGAGTACACCTTCGAGTCCTGAGCCGGTCGTCGGTCAGAGAACTCGAAGCTGTCGTGTCGTTCTGACAACTCACCTCCGTCTCGCCTCGGACTCATAAACTGTATGCCGCTATACAGAGTTGGGGGCGCGGAAGTTGAGATTACACCGGGTTCAGTGGGCCTGTGATGCGCGGATTTGGCCGGTTCGGTCAGCGGAACCCGATCCAAATCCCTCTCCCCGTTCTCGTCACATCACAAACCGTATGGGCGAATTTTGGAGATTTCCGACAGTGTTGCCACGTAGATGGCGCGCTAACAGACAGAATATCCCTCTACCCGATTCCAGTCTCCTTCTTCAGCAGCGTCAGCGTGTCGTCCGGTGAGCGCTCATCGCCGGTCAACCGACCTGCACGAGCAGATCGACAGCTCGTCACGGAGTCGTACGCGGGCCACTCGAGCGATGGCCGCCGAGCGAGCCGGCGGAACAGTCTCGGCGAGCGGAACGCGTCCGGGCGACGACGGCGTGGAGTTCTACGGGGTCGCGTACGACTCTCGCCGCGGAGTCGGAGTGGATCGTCCGGGCCGTGTCCTTCCTCGACTGGGACCGGCTCGTCGACTGTACCGAGGCACACCTCGACGGCGCGGACCACACGAAACTGCTCCACCGACTCGTCTCGTTCCTCGAATCGCCGCTGACGCGAGGGCTGGCCGAGCGACGACCGTACCGACGCCGATCGCGTCTCTCCGGACCCGACCGAGTAGCACGCGGGATCGAGTCGTCCGAGCCGTCGGCTCGAACTCGAGTCGAGCGTCCGGTGGTCCCGCACAAAAAGCCGATCAGAGGCACGCGTCGCTCCAGCCGCGGCGGTGCGTCGATCCGCCGGTCGGAGGAACCCCAGTAGCGGCCCGTTTCCGCCGCTGTGGTTCGGTGGCTCGCCGGTACCCGGCATCGTTGTCACCTCCACTGCCCTCCCGTGCGGGGCGACACTGGTAATGCGTTCCGTGCGGCCCGCCAGCGACTCGCTACCCGAGGGTCTGCACGCGTCCGCTACTCCTCGTCTTCGGTCAGTCCCTGCGAGGGACCGCCGGAGAAGACGAACTCGTGTTCGGCCTCCGTCTCGAACCGGCCGAGGATGTCGCCCAGCGGCTGGGCGTACCGCTTCAGGCGCTCGGCGCGCGAGGAGACCTCGTTGAGTTCTGCGGCCTGTTCCTCCGCGGCACCGGCGACGGTCTCGGACTCGGCCATCATGTCCTCGCTGGTGTCGGCGGCCTCCTGTAGGGTCGCGGCCGTGGCCCGGAACTGGTCGAGGGAGTCGCCCATCTCGACGTCGGGGTTCTCTCGGTCCAGCCGTTCCAGCGTCGCCACCAGGTCGTCGAGGTCCTCCGAGATGCGCTGGAGCCGTTCCTTCTGGTCGTAGGCGTCGTCGGAGATCTTCTGCACGGACTCGGCGACCTGCTCGGAGGCCTCGCGGACGGATTCGGCGCTCGTGAGCACGACGTCACCGGACTCGGCCACCTCGTCTGCGAAGCTGTCGAGCTGGCCGATCGTCTTCTCGAGCTCGTCGACCATCCCGTTGAACTCGCTCGCGATGCGGTCCATCGACTCGTTCTCGCCGTCGGTGTCCATCCGCCGGGTGAGGTTCCCGCCCGCCGTGGCCTCCATCACGTCCGAGAACTCCTCGGCCTTCTCCTGGAGGTACGTGTTCATCTCCATCGCCTCGGCCCGGGACACCTCGGCCTGCTTGCGTGCCCGCTCGGCTTCGTCGATCTGCTCTTTCAGGGCGTCGCGCATGTCACCGAACCCGTCGTACAGCCGCCCGACGTTGTCGATGCGGCCCGTCGAGATGTCCACGTCGAGGTTCCCCTCGCGCATCTGTTCGGTCTTGCGGGTCAGCCGGTCGATCGAGGTCGAGACGTTGTACCCCAGTGCCGCCCCGACCCCACCGATGAGCAGGACCATCAGCCCGGTCCCGACGAAGCCGTAGAGCTGGACGTTCTGGACGAAGCCGAACACGGCCGAGTACGGCGCGTGGACCAGCACGACCCAGTCGGTGCCGGCGACGGGCGAGTAGCCGACCGTGTACCGCTCGTCGAGGACGTCGCTGGGCTGCATCGTCTGGATGACGCCGGCCTCGACGTCGCCGGAGCCGCGGAGGTCGTTCGCCCGCTGGACCGGCCGGAGGGCCGCCTCGCCGGACGCGTACTGGGTCAGGATGGCGTCGCCGACCCCCTGTCCCTTCCCCTCGTCGAACATCACGACGTTCGAGGCGTTGACGACCTGCGTGAAACCGCCCTCGGCTCGCTGGGCACCCTGGAGCGACTCGGTGATGCTGCCGACCGAGTACTCGATGAGGATGTAGCGGTTCTGGGAGGCCGACACCGGGCTCATGAAGCCCACCACCGGTCCGTCCTGGGTCCGGTAGACGCTGGAGTGGACCACCTCGCCGGCCTGGTCGAACTCCGTCCCGCCCGTCCAGGTCCGGTTCACCCGACTCACGTTCGTGCCGGCGCTCAGCGACGTGCTGGCGACGATCGAGGTGCCGGTGATCTCGCGCTCGACGAGGTGGATCGACGTCACGTCCGCCGAGAGGCTCGCCTCGCGGTTGCGGAGTTCGAGCCGGAGCTGCTCGGCGTCGTTCGACGTCCAGACGTCGTCCGAGGAGACGAACTGCGTCGAGAGCCGGTTCCGCTCGAACCACTGCTCGATGATGTCCCCCTCCTGGGCCGCGGTCCCGCGGTACTCCGCGGTCACCTGGTCGGCCGTGTAGGCCTGGATCTGTTCCGTGGCGAAGATGCCCACCGCGCCGACGGACAGGGCCATCACCACGAGGACGATCGCGAACTTCAGCGCGAAGTTCGCCCGGACGAAGTCCGGGACGATCGCCGCGACGATTCCGCCGTCGTTCCCGCCCGATGCCGCTGCCCGCTGTGTGTCCTTCGAGCTCATATCAGTTGTCCCCGAGCGAACAGTTCGCTGCCGGTCCGTCCGTACAGGAGTAGGTCGCGTCCCGCGTCGTCTCGACGAGGTCGTAGTACCGCCCGAACGTCTGCTGGTCGCCCGATCGCCCCTTGACGATCGGGACGGGCCGCATCGACTGGTGGTCGCAGGCGCGCATCGTCTGTGCGCCGATCCCGGCCGCGTACTCGCGGCCCTCGATGGCCGGGATCACCTCGTTCGGATCGAACGTCCCGGCCCGCGCGACCGCGTTGGCGTACTGGAGCGTCTGCGTGTACGCCACCTGTGCCGGACCCGAGGGGATCGCGGCGTTCGCCGATCCGGTACCGCCCTCGTACTCGCTGCTGAACGCGTCGATGAACGACTTCGAGAGCGGCGTCTCGATCGAGGGGTCCCAGGCGATGGTGCCGATGACGTCCTCGATAGCCCCGCCGGCGCTCTGTGCCACCGCCCGCGTGTACAGCGGGATGACGACGTTCTCGTCCGGGAAGTTCTCCCGGACCGCCCGGACGGCGTTGGCCGCGTCGAGCCCCCGGAGGTTCAGGACGAGCACGTCCTCGTCGGCGTTCTCGATGTCGGACATGTACTGCCCGAAGTCGCGGGTCCCCAGCTGGACGCTGAGGCTCCCGACGGGCTGCCAGCCGGCGTCCGAGAGGAACTGGGTCATCAGGTCCCGCTGTGCGTTGCCCCAGTCGTCCTCCGAGTACATCTGGAAGAACCGCACGTCGGAGCCGTACTCGTCGACGAGGACGGGTTCGAGCGCCTTCGCGGTCATGTAGGCGTCGAACATCTCGCGGAACGTCCAGCGGTTGCAGGACGAGCCGGTGAGCGCGTCTATGTGGACCATCGTCGCCATATAGATGACCTGCCGCTCGGCGGCGACCGTCTGCTGGGCGAGGCCCGTGTCGCTCGTCGATCCGCCGGCGAGCATTATCACGTCCTCGTTCTCGATCATCGAGACGGCGTTCTGCCGCGCCACCTCGGGATCGCTCCCCGTGTCCCGGACGACGGGTTCGACCGACTTCCCGAGCAGGCCGTCCCCGTCGAGCGCGCCGAACTCCCGGTTGCCGACCCACCCGCCGCCCTCGTTGATGTGCTTGACGGCGAGTTTCGCCCCCCTGAGTTCCTCGGCCCCCTCCGTCGAGAAGGGGCCCGAGCGCGCGACGTTGAACCCGAACGGGGCGGTGTCGCCGGTCACGGGGTAGGTCCCGACCGACTCGGCGGTCGGTGTCCCGTCACCACCGCCGCCACAGCCGGCCAGGCCCGCGACCCCGGCGGCACCTGCGGTCCGGAGAAAGCGCCGTCGGGAGACCGATCTCGTCGATAGCCTACGACCCATGGGTTGTAGTGGAAAATATTGGTACAAAAGCTTTTGGAGGAGATCGGCTGACGACGTAAGGATTCTTCCTCCGGTTATCACAGTCGGTAATCGCATCGTGCCGGGGCGGCCGCGTGCGGTCGCTCGCAGCCCGGGTCGTGTCAGCGGTCACGGGGTGTTGCCGCGCCCGTCGGGCGAGCGGCGACCCGACGGGATTTAAGCCGACCCGGCGACGACGGGGGAGTATGACCGACCTCGTCACCTTCGGCGAGACGATGTTGCGGTTGTCGCCACCCGACGACGAGCGCCTCGAGACGGCCGACCAGTACACCGTCCGTGCCGCCGGAGCGGAGTCGAACGTCGCCGTCGCGGCCCAGCGGCTCGGCCTCGACGCCGTCTGGACGTCGAAACTCCCGGACTCGCCGGTCGGTCGCCGCGTCACCGGCGAACTGGCCTCCCACGGGGTCACGACCGACGTGGTCTGGGACGACAGCGACGGCGGCCGACAGGGGACCTACTACCTCGAACAGGGGCCGCCGCCGCGGGGGAACGAGGTCATCTACGACCGGGCGAACGCGAGCGTGACGACGGCCGAGACGGGCGAACTGCCGACCGAACACCTCGGCTCGGCGCGCGGGTTCCACACGACCGGGATCACGCCGGCGCTGTCGGACACGCTCGAATCGACGACGGGGGACCTCCTCTCGATGGCCCGGGAGGCGGAGACGACGACCAGCCTCGACCTGAACTACCGCTCGAAGCTCTGGGACCCCGAGACGGCGAAGTCGGTGCTGACCGACCTGTTCCCGGACGTGGACGTGCTGGTCGTGGCCGAACGCGACGCGGAGGTCGTGCTGGGACGGGACGGCGACCCAGAGTCGGTGGCCCGCGGACTGGCCGACGACTACGGCTTCGAGGTGACGCTCGTCACGCGCGGGGCCGAAGGCGCGCTCGCGCTGGCGGACGGCGAGGTGTTCGAACAACCCACCTACGAGGCGTCGAGCGCCCACCCGGTCGGCACCGGGGACTCCTTCGTGGGCGGGTTCCTCTCGCAGTACCTCGACGGCGGGTCGGTCGACGACGCCCTCGCCTGGGGGGCGGCGACCGCCGCGCTGAAGCGCTCGGTCCCCGGCGACATCGCCGTCGTCTCGCCCGCGGAAGTGGAGGGAGTGATCGAGGGCGACACCGAAGCCATCTCGCGGTAACGGCGTCCGGCAACCTTCTTATCCCCTCCCTCGGTAGTGGCGGCTATGACCCGTCGGAACCCGAACTCTCTCTCGGAAGCCGCTGGAGGGCCGACCCGTGCGTAACGCGAAGATCGTCTGTACGCTCGGCCCGGCCAGCGAGACCGTCGAAGACATCGCCGCGCTGGCGGAGGCCGGGATGTCGGTCGCGCGGCTGAACGCCAGCCACGGCTCTCCCGAGCACCGCCGGACGATGATCGACCGAATCCGGGAGGTCGACGACATCGTCGACAGCCCGGTCGCGTCGATGCTAGACATGCCCGGCCCGGAGGTCCGGACCGCGCCCGTCCGCGAACCGATCGAACTGGTCGAGGGATCGACCGTCCGGTTCGTCGTCGGCGACGAGGCGACGCCCGAAGAGGTCGGCGTCTCCCAGTCGATCGCCGCCGTCGAGGCCGGCGACCGCGTCCTGCTGGACGACGGCCGCATCGAGACCACGGTCGAGCGCGTCGAGGACGACGTGGTGTACGCACACGTCGAGAGCGGCGGCGAGCTGGGTGCCCGGAAGGGCGTCAACGTCCCCGGCGTCGAACTCGGCCTGCCGACCATCACCGAGAACGACGAGCAGGAACTCGACGTCGCCGCGGAGAAGGAACCCGACTTCGTCGCCGCCTCGTTCGTCCGGGACGGCGAGGACATCTACGAGATCAATCAGGCGATGGAGTCCCGCGGCATCGACATCCCCATCATCGCGAAGATCGAGCGGGCCGGGGCCGTCGAGAACCTCGACTCCATCATCGACGCCGCCTACGGCGTGATGGTCGCCCGGGGGGACCTCGGCGTCGAGTGTCCGCTGGAGGACGTCCCGATCATCCAGAAGCGCATCATCCGGAAGTGCCACGAGGCCGGGGTCCCGGTCATCACCGCGACGGAGATGCTGGACTCGATGGTCCACTCGCGGCGACCGACCCGCGCGGAGGCCTCGGACGTGGCAAACGCCGTGCTGGACGGCACCGACGCCGTGATGCTGTCGGGCGAGACCGCGATCGGCGACCACCCCGCCCGGGTCGTCGAGACGATGGATCGCATCGTCGAGGACGTCGAGCAGAGCGACGAGTACTACGAGTCCCGCGAACAGCGGGTTCCGGAGGCGGGCGACACGCGGACGGACGCGCTGGCCCGCTCGGCTCGGTTCCTCGCGCGGGACATCGGTGCCTCCGCCGTCGTCGCGGCCTCCGAGTCCGGCTACACGGCGCTGAAGGCCGCGAAGTACCGCCCCTCGATCCCGATCGTCGCCTCCACGCCCAACGAGGACGTGCGGCGGAAGCTCGCGCTCTCGTGGGGGATCACGCCGGTCACGACCGAGTACACCACCGACGGAGCCGACGCCATCATCCAGAGCGCGGTCCAGTCGGCCCTGGAGACCGAGGCCGCCGAGGGCGGCGACACGGTGGTCGTCCTCTCGGGGATGATGACGGAACTCGAGGGGCTCAACACCGCGAACATGCTCAAGGTCCACGTCGCCGCCGAGATGCTCGTCAGCGGCCGCTCGGTGGTCGACGGCCTCGTCACCGGCCCCGTCTACCACGCCGCGGACGGCGACGTGACGGAGGCCCCCGACGGGGCGATCCTGGTCGTCCCGGAGGACTTCGACGGCGAGTTCGACGGCGACGTGAGCCGCGCGGGGGCCATCATCGACGCCCACCAGGGGATCACCAGCTACGCCGCCATCGTCGCCCGCGAGCTCGGCATCCCGATGATCGCGGACGCCTCCCTGCCGGACCACGTCACCGACGGCACGACCGTGACCCTCGACGCGGAACGGGCGGTCGTCTACGAGGAGATCGCCGGCCCGGAGCGGCTGGACGACCGCTAGGGAGAATATGTGCAATTAAGTAGCGGTGGGGCGAGGGTTCCACCACCATGGGCGCATACGCTGGGGTCGATCTCGGTGCGACACACATCCGCGCCGTCATCGGCGACTCCGACGGGACGCCGGTAGCGTCGTTCAAGCGGGAGACGCCGCGCGGCCCGAACGGCATCGCCGTCACCGAGGCCGTCCTCGACGCGCTCCGGGAGGCCTGTGCCGCCGCCGACATCGACCCGTCCGAGGTCGAGTCGGCCGGGATCGGGTCGTTCGGCCCGCTGGACCTCGCCGAGGGCGTCGT
Organism: Haloarcula litorea; assembly: GCF_029338195.1. Classification (NCBI taxonomy): domain Archaea; kingdom Methanobacteriati; phylum Methanobacteriota; class Halobacteria; order Halobacteriales; family Haloarculaceae; genus Haloarcula; species Haloarcula litorea. Next base: position 2,856,992 of record NZ_CP119779.1, read on the forward strand.
CGAGAACCCCGCGAACCTCCCCGACACGATCGATCGGATCCCCCTGACCGGCCCCGTCGAGAACCTGCTCGGCACCCCCCGGGTGTTCCTCCACAACGACGCCAACGCCGGCGCGATCGCCGAGCGCTTCTACTCCGACCGCAACCCCGACGACATGATCTACCTGACTATCTCGTCGGGGGTCGGTGCCGGTGTCGTCGTCGACGGCAACGTCCTCAGCGGCTGGGACGGCAACGCCGGCGAAGTCGGCCACCTCACCATCGACCCGCAGGGGTTCATGACCTGTGGCTGCGGCCACGACGGCCACTGGGAGGCCTACTGCTCCGGGGAGAACATCCCGCGGTACGCCACCCAACTCCACCGGGAGGACCCCGTCGAGACCGCCCTGCCGATCAACACGGAGGGGTTCGACGCCGCCGACGTCTTCGCGTACGCCGGCGAGGACGCCTTCGCCTCCCACGTCCTCGAACAGGTCTCACACTGGAACGCCATCGGCGTCGCGAACATGGTCCACTCCTACGCGCCGCTGGTCATCTACGTCGGCGGCGCGGTCGCCCTGAACAACCCCGAGCAGGTGCTGGAGCCGATCCGCGAGCAACTCGACGATATGGTGATGTCGAACATCCCGGACATCCAGCTGACGACCCTCGGCGACGACGTGGTCGTCAGGGGCGCGCTCGCGTCGGCGCTGACCGGCGGGACGGGCGATCCCGCACAGGGCGTCTAAGGAGCCGAAACGGGGGGTCTCTCTCGGCGACTCACCCCGACCGCAGGTCGTAGAGCCGACGGAACACCGCCGGCGGGAACCGCGGGACGACCCGGCTCGGCGGGCGGCCCTGGCCGTCCGGACGCTCGGACTGGACGCGTTCGACGACGCCGTCCTCGGCCATCTCGTAGAGGAACCGCTTGACCGTCGCGGCCGAGAGGTCGACCCGTGACGAGCCCGCGATGGCCGCCGTCGTCGCGGTGACGGACTCGCGGTCGCCCTCGTCGAGGTCGACCAGTTCACGCAACACCGCCTGTCGGTTCGCCGGCAGCGCGAGCACGACGCCCAGCGAGACGCAGGGCCGTGGCATCGACTCGATCGCGGCGGAGACGTCGGCCTCGGTCAGCTGTGTCCGACCGGCGGTGTTGGCCCGGTCCGTCGCGTCGAACAGCACGGCCAGGGCGTCGTGGGCGTTCCCGTCGGCCCAGTCCGCGATGTCGCGGGCGATCCCGTGATCGAGCGCCTGCTGTGCGAGGCCCGCGGACGCGCGGGTCATCAGCACGTCGACGAGCATCTGTCGGTTGTAGGGCTCGACCTCGATGGCGGTCGCGGTGTACTCCGTCAGCCGGCTCTCGGCGGGGTCGACCCGACCGATCGCGAGCCAGCTGACCGTGCTCGGGAGGCCGGCGAACAGGTCGACCAGCTCGGTCTCGGCGAGACTACCCGCCTCGTCCACGTGGTCGACGGCGACGACGACGCCCGACCGGGACCCGTCGAGCAGGTCGTGGAGCCGCGAGCGCAGCGTCGACGTCCCGATCCCGTGTTCCGGCACCGACTCCTCGACCAGTTCGTCGAGGATGGCGTGGTAGAACGCGAACTCGCTTGCGGTCTCCCTGGCGTCGACGTAGACGAACGCCGGCGAGGTGGGCGTCTGTGCGCGCGTGCTGGTGTGGATGACCGCCCGGGACTCCGAGGGCAGGCGTTCGAGGTGCGTGAAAAGCGCCGTCACGACGGCGGACTTGCCCGACCCGGGTGGCCCCGAGAGGTAGACGTTCGGCGGCAGTCGGCCGTCGAACACGGGGTCGAGCTGGTCGAGGAGTCGCTCGAGGACCGGCCCCCGGTCGGCCGGCTCGTCGACGTGGCTGACCGGTGAGAGCGACTCGTAGTCCTCGACCAGCCGCGGCTGTCCGTCGCGTCGTCGCCGTCGCCTGATCCGCGCTTCGATGTCCATCGTTTGCTCGCTCCGGGGTTTGGGGGGTTGCTAGTACGGACTGCGGTTCGTTCAAAAAGGGTGCTGGTATCGCTCAGACCAGCCCCAGCGCCGGGACCCACGAGGTCCCCGCGAAGACGCCCGCGATCGCCAGGACGACCACGGTGAACGTCCCGACGACGATCGCCGCGGCGGGCGGGTCGAAGTGGGTGTCCGAGTGCGCGTAGAAGACGCGCTGGACGACCTCACCGACGAGCGCACCGTAGACGCCGAACAGGCCACCGACGGCGAGCGCGACCAACTGGCTCGCCCCGGTGGGGTCCGCGGTCCCGTAGACCGCGATGGCCGCCGTGCTGGCGGGCAACGTCATGTGGTGCGTGACCGGGATCTTCTCGACCCCGAGGTTGAGGAAGGTCAGGCTCGCCGCGGAGATGCCGAAGCCGAGGAAGGGGCTCCCGGTCGCGAGGGCGATGTAGCCGCCCAGCAGCCCGGTGACGAGGCCGATCATCGCGACGTTCGCCCACTCGTACTGGTGGGGGAGCCACGGCTCGACGGCCAGCCGGGTCGCGCCGTAGCCGCCGTCGGTGGCGACCTCCTCACCCTCCTCGAAGGGCGTCATATCGAGCAGGCCACGCGGCGCGTCGCCGATGAGCGGGTAGCCGAACACGATGCGGTGCAGCGCCGCGGAGACGACGACCATGATCGCGATCGGGTCCCACGGCAGCGCGAGGGTCCCGGAGACGGCCGTCCCCAGCGCGCCGATGATCCCGAAGACGCCCCCGACAGCGAGGATGTCGGGGCGGGTCCCGAGCGCGTACGCGATGTCCTTCGCGGGGTGGTAGTCACCGTCGCTCGGGTCCGGCATGCCGTCGTTCTTCGCGGCGTAGGCGGCCGCGGCCGCGCCGCCGGCGAAGGCGACGTGCGGGCCGAACACGGGCCCGAAGGCGATCGATCCCAGGATGCCGGGTGCGGCCTGTTCCGCGACGCCACCCGCCAGAAGCCGCGATCCTTCCGCGGCCAGCACGGCGAAGCCGGTGAAACAGAACGCCGGGAGCGCGCCGATGGCGGCTCCGAACGCCCCGCCGGCGAAGGCGGCGATGAGCAGGAAGACGAGGTCCGTCGCAGACATCCCGACGAGCGGGAGCTGCAGCGCGAGGTCCAGCACCATCGGTTACTCCTCCCGCGCCCAGTCCAGGGAGCGCTCGACGGCGTCGTCCCAGCGACTGTAGAGCTTGTCGGCTTCCTCCCCGTCCATCTCCGCGGAGAACTCCCGGTCGACCTGCCAGTTGTCACGGAGTTCGTCGACGGTGTCCCAGTAGCCGACGGCCAGCCCGGCCGCGTAGGCCGAGCCGAGCGCCGTCGTCTCGTCGACCTCGGGACGCACGATGTCCGTCTGGATGATGTCCGACTGGAGCTGACAGAGGAAGTTGTTCTTGACCGCCCCGCCGTCGACCCGCAGGGTCGTCGTCTCGACGCCGGAGTCGGCCTCCATCGCCTCGGCGACGTCGCGGGTCTGGTAGGCGATCGACTCCAGGGTCGCCCGGACGATGTGTTCTTTCTCCGTCCCGCGGGTCATCCCGACGATCGTCCCGCGTGCGCGGCCGTCCCAGTGAGGTGCACCGAGGCCGGTGAACGCCGGCACCATGTACACGCCGTCCGTCGAGTCGACCGAACGCGCGAGCTCCGCGGTCTGGGCGGCGTTGTTGATCAGGTCGACGTCCTCCAGCCACTCGATCGCCGCCCCCGTGATGAAGATCGCACCTTCGAGCGCGTACTGGACCGGTTCACCGGACATCTGGAAGCCGATGGTCGTCAGGAGGCCGTGGTCGGAGGCGACGGCCTCCTCGCCGGTGTTCATCAGGTAGAACGACCCCGTGCCGTAGGTGTTCTTCGCGTCCCCCTCGTCGAAGCAGGTCTGCCCGAACAGCGCCGCCTGCTGGTCGCCCAGCGCACCGGCGACCGGTACCTCCGCGCCGAGGAAGCCGTCGGGGTCGGTGTGGCCGTACAGTTCCTCGTCCGAGGAGGGCCGGACCTCCGGCAGCATCGAGTGGGGAACGCCGAACTCGTCGAGGAGTTCGTCGTCCCACTCCAGGTCCCGGATATTGTACAGCATCGTCCGGGAGGCGTTGGTGACGTCCGTGATGTGGTTGCCCGTGAGGTTGTAGATGAGCCACGCGTCGATGGTCCCCATCCGGAGTTCCCCTGCCTCTGCGCGGTCGCGCAGGTCCTCCCCCCGGGAGGACTGCATCTTCAGCGGCTCGGCGTTGTCGAGGATCCACTCGGTCTTGGTGGCCGAGAAGTAGGCGTCGGCTTCGAGGCCGGTCTTCTCGCGGATGTCTTCGACCTTGTCCTGGGCTTCGAGCTCTTCGACGCGGTCGGTGGTCCGGCGGTCCTGCCAGACTAAGGCGTTGTGGACGGGTTTGCCCGTCTCGGCGTCCCAGACGACGGTGGTCTCGCGCTGGTTCGTGATCCCCAGCGCCTCCAGTTGCGTCGCGTCCAGGTCGGCGTCGTCCAGCCCCCGCTTGACGACCTCCTGGGTGTTCTCCCAGATCTCGATTGGGTCGTGCTCGACCCAGCCCGGCTCCGGGTAGATCTGCTCGTGTTTCTCGTAGGCGTTGGCGACCACCTGTCCGCTGTGGTCGAACACCATAAATCGCGTGCCTGTCGTGCCTTGGTCGATCGAACCGACGTACGTGTCTGCCATAGTGTGCTCCGTTCGGCCGGCCTTGTTTACCGCGGGCCGCGCCTTGCCGATAAACAACATAGGCAATCATTATAAAGATTACTGCTGACTGAGAAGCGCCAATAAAAATACGAGATAATTCTTCTGAGCGTTTCTGGAGGCCGTGTCGCTCTCCGCGGCTCCCCGCCCGATCCGTCCGGCGTGCCGCCCGAGGGCACGGCGACCCCGTGCCGCACGGGGCCCGGGTATCGTCCAGTACGGGGCCGTTCCCCTCCTCTCGTCGTCGGCAGCAGCTCGGCTCCCGACCCGCCGCTCTGCGAGCCGCGGGGGCCGACCGTCGTCACGCAGGCGAGATCCGGTGTCTCGACCGCCCGGGAAGTGGACGGACGCAGTCGCCCGTCCCATCGGCTCTCCGAGCCGACGGTACCGACGATAGCCCCTCGCACCGCCCATCGCGTGACGGGTCTCTCTCCGAGAGGGGGTTCCTCGATCGACTCGGAGTTCGAGATATATACATTATCGTACGTGGTAGTTACTGAAACCGGCCACAGCTTCGGTAACGATACGGTTCCGTTCCACGAGCTCCGAACGATACGGAGAGTTCCCGTCACATCCCCCGAGAGACGGATTCTCGAATTTCCACGACGGACGGTACCGTTCCACACTACGGTCCGAGATCGTGTCAAACGGACGTGTAGACTCAAAGACAATCATAATTACCGATAAAATTTACTCTCGAACCCGGACCGTACGGTAAAATGAAGTGGGTGCGCTCCAAAGCGACGGACATAGCTATGGCATCGACACCACACGTCGCCGTCATCGGCGGCGGGTCGACGGGCGTCGGCATCGCCAGGGACCTGGCGATGCGGGGACTCGACGTGACTCTCGTGGAACAGGGGAACCTCACCCACGGGACGACCGGGCGGATGCACGGACTCCTGCACAGCGGGGGTCGGTACGCGGTCTCCGATCAGGCGAGTGCGACCGAGTGCATCGAGGAGAACCGCGTCCTCCGGGACATCGCCAGTCACTGCGTCGAGATGACCGGTGGGCTGTTCGTCAAGCGACCGGAAGACTCCGAGGAGTACTTCGAGCAGAAGCTCCGGGGCTGCGAGGAGTGTGGCATCCCCGCGGAGGTCGTCTCCCGCGAGGAGGCCCGCGCGATGGAGCCACACCTCGCGAAAGACATCGACAAGGCCATCTCGGTCCCGGACGGGGCGATCGACCCGTTCCGGCTGGTCGTGGCCAACGCCGCCGACGCGCAGGAACACGGCGCGCGCATCGAGACCCACTCGAAGGTGACGGACCTGCTCGTCGAGGGCGACGAGGTGGTCGGGCTGGAGGTCGAACACGACTCCGGCCCGGGCGAGCGCGTCCACGGTGTGGAGAGCGGCCGCGAGGAGATCCGCGCCGACTACGTCGTCAACGCCACCGGAGCCTGGGCCGGTCGCATCGGCGATATGGCCGGCGTCGACATCGAGGTCCGCCCCTCGAAGGGGGTGATGACCATCATGAACGTCCGGCAGGTCGACACCGTCATCAACCGCTGCCGACCGAAGGGCGACGCGGACATCATCGTCCCCCACGAGACCACCGCCATCCTCGGGACCACCGACGAGGAGGTCGAGGACCCCGAGGACTACCCCGAGGAGCAGTGGGAGGTCGACATGATGATCGACACGCTGAAAGAGCTGGTGCCGATGCTGGAGGACGCCCGCACTATCCGCTCGTTCTGGGGCGTGCGTCCGCTGTACGAGCCGCCGGACGTGGGCAGCGACGACCCGACCGACATCACGCGGGACTACTTCCTGCTGGACCACGAGGAGCGCGACGACCTGCACGGGATGACCAGTATCGTCGGGGGGAAGTTCACGACCTACCGGATGATGGGCGAGGAGATCTCCGACCACGTCTGCGAGCAGTTCGGTATCGACGCCGAGTGCCGGACCGCCGACGAACCGCTCCCCGGCAGCGAGGACTTCTCGGTGCTGCGGGACTATATGGACGAGTTCGGCCTGCGCTCCCCCATCGGCCGCCGGAGCGTCGAGCGTCTCGGGTCCCGCGCGGACGAGGTGCTGAAGACCGACGGGCCGAACCCGACCGTCTGCGAGTGCGAGGGCGTCACCCGCGCCGAGATCCAGGACGCCATCTCCCAGTCGGGGTCGGACCTCAACGCCGTCCGCATCCGGACCCGGGCCTCGATGGGGAACTGCCAGGGCGGCATCTGTATCCACCGGATGGCCAGCGAACTCCACGGGGTCGGCGCGAGCGACGCGAGCGGGGGCTCGGGCGACGGAACGTCGGCCGGCGGGTACGACGAGGCCGTCGTCCGACGGGCCTGGGACGAACTCCTCCAGGAGCGCTGGAAGGGACAACGGCACGCTCTCTGGGGCCAGCAGCTCTCGCAGGCGATGCTGAACTACGCGCTCCACGCCACCACCCAGAACCGCGACAACGACCCCGCCGGCGGCGACGCCGTCGACTTCTCGGCGTTCGACACCGGGACCCCGAGCGGGACGGGCGCGGCAGCGACGGACGTCGCGACCGACGGAGGCGCGACGGATGGCGATTGAGTCGGAGGTCCTGGTCGTCGGCGGCGGGCTGGCGGGCCTCACGAGCGCGCTCGCGGCAGCACGCGAGGGGGCGGAGGTGCGACTGGTCTCCTACAAGCAGAGCACTCTCCGCCAGGCCTCGGGACTCGTGGACCTCCTGGGATACACGCCCGACGGCGACGGCCCTCTGACAGATCCCTACGAGGCGATACCGGATCTCCCGACCGAACACCCCTACAGCACCGTCGGCGTCGACACCGTCCGCGAGGCGATGGATCTGTTCGACGACGTGACCGACTACGCGGGCGGGCACACGGACACGAACGCCCTGGTCCCGACTCACGGCGGGACGGTCAAGCCGACGGCTCGCTACCCCCGGAGCGCGGCGGCGGGCCTCGCCAGCGACGACCGGGACCTCCTGCTCGTTGGCTTCGACTCGATGACCGACTTCGACGCGCCCCACGCGGCGGCCCACCTGGAGGCGGCGGGCGTCCCCTTCGACGTGCGCGGGGAGACGATCCGGTTCCCGGGCGACCTGCGGGCCGACGCGAAGGTCACGCGGTACGCGAAGCTGCTGGACACGAACGGCGGCGTCGCGGTGCGGGGCCGCGAGCGACCGGCCCGCGAGGCGCTGGCCCAGCGCGTGAACCCGCTCGTCGACGACGAGCAGCGGGTGGGGTTCCCGGCCGTCCTCGGCGACGACGACCACGCCGGCGTCCGGGCGGCGCTGGAGTCGAAGATGGGCGTGGACGTCTTCGAGGTCCCGATGGGGCCGCCCTCGCTGCCGGGACTCCGACTCGAGGACCGCCTGTTCGCCGCGCTGGACGCGGCCGGCGCGAGCATCGAGACCGGCAACCCGGTCGTCGACTACGACGGCGGGGGCCGCGTCGAACGCGTCTACGTCGAGAAGAACGGCGCGGAGATCCCGATGACCGCCGACCAGTACGTGCTGGCGACCGGCGGCCTGGTCGGGAAGGGCGTCGAGTCCGACCGCGAGGGCGTGTACGAACCGATCTTCGACTGCCACGTCCCCCACAGCGACGACCGCTACGACTGGTTCGACACCGACGCCTTCGGCGACCACCCCTTCGCGGGCTTCGGACTGCGGACCGACGACGAGCTGCGGCCGCTCGGGACCGACGAGGCGGTCGAGTTCGAGAACCTGCGGGCGGCCGGCAGCGTCCTCGGCGGGTACGACTTCGCCGCCGAGAAGTCCGGCAGCGGCGTGTCGATCGCGACCGGCTACGCGGCGGGCACCAGCGCCGCAGCGGAGGTGCGATGAATGAGCGACGCAGAATCCCCAGACACCGACTTCGAGCCTGTTGCACCGAACACGGGCGAGGACTTCGAACCGACCGAAGTCTTCCCCGACAGCGACGACTTCGATCTGCGGCCCGGCGCGGACTCGTGTTACAAGTGCTCTATCTGTGACACGAACTGCCCGGTCGCGGAGGTCGACGACGACTTCCCCGGGCCGAAGTTCCAGGGCCCCGAGCAGTGGCGGCTGAAACAGACTGACGACGACTACGAGATCGACGATTCCGTGATGGACTGCTCGAACTGTATGCGGTGTGATAACGCCTGTCCGTCGGGCGTCCCGCTCTCGCAGATGCACAACACCGCCCGCGGGGAGTACGTCAGCGAGCAGATGGACAAGACCTCCGTCGAGTACTGGCGCAACCGCATCCTCGCGAACTACCGCACGTCCGCGTGGTTCGCCAGCAAGGTCCCGCGGCTCGCGAACTTCGCGATGAACTTCGGCCCAGCCCGCTGGGTGATGGAGAAGACGATGGGCATCACCAGCGAGCGCGACTTCCCCGAGTTCGCCCGGCAGACGTTCCGCGAGTGGTGGGCCGACCGCGGCGGAGCCGACGAGTCCCGCCGCCGGGCCCGCGAGGCCCGCGAGCGCCGGGGCGAACCCGCGGACGCCGACAAGAAGGTCGCGTACTTCCACGGCTGTTACTCCAACTACAACACGCCCGAGGTCGGCAAGGCGATGGTCCGCCTCTACGAGCACTTCGGCTACGAGGTGGTCGCGCCCGAGCAGAAGTGCTCCGGGACGCCGATGTTCGCCAACGGGATGTTGGACGACGCGCGCCGCCACGCCGAGGTCAACGTCTCCTCGATGTCCGACCTCGTCGAGCAGGGGTACGACGCCATCGCCTCCTGTACGTCCTGCTCGATGGCGCTCCGCCAGGAGTACCCCGAGCTGTTCGACATCGACGGCATCGAGGAGGTCGCCGCCAACACCTTCGAGGCCGTCGAGTACCTCCGCATCCACGAGGACCTGCGCGGGGCGATCCGCGAGGCCGACGTCGACGGCGACCTCGCCGACGAGTTCGCATACCACGCGCCCTGTCACGCCCGCAATCAGGGGTTAGACCGACAGGCCGTCGAGCTGTTCCGCGAGCTCGACGGCGTCGGCGTCGAGGACGTCGGCGAGTCCTGTTCGGGGATCTCGGGCACCTACGGCTGGAAGGAGGAGAAGTACGAGAAGTCGATGGAGATCGGCGACGAGATGTTCGATCACATGGAACACGCCGAGGGCGACACCGGGATGACCGAGTGCCCCACCTGCGCGATGCAGATGGAACACGGCACCGGCTACGACATCCGACATCCGTTAGAGCTGCTGTCGGCGGCGCTGGCGGGGGAGTGAGCGAAGCGACCTCTCTCGAAGCGACGCGGCGAACGGAGTGAGCCGCGGAGCGGGAGCGAGCGGCGCGGAGCGCCGAACGGGCGCGACGAATCCGCGAGCGGAGCGAGCCGGGGAGAGGTCTCGGCGGCTCCGTTCGGACCGGACTTACTCGCCGCGGACAAACGTGACCGGACAGGGGGCGTTGAGCATGACCTCCTGTGCGGTCGACCCGAAGACGGCCTTGCCGGTCGGGGAGCGCTTGCGGCCGCCGACGAACACCATATCGGCGTTCACGTCCTTCGCGAGGTTGACGATCTGGTCGCCGTGGTTGCCGACCGCACCGCGGACGCTGTACTCGACGCCGGCGTCGGAGAGTCGGTCCTCGAGCTCTCGGATCGTGGTGTGGCGGTCGGCCACCTCGTCTGGGGTCGTCTCGCTGGCGGACTCGAACTCCAGCCGGTCGACGACGTTGTCGTACTCCTCGTCGGTGAACACGTGTGCGATGACGACCTCGGCTCCCGTCGGCCCGGCCACGTCCGTCACGGCCTCGGCGAGTTCGTCGATGCGATCCTTGTCGTTAGGCCCTACTGCGAGCAGAATCTTCTCCAGTGCCATGGCCGGCGATGCACGTCGGGAGACAGTAAATGCTTCGGTGGGTACTACAGGTGTTGTTACCGGTTACCACTCGCGGCGGGCGGCGAAGACGGTGGCCGTGATCGAGCTACCCGGTGTTTTTCATCCCGGCGGCGATGCCCTGGACGGTCAGGCGGAGCGTCCGCTGCTCCGTCTCGGTGAGGTGAGACTGGGCCAACAGCCTGACCTGCAGGAGGTTCAGCGGGTCGACGTAGGGGTTACGGCGTTCGAGGTTCTCCTCGAGCCACTCGCGGGTGAGCAGCCCCTCGCGCTTGGTGATCTCCCGGACCAGGTCGACCGTCTCCTCGTACTCCTCGCGGATGCGCGGGAAGATCTTCTCGCGGAGGTCGTCCTCGGCGAGGTCGGCGTACTCCTCGGCGATGCCCATCTCCGAGCGGGCCAGCGCGAGCGAGGCGTTGTCGACTTTCGTCCGGAAGAACGGCCACTCCTCGTACATCTCCTGGAGGGTCTCGATGTCCCCGCCGTCCTCCAGGTAGGCGTTGAGACCGGTGGCGATCGAGTACCAGCCGGGGATGATACAGCGGGCCTGCGTCCAGGAGAACACCCACGGGATCGCACGCAGGTCCTCGACGCTGCGGTCCTCGCTGCGGGACGCCGGTCGCGACCCCATGTTCAGGTTCTCGATGACGGTGATCGGGGTCGCCTGCTCGAAGAACTCCACGAACCCGTCCGTCTCCAGCAGGTCGCGGTACTCCTCGCGGGCGGCCGGTGCCGCGGTCTCCATCGCCTCGCGCCAGTGCTCGGGGATCTCCTCGACCGGCTCGTGCATCGCGTTGTGCCGGGCCCGCATCTGAGCGTTGAGCATCTGTTCGAGGTTCCGCTCGGCGATGTCGTGGTTGGCGTACTTCTCGGCGATGGCCTCGCCCTGCTCGGTGAACTTGATCTGTCCGGTGACGGTCTCGTTTGGCAGGGCCAGCATCGCGTCGTTCATCGGACCGCCGCCGCGGGAGATGGAGCCGCCGCGGCCGTGGAACAGCCGCATCTCCACGTCGAAGTCGTCGGTGATGTCGGCCAGGCGCTTCTGGTTGTTGTACAGCGACCAGTTGGCCGCGAGGAAGCCGTTCTCCTTGTTGGAGTCGGAGTAGCCCAGCATGATCTCCTGGACGCCGTTGCGGGCCGAAAGCGCCTGGGAGTAGGCCTCGTTCTCGAACAGCGTGCCCATGATGCGGCGGGCACCGGAGAGGGCGTACTCGGACTCCAGCAGCGGGACGATGTCCAGCCCGCAGTAGCCCGGCAGGTCGACGACGCCGACCTGGTCGGCGAGGAAGAGCACTTCCAGCACGTGGCTGGGCTCCTCACACCAGGAGATTGCGTAGGTGTCGATGGCGTCCATCCCGAACTCGTTTTGCCACTCCGCGGTCTTGCGGAACCGCCGGAGGACGCGGGTCGCGTCGTCGGAGAGGTCCTCGGTGGCCTCCATGTCGACGACGGTGTCGTCCTGTAGGATGGCCTCGGTGAGGAAGTCCACGCGGCCCTCCTCGTCCATCTCGTAGTAGTCGATGCCCTCGCGCTCGACGGCCTCGGCGATGGCGTCGGTGTGCATCTTGCGGTGGTCCCGCAGGTCGAGGCTCGCCAGCGAGAAACCGAACGTGTCGACCTTCCGGACGAGCGGGTCGACGTGGGACTCGGCGATCACCTCGGCGTCGTTCTGCCGGAGGCTGTCGGCGATGGTCCGCAGGTCGGACAGCAGGTCATCGGCGCTGTCGTAGCCGCCTTGACGCACGTCGCTGACCCGAAGCACGGACTCGCGCATCAGCTTGAGCTTCTGCCGGTAAGGCTCGTCGGGATAGCGCTCCTCGGCTTCGTCGGCGGCACCGGGGAGTCGGTCCTTGTGCGCCCGCAGGCTGTCGTCGAACGCGTCGCCGGTCTCGATGTTCGAGGCGTCCTGGCTCAACACGCCCGAGAGCTCCTTGAGCTTGTCGCGGTACAGCGGGAGGACCGTGTCGCGTTGCCGTTCCAGCGTCTCCTCCGTGACCTCCGGGGTGACGAAGGGGTTTCCGTCGCGGTCCGAGCCGGCCCACGACCGGAACTCGTAGAGCTTGGGGACGTCGAGGTCCTCGTCGTACTCCTCGTCGATGACTCGCTCGAGCTCGTCGTAGACGCGGTCGATGACTTCGAAGAGGACGTTCTCGAGGTACCACTGGACGTTGAGCGCCTCGTCGGTGACCTCGGGGCGGCGGTCGCGGACCTGCGGGGTCTGCCAGAGACTCGTCACCTCCGACGCGAGGTCACGCTCGATGCGCTCCTCCTCGCGGTCGGTGAGCCGGACCTCGTCCAGGGCTTCGAGGTCCTGTGCGACGGCCCGGAGCTTGGCCTTGACCGTCTTGCGGCGGGCCTCGGTCGGGTGGGCCGTGAACGTCGGCTGGATGAGCACGTCGTCGAGGACCTGCTCGACCTCCTCGGAGCCGGCGTCGCGGTCCGCGAGGTCCTCGACGGCCGCCTCCACGCTGTCCTCGAGGACGCCGGCCTGTGCGCCCTCTCTGATCTCGCGCACGCGCTCGCGCTCCTCCGCGAGGTTGATGAGTTCGAAGTAGGTGGTGAACGCCCGGGCGACGATGTCCTGCATCTCCGGGCCGAGGCGGTCGATCGTGTCGCCGACCTCGGCGCGGCTGTCGGCGTCGCCGCGACGGTACTCGATCGAGGAGGTCCGGATCTGTTCGACCGTCTCGAACGCCTCGGTCGACGACTGCGCCTCGACGATCTCGCCCAGGAGCTCCCCCAGTTCGCGCACGTCCTGGTTTATCTCTCTGGCGTGCAAAGTCATACCAGTCCATCCCGAGTCGAACCCTAAAACACTATTGAATCGGGGGGCGCAGGGACGGGGACGTGCGTGGACGTTCGTGCAGAACTCGGGACAACTGACCGGCCCGTCGGAGGGTCGAACGGAGCGGCCCGCGCCCGACGGGCCGGAGCATCGTAGCCGTCGTGGGAAGAATGATTTATGATTACAGAGCTACCGGTTCTACGTAGCGTGGGCTGCCTATGATCGACATCGCTATGGATATGGAGCAGTACGACTGCCCGTTCATCGACACGACGGCAGACCACGGTGTCGCGTTCGCGGCCGTCCACTGGGACTTCGACACGGCGGAACGCGAACTGGAGACGCGGATGGTCGTGGAGGCCGAGGAAACCGAGGCGCTGGACACCGGCCTGTCGGCCCTGCGGGACCACCGGAACATGAACGACGTGACGATGGTCCGCCGACAGGACGACGTGGCCCAGGTTCGGACCGTGATGGCCGAGACGACCGCGATGCGGACCATCCGGGACAACGGGGGATACATCACCGGCCCGTTCCACATCGAGGCCGGCAGCGAGGTGTGGCACGTCGGGTTCGACCGGGGACGGGACGCGGACGACACACTCTCGGAACTGGACCGGGACAACGAGTTCGACATCATCGACCGGTCGGCGACGACGCTACCCGAACTCAACGACGTGGCACAGAACGCCGGGGCCGCGATGACGCTCATCGAGGGCTGCCGGGACCTCTCGGACCGAGAGCGCGAGACCCTGGAGGAGGCTGTCTCCTCGGGCTACTTCGAGAGCCCGCGGGACGCCACGCTGGGGTCGCTCGCCGAGGAGTTCGGTATCTCCAAACCCGCCGTCTCGAAGAACCTCCGCCGGGGCGAACGCAAGATGATCGAGCGCGTCGTCGACGCGTTCGACGACATCGACTCCTGAGACACCGTGGCATCCACACCGTCGCTCCCCCGCGGTTAATATGTTAACGCGCGGTTCTATTGTGGTCGTTCGTGTATGTTTGCCTGGTATGCGAGAGAGTATCACTCGACGGCGAGTCCTCGGATCGCTCGGTATCGGTATCGCCGGTCTCAGCGGCTGTGTCAGCCAGGACGGCGGCAGCGGCGACGGTGGAGACGGCAGCGATGGAAGCGACGGCGGCGACGGCAGTTCCAATATGAGCGAGGGCACATCGACGGACGGGTCGGACAGCACGCAATCGGTGACGCTCGGGATGCTCCAGCCCCTCTCGGGGGACCTGGCGTACTACGGGCAGCAGTCCCTCTGGGGGTTCCTCTCGGGGCTGGCCCACAAGGGGGATATGACGCCACCCGCCGAGCCCAGTACCGGCGAGCTCTCCCTGAGCGTCGGCGACGTGGACTACACGATCTACGTCAGGGACACCGGGTTCTCGGCCGATCAGGCACAGACCGCCGCGACGAACCTCGTCGAGAACCAGGACGTGGATATGCTCGCCGGCTGTGCCTCCTCCGGGGCCGCGGGCCGGGTCGTCTCGACCGTGGTCAGTCAGGCGGGCGTCCCGTACATGGCCGGGCCGGCGGCCTCCGCCAGCATCACGGCCAGCAGCGAGACGTGTAGCGACCTGGTCTATCGCGCGAGCGAGAACACCGCGATGGACGCCCGCTCCGGCGGGAAGTACGTCGCCAACGAGACGGACGTCTCGCGGGTGTACCTGTTCGGGGCCGACTACTCCTTCGGCCGTGCGGTCGTCAACAACTACCAGGCGGTCCTGGAGAACGAGGGCGTCGAGATCGTCGGTAAGCGGTTCGTCGAGCGGGGCTACGCCGAGTGGGAGGGGCTGCTGGACAACGCCGAGGAGGACGGTGCGGAGGGGATCGTCGGCGGCTTCACCGTCGCGACGCTCCCGGCGCTGTTCAACGCCTTCGTCTCCGGCGACTACTCCTACCGGGCGTTCGGCGGCTTCGCGACGCGGATCACCAACAGCGTCGTCGGCGGGACACTCCAGAACGTGCTGGGCGAGCCGCTGACCCGCGAGAAGCTCCGGAACGCGAAGCTCGGCCCGTTCACGACTCGGTACCACTGGAACCAGTACGACAACCCCATCAACAACAGCTTCGTCGACACCTACACCAGCACCTACGGCGTCGTCCCGGACCTGTTCACGTCCGGGATGTTCACGGGTGCCTCGGCGATCCACCAGGCGATCACCGAGGGCGGCTCGACCGCGGGTGCCGACATCGCGAGCGCCCTGAAGGGGATGACCGTCACGGACACGCCGAAAGGCGAGGGCGGCTACACGTTCCAGGAGTACAACAACCAGGCCCGCTCCGAGATGACCGTCGCCAACCCGATCCCGACGACCGACGAGTGGGCGGAGAACTGGGGCGCGGCCATCATGCCCAGCGAACCGCTCGCACGCATCGACGGGAGCGAGGCCACCATCCCCGCAGACAGCGACCAGATGAACTGCTCGCTGTAACATGCTCAGAACGCGAGGACTGACGAAGGACTTCGGCGGGCTGACCGCCGTCGACAGCGTCGACTTCGAGCTCGGGTCGGAGCTGACGTCGCTCATCGGGCCCAACGGCGCGGGCAAGACGACGTTCTTCAACCTCCTGACCGGGGCGCTGGAGCCGACGGCTGGCACCGTCGAACTGCGAGCGGGCGACGGCTGGACGGACATCACCGACGCCGCGCCCCACGAGACGGCCCGGCGCGGGGTCCATCGCTCCTACCAGGTGACGAACGTCTTCCCGAACAGCAGCGTGCTGGAGAACGTCCGCATCGCGGAGCAGGCAAGCGGCAGCGACTCCCACGCGATCTGGCGCAACGTCGACCACTTCGAGAAGTACACCGAGCGCGCGTACGCGAAGCTCGACCGCGTCGGGCTGACCGACCGCGCGACGGACCCCGCGAGCACGCTCAGTCACGGGGCAAAGCGGAAGCTCGAGGTGGCCATCGCGCTCGCGGGCGACCCGTCGGTGCTCCTGCTGGACGAGCCGAACGCGGGCGTCTCATCCGAGAGCGTCGACGAGGTACGGGACCTCGTCGAGGACGTGGCCGAGGACCACGCGGTCCTGCTGGTCGAACACAACATGGACATCGTGATGGACGTCTCGGATCGCGTCGTCGTCCTCCACCAGGGCAGCGTCATCGCCGACGACGACCCCGAGGCGGTCCGGGCCGACCCGGACGTCCAGTCCGCCTACCTCGGCGGGTACGAGCCGGGCGACCTCGACGACGCGACGGCCGACGAGACGGCCGCCGAGGAGGGGTCCGCGTGAGCCTGCTGGAACTGGAGGGGGTCCAGACCTACTACGGGGACAGCCACATCCTCGAGGGGGTGGACCTCTCCGTCGAGTCCGGCGAGGTGGTCGCGCTCGTGGGCCGCAACGGCGTCGGCAAGACGACGACGCTGCGCTCGATCCTCCAGCTGACCCCGCCACGTGAGGGGGACATCCGGTACAGGGACGAGTCGCTGATCGGCCTGGAGACCCACGAGGTCGCACAGCGCGGCCTCGGCTGGATCCCGGAGGACCGCCGGGTGTTCGCGCAGTTGACCGTCGAGGAGAACCTCCGCGTGGCGGTCCCGGAGAGCGACGACGTTCAGGAGGGGTTACAGCTCGCGTTCGAGTCGTTCCCCATCCTGGAGGAGCGCCGCGGCCAGGAGGCCGGGACGCTCTCGGGCGGGCAACAGCAGATGCTCGCCATCGCCCGGGGGCTGGTCGGCGACAACGACCTGTTGCTGGTGGACGAACCGAGCGAGGGACTCGCCCCGCAGATCGTCGCGGACGTGGCCGAGGCGCTGGCCCGCGCCAGCGAGGCCGCGACCGTGTTGCTGGTCGAGCAGAACCTCCCGCTGGCGCTGGACCTCGCCGATCGGTTCTACGTCGTCGACAACGGGCGGGTCGTCGACGAGGGCGACGCCGACGCGGTGTCGGCGGACGACGAACGGCTCAGGAGGTACCTCTCCGCATGATCGTCGAGACGCTGCTGGACTTCCTGACGGTCTCGGAGCTGGGGAGCGTCTTCTTCGAGGGGCTGGCGAAGGCGTCGCTGTACGTCCTGATCGCCAGCGGCCTGACGCTGATCTTCGGCCTGATGGGCGTGTTGAACTTCGCCCACGGGTCGCTGACGATGGTCGGGGCGTACCTCGGCGGCCTCGTGATGGTCCTGACGGTGACACAGGCAAGCGGGACCGTCGCGCGGCTGGCCTTCTTCTTCCTGGCCATCCTGCTCGTGTTCGGCGCGCTCACGATGCTGGGCGGGGCGATCGAGACGACGATCATCAGGCCGCTGTACGACCGCCCGCCGATCTACCAGATCCTGCTGACGTTCGGCCTGACGCTGGTGATCGACGAGATCGTCCGTATCGTCCTCTCGATCTACGGGATGCAGCCGCTCTCGGACTGGCAGGCGGCGCTTGCGACCAAGCCCCAGTTCCTCCGCGAACCGGCGGCGCTCGGTCCGATCGACGTACGCTGGCTCGCCGTCTTCGAGATCCTGATCGGCGTGCTGACCGTCGTGGCGACCTGGGCGTTCCTCACCAAGACGCGATACGGGCTCTACATCCGGGCCGGCAGCGAGGACACCGAGATGGCCGCCGCGCTCGGGGTCGACGTCCGGCGCGTGTTCACCGTCGTCTTCGCGCTCGGGATCGGGCTGGCCGGGGTCGCCGGGACGCTGCTGATGTGGGACAAGGTCTGGGGCGCGAGCGTCCCGCTCGCGGCCGAGACGCTGCTGCCCGCGTTCATCGTCGTCATCGTCGGCGGCCTCGGGACCTTCCGTGGGACCGTCGCCGCCTCGCTGGTCGTCGGGATGACCGACGCCGTGATGACGTGGTGGTTCGTGAACTACATCCGCTTTACCGGCCTGCCGGAACTGATGCTGTTCCTCGTGCTGGTCGTGACGCTCATCGTCAGACCACAGGGCCTGTTCGGCGTCGAGGAGGTGGGGGGCCATTAGCACCGAACACTCCCCGGCCGCGGCCGCCGACACGGCGTGGCCGACCGCCTACCTGCGGGCGCACGTGCCCCACGTCGCCGTCCTCGCCCTGCTGGCGGCGTACCCCGCGCTCTACCACACGCTGGTCGAGACGTTGACGCTGTACGAGGCCGAGGTGCTGCTGCCCAGCGTCGACACGATGACATCGGTGCTGTACTTCGGCCTGTTCGCGATGTCGTTCGACTTCATCAGCGGCTACACCGGCTACCTCTCCTTTGGCCACGCGGCCTTCTACGGGACGGGCGCGTACACCGTCATCCTGATCGCCAACGGTGCCGTGCCGCTGTTGCCGACCAGCACGCCGTTCATGGTCTCGCTGCTGGTCGGCGGCGTGTTCGCGGTCCTGCTGGCGATCGTCATCGGACTCGTCTCCTTCCGGCTGTCCGGGGTCTACTTCGCGATGATCACGCTCGGGTTCGCACAGGTGCTGTACGTCTTCGTCCGGGGCTGGGACTACGTCGCGTCGAACCCCCGCGACGGCCCCTCGGTCGGCGGCACGCACCCGAGCGGGTTCGACATCGGCATCCCCGGCGTCGACCCGTTCAACATCGGCATCGGCGTGCTGGCCGGGGAGGAGGCGGCCCTGCTGGGCCACACGCTCAGCAGCACCGCCGTCTCCTACTACATGATCGGGCTGGTCGTCCTGGTCTGTTACTTCGCGATGCAGCGGATCATCCACTCCCCGTTCGGCCGCGTGATGATCGCCATCCGCGAGAACGAGGAGCGAGCGGTCGCCATCGGCTACAACACCTACCTCTACAAGCTGGCGGCGTTCGCCATCAGCGGCTTCTTCGGGGCCGTCGCCGGCGGCCTGTTCGCCGGGTTCCGGCGCTCGGCGACTCCGGAGAGCTCCTTCTACTTCCTGACGACCGGCGACGCGCTGCTGGCGAGCATCATCGGCGGGTTCGGCACGCTCGCCGGTCCGCTGTACGGGTGGCTGTTCGACGAGACGATCCGGGAGTTCCTCTCGAAGTCCGGCCAGGGCGGCGGCCTGCTCCCGTACCTCCGGGCCGGACTCGGCGAGGAGACGCTGGCGACGCCGGTGATCGGCGACATGACGCTGGGCGGGCTGGTCAACACGCTGCTGAACGGCCACGCCAGCCTCTACGTCGGCGTCGTCTTCGTCCTGTTCGTCCTCTACGTCCCGGACGGCCTCCTCGGGACCGTGCGCCAGCGCGTCGGCGGGACGCTCGCCGACGTCGCCCGCGCCCGGTTCCGGGACCAGCAGCCGACCCCCGACCGCCCCGGAGGTGACGAGGAGTGACCGTCCACGTCACCGGGATCGGGACCTACCTCCCCGCGGAGACGGTGACCGGCGCGGAGGTCGCCGAGCGCAGCGGCATCCCCGAGGAGGTCGTCGTCGAGAAGATGGGGCTCCGGCGGAAACACGTCTGCCCGCCCGACGACGACCACCCCTCCGAGATGTGCGTCGCCGCCGCGGAGGCGGCGCTGGCCGACGCCGGGCCCGACGACTCGGCCCTCCCCGCCGACACGCTCGACGCCGTCCGGTACCACGGCAGCGAGCTGAAAGACCACGTGGTCTGGAACGCCGCCGCGGCCGTCGCCGAGGAACTCGGGGCCGAGGGTGCCGGGGCCACCGAGAGTTACGCCCTCTGTGCCGGCCAGCCGGTCGCGACCCGCGAGGCCAAGGCGCTGCTTTCGGCCGACCCCGGGATCGACCGGCTCCTGCTCGTCGCCGCCAGCCGCGAGGAGGACCTGGTCGACTACGACGACCCGGACACGTCCTTCATGTTCAACTTCGGCAGCGGCGCGACGGCGTTCGTCCTCGAACGGGACGCGCCCGAGCGGGCCGTCGCCCGCGTCCGCGAGAGCGCGACACTGACCGACGGTAGCTTCGCCGAGGACGTGATCGTGCCCGCGGGCGGGACCCGCCGGCCGCCGAGCCGCGACACCGTCGACAGCGGCGGGCACTCGCTGCGGGTCCCGGACCACGAGGAGATGAAGCGCCGACTCGCCGCGGTGAGCCTGCCGAACTTCCGGCAGGTCGCCGACGAGGCGCTGGCGCGGTCGGACCACGACCGCGACGACCTCGACTTCGCAGCGATCACCCATATGAAGCGGTCGTTCCACGAGACGCTCTGTGACGACTTCGGACTCGCCGAGGACGAGCAGCTGTACCTCGACGAGTTCGGACACGTCCAGAGCTGTGACCAGGGGATCGCACTCGACGCCGTCCGCGAGGACCTGTCCGACGGCGACGTGGTCCTCTGTCTCGCCGCCGGCACCGGCTACACCTGGGCGGCGACGGTACTGGAGTGGTGTACCTGACAGCCGATATGAGAGTCAAGACAACAATATGCCTCACGGCACCGACTTCGGAGGGATCGTAACATGCCACACGCCTACAACGACGACGTCCGACTCGCCTACGAGCGGGAGGGACCGGCCGACGCCGAGACCGTGGTGTTCGTCGAGGGACTCGGCTACGGCCGCTGGATGTGGCGCTGGCAGCGCCGCGCGGTCCGGGACGACTACGACGTCGTCGTCTGGGACAACCGCGGGACCGGCGAGTCGGACGAGCCCGAGGGACCGTACACGATGGCACAGATGGCCGGTGACCTCGCGGCCGTCCTCGACGACGCCGGCGTCGAGTCGGCCCACGTCGTCGGCGCGAGTATGGGCGGGATGATCGCCCAGCAGTTCGCGCTGGACCACGGCCGGGCCGACTCGCTGACGCTGCTGTGTACGTCCCCGGGCGGCCCCAAGGAGGAGCCGATCCCCGAGGAGACCCTCGAACGGATGTACGGGGTCCCCGACGACGTCAGTGACCGGGAGGCCATCCGCTACAAGATGGCCCCCGCGATGACCGACGCCTTCTGGGAGGCGAACGCGGACCTCGTCGAGCGCATCGTCGACTGGCGGCTGGAGAGCGACGCCAGCGAGCGCGCCCGTCAGTGGCAGGGGGCCGCCGTCGAGGCGTTCGACGTCCACGGCCGCCTCGGCGAGATCGAGGTGCCGGCGCTGGTCCTCCACGGGACCGACGACCGCGTGGTCCCGTTCGCCAACGGCGAGCTACTGGCCGAGGGGCTCCCGGACGCCGAGTTCGTCGCGCTGGAGGGCGCGCCACACCTGCTGTTCGTCGAGCGCAGCGACGAGGTCAACGAGCGCCTGCGGGGGTTCCTCGACGATGTCTGAGTTCGCCGGCGGCCCCCAGGCGTGGGTCGGCGCGTGGAGCGAGCGCCGTGCGGCGCTGACGCCCGACCGCGAGGGGCTAGTCGACGTGACGACCGGGCGACGGTTCACCTACGCCGACCTCGACGCCCGCGCGAACCGCACTGCCCGACTGCTCTACGAGCACGGCGTCGCCGACGGCGGGCGGGTGGCCGTCGTCTCGCGCAACCGGCCCGCCGTCGTCGACCTGTTCTTCGCGACCGGCAAGACCGGCGGCGTCCTCGCCCCCCTCTCCCACCGGCTCGCACCGCCGGAGCTGGGCGAGCTACTCGACCGCGTGGAACCGGAGCTGCTCGTCGTCGAGACGCCGTTCCTCGACGACGTCCGTGCGGCGGTCGACGCGGCCGGCGGCGTGGAGACGACCCTGCTCGCGGTGACGACGGCGGAGGAGGGGGACGACGCCGTCGACGAGTCGACGTACGCGGCGGCGCTCCCGGCGGACGACTCGCCCGTCGAGACGGCGACGGTCGACACCGAGGACGCGCACCTCCTCTTGCACACCGGCGGGTCGACGGGGACGCCCAAGGAGACGTGCATCACCCACCGCGGCGTCGTCTGGAACTCCCTGAACACCATCACCGCGTGGGGCCTTCGGGACGACGACGTGGCTCCGATGGTGTTCCCGATGTTCCACACTGGCGGCTGGAACGTCGTCACCGTCCCGACGTGGCACATGGGCGGGACCGTCTGTATCGCCCGCGAGTTCGACCCCGGACAGCTGCTCCGGGTCGTCGATGACGAGGGCGGCTCGGTGCTCGTCGCCGTCCCGGCGGTCCTGCGGATGATGACCGAACACGACGAGTGGGAGTCGACCGACCTCTCGACGCTCCGGGTCGCCAAGTCCGGCGGCGGCCCGTGCCGCCAGGCCGTGATGGAGGCCTGGTGGGACCGCGGCGTCGACCTCTCGCAGGGCTACGGCCTCACCGAGTGTGGCCCGAACAACTTCGCGATGCCGGAGGAGTGGCCCCGCGAGAAGGCCGACTCGGTCGGCACCCCCGCGATGCACGTCGACGCTCGGATCACCGACGACGGCGACGCCGTCGAACGGGGGTCAGTCGGCGAGCTCGAACTCCGCTCGCCCCACGCGGCGGCCGGCTACCTCGACGACCCCGCGGAGAGCGAGGCCACGTTCGGCGACGGGTGGGTCTCGACCGGCGACCTCGCACGGGTCGACGAGGACGGCTACTACTACATCGAGGGGCGCAAGAAGGACATGTTCGTCAGCGGCGGCGAGAACGTCTACCCCGCCGAGGTCGAGGACGCGATCGCCGGCCACGAGGCCGTCGCCGAGGTCGTCGTGATCCCCGTCGACGACGCGGAGTGGGGCCAGGTCGGGAAGGCCGTCGTCGAACTGACGGCCGACGCCGACGACCTCTCGCTGTCGTCCCTGCGGTCGTTCCTCGACGGCCGGCTGGCGCGGTTCAAACACCCGCGTCACCTCGCGTTCGTCGACGAGATGCCGACCAGCGGCCCGGACAAGATCGACCGCCAGGCCGTCGCCGACGAGTACGGCGAGTGACGGGAACTCGGCGGGGTGACATCGCTGTCACCCGGTGACTCGTCTGTCGCCAAACACACATATCCGCGCTCTCCCTTGCCGCTGTCGATGACAGAGACAAGCGTTCTCGTCACCGGCGCGACCGGCAACCAGGGCGGCGCAGTCGTCGACCACCTGCTAGCCGCCGACACGGACTTCGACGTGTACGGCCTCACGCGGAACTCCGACTCCGACCGAGCACAGGCGCTGACCGACCGCGGTGTCACGATGGTCGAGGGCGACCTCTACGAACCGGAGAGCTTCCGCGAGCACGTGGCGGCCGTCGACAGCGTGTTCGCCGTCACGAACTTCTGGACCGAGGGCTACGACGGCCAAGTCGAGCAGGGGGAGAACCTCGCGGACGTGGCCGCCGCGGAGGGCGTCGACCAGTTCGTCTTCAGCGGCGTCGGGAGCCACGAGCGAGACACCGGCGTCCCCCACTTCGACTCGGCGTGGGAGATCGAACAGCACGCCCGCGACCTCGACCTCCCGCTGACCGTCCTCCAGCCGGTGTTCTTCTACCAGAACCTCGAGGCGTTCGTCGAGAGCATCGTCGACGACGGGACGCTCGCGCTCCCGCTGGCCGAGGACGTCTCCCTCCAGATGGTCGACGTCGACGACGTGGGTCACGCCGCGGCCGTCGCGCTCGCGAGCCCGGACGAGTTCGTCGGCGAGCGCTACGAACTCGCGGGCGACGACAAGACGCTCGAAGAGACCGCCGCCCTCATCAGCGAGGTGTCCGGTCAGGACGTCGAGGCCCGTCACGTCCCCATCGAGGACGCCTACGACGAGTTCGGCGAGGAGTTCACCGTGATGTGCGAGTGGTTCAACGAGGTCGGGTACGACGCCGACGTCGACGCGCTCGAGGAGACGTTCGGCTTCGAGTTCGCCGACCTGGAGACGTACCTCCGCGAACACGGCTGGGCGGAGAAAGACGGGATGGCCTCGACCCCCGGCTGGGTCAAGGCGTTCTCGTAACGGGCGGAGAGACGCCGACCGTCGAGTCGGCGTGACCGCTCGCCGTTTTCAGAAGTACGTTCCGTTCGTCAGGCCCGTGTACAGCCCCTTCACGCCGAGATAGAGGGTCACGGCGACGGCCACCGGGACGACGAGTCGGACCCACCAGAGCCAGACGGTGGGGAAGGTCTCGCCCAGCGACGTCCCGCGCTGGAGTTCGTCCACGATATCCCGGCCGCTGAACCACGTGAACGCGGCGAGCAGGAAGACGACGATCGGCAGCAGGAGGTTGAACACGACGTCGTTGTAGAACGTCAGGTAGTTCGTCCCCAGCGCCGCCGGGACCCCCACGAGGAGGACGGCAGTCCCCATCCCGAGCGACCCCTTGGCGCGGGAGACGCCGTACTGCTCGGTGACGAACGAGACGGGGACCTCGAGGAGGCTGATGGAGCTCGACAGCGCCGCGAACAGCAAGACGACGAAGAACAGCAGCCCCAGAACCTGTCCGCCGGGGACCTCCCCGAAGGCCCCGGCGAGAGCGACGAAGGCCGTCCCCGAGCCGCCGGTGGCACCCTCGGCACCGCCGGTCGCGAACAGGACCGGGAAGACGACGAACCCGGCGAGGACGGCCACGAGCGTGTTGATGACGACGATCGCGCCCCCGTCGGCCGGGAGGCTGTCGTCACGGTCCAGATACGACGAGTAGGCGATCATCACGCTGAACCCGAGCGAGAGCGTGAAGAAGGCCTGCCCCATCGCCGGGGGGACGATCGAACCGAAGTTGTTCACGATGGTCCCGAAGTCCGGCGTGAGGTAGTAGCTGTAGCCCGCCGAGGCTCCGGGGAGGGTCGCCGCCCAGACCCCCAGGCCGATCAGCAGGACGAAGATCCCCGGGATCATGAACTTCGTCGCTCGCTCGATGCCGTCCGTGACGCCGAGCGCGACGATCCCGACGGTGACGGCCATGAACAGCGCGTGTGCGCCGATCGCGATCGGTCCCGACGCCACCGATCCGAAGTACGCGGCTGGATCGCCGAAGTACGCGCCCGTCGCGCTGCCGGCGATGTAACTGAACACCCAGCCGCCGACGACGCTGTAGAAAGCGAGTGTCACGAACGACGTGAACGCGCCCAGGCCGCCGACGAACGACCAGTTCCCGTGGCCGATCCGGTCGAAGGCGTGGACCGGGTTCTGCTCGCCCCGACGACCGATGACGAACTCGATCATCATCGCCGGGAACCCGATGAGGAACACGGCCACGAGGTAGACGACGAGGAACGCCGCGCCGCCGTTGCTCGCCGTCCGGAACGGGAACGACCAGATGTTCCCGAGCCCGACTGCGCTTCCGACCGCGGCGAGGATGAAACCGACGCGACTCGTCCAGGCACTTCTGTCTGACATAGTCCAGCGGCGTCTCGACGGGTGATCTACTTTTACGTTGGGAAAGCCGACCAGACCGGTCGGCGAACTGAGAGTCGGGGTGCGTGAAGAGACACCCGCAGTCCGCCGGCGCGTCCGGTCCCGGCAGCGCTTCCGCGGCCGAGCGCGACGATCTAAGCGCCTCGCTTCGCTACGCTTCGTCGAACGCCGACAGGCTCTGCGCTCGCCTGTCGAGCTCGATGAACCTCGCTTCGCTACGCTTCGTCGAACGCCGACAGGCTCTGCGCTCGCCTGTCGAGCTCGATGAACCTCGCTTCGCTACGCTTCGTCGAACGCCGAAGATCGGAGATCTTCGTGCTCGACGAGTCGTTTTCACTCCTCGTCGAACAACGTGTCCCCGTCGACCATGTGCTCCTCGACGGCGTCGAGGTCCAGCGTCAGACCCAGCCCCGGCTCCTCGGGGATCTCGATGTAGCCGTCCTCGATGACGTCCTCCTCGACGAGGTCCTCCCACCAGCCGAGCTCGTAGGAGTGGTACTCGACGGCCAGCGAGTTCGGGATGGCCGCCCCGACGTGGGCGCTGGCCATCGTCGCGACCGGGGACGAGACGTTGTGCATCGCGACCGGGATGTAGTACTGGTTCGCCACGTCGGCGACCTTCCGGGTCTCGCGCATCCCGCCGACCTTCGGCATGTCCGGCGCGATGATGTCGACCGCCTGGTCCTCGATGAGCCGGCGCTCCTCGGTCACGCGGTAGCGGTTCTCGCCGACGGTGATCGGCGTGTTCGTGGACTTCGTGACCTCCTCCTGGACGTCGAGGTTCTCCGGCGGGACCGGATCCTCCAGCCACCAGACGTCGTAGTCCTCGATGGCCTCGGCGAGGCGCTTGCCGGAGCCACCGGAGAACGTCCAGTGACAGTCGAAGGCGACGTCGGCCTCGTCTTTGACCTCCTCGGTGACCTTCTCGACGATCTCGGCCTTGTGGCGGATCTCGCCCGGACGGAGGTGGCGGTTCGCGCGGTCTTTCTCCAGGCCGCTGGGCACGTCGAGGTCGAACTTCAGGGCGTCGTAGCCGAGCTCGTCGACGACGCGGCGGGCCTCCTCGGCGCAGGCGTCGGCGTCGGCCTCCTCCTCGGTGTGACAGTCACAGTAGACGCGCATCTCGTCGCGGTACTTCCCACCCAGCAGCTGGTAGGCCGGCACCTCCAGGATCTTGCCGGCGAGGTCGTGCAGCGCGACCTCGATGCCGGCGATGGCGGTGACGGTGACGCCCTCGACGGAGCCCTCGCCGGACATCTTCTGGATCAGGTGCTCGTAGAGCCGGTCGATGTCCAGCGGGTTCTCGCCGACGACGAACGGTTTCATCCGCTCGATGAGCTCCGGGACGCCCGCGCCCCAGTAGGCCTCGCCGGTGCCGACGACGCCGGCGTCGGTGTAGATGCGGACCAGCGTCCACGGGAAGTTCCCGTCCACCATCGTCGTCTGAACGTCGGTGATCTCTACGTCGCGGCCACCGCCGCGTTTCGCCGTGACGCCCATCGTCTCCGAGGACAGCTCTCGCATCGTGTACTCGGCGTTGGGGTCGTGCAGATCGGCGTAGTCGACGTCGTTCGCGTGTCCCATAGCGTGGCGTTGCTACGCCCGTTACAAAAGTGTAGAGGAATCGAATCAGGCCCGGGCGTCGAACGCCGCGATCACCTCGTCGGCGGTCGCCTCCACGTCCCACTCGGCGACGAACGACGACATCGCGGTCTTCAGGCCGATGAGCTGGTCGGGCCGGACGCCGAGGCCGTGGGTGATCGAGAGCGGCTGCGCCCGCGACCGCTGGAAGGCGTCCTGCTGGTCCTGGAGGAACGGGGTGAACGTACTGGTGTCGACGTCGGTCCGGGGCGGGATCGACCCCTTCTTCTGGTTGAACCGGCGCTGGCCGTCGGCCGACCCGGCGTACCGCAGGAACGTCTCGACGGCGTCGGGGTCGTCGGTGACGGCCGCGGCGACGACGGCGTCCATATTCATCGCGTACAGCCCCTCGGTCCCCGGGAACGGCACGTGGTCCCAGTCGTCGCCGTAGTCGAAGCCCGGCGACTCGGTGTAGGCTCCGGCGGCCCAGTCGCCCTGGTGGAAGAAGACGGACTCGCCGTCGACGAACCGCTCGTTGGCGTCGGTCAGCGCCGTGTACAGTTTGTCGTCGGTGGCCACGTCGCCGTACCGCTCGACGATCTCCAGCGCCTCGGCGATCTCCCGGCGGTGGGCCGCCGCGGAGTCGTCGGTGATACCGACGTAGGTGTCGTGACCGTACTCGCCGAGCAACACCGTCTCGAACAGCTGGAGGACGGTCCAGGGGTTCTTCATCGGGAGCAACATCCCCACACGCTCCGTCTCGCTGTCGATCCGTTCGAGCGCGTCGGCCAGCGCCCGGGGGCTGTCGAGGCCCGACGGGTCGACACCGGCCGCCCGAGCGTGGTCGACGTTGTAGAAGAGGTTGTTGGTGCGGTGGATGTTCAGCGGGACCGCGCGGTAGGTCCCGTCGAACTTCGCGGCCTCGCGGGGGCCGTCGAGGTAGTTCGCCTCCATGTCCGAACTCGTCCACACGTCGCTCGCGTCGCCGAGGACGTTCGCGTCGTCGTAGGGCTGGAGGTTCTTGCCGGGCCACTCGATCCACACGTCCGGCGGCTCCTCCTTGAGGATGCGACTCTTGACTTCGAGGCTGAGGTTCTCGTCGGTGACGTCCCCCAGCGAGACGTCCGGGTGGCGCTGCCGGAACCCCTCGAGCAGCGCGTCGAGGGCCGCGCCGCCGTCGCCGCCGACGAGTCGGTGGAGCAGCTCCACCCCGCCCGCGTCCCCGACGGCCGTCGATGAGTGTGCCATACCTGGGCCCACCGATGGAACTGTTATGAAATTTCCCCGCCGGTTCTCAGACCTGATTATCCGGCCACGAGGATTTATATACCACATCGATTTGTGTGCTACTATGGCAGACACCACGAACCGATGGGTGGGTGCTGCGGTCGTGGCGCTGGTGCTCCACGGCCTGTTCCAGGCGGTCGTCGTCGGGTTCGCGCCGTCCGGGCTCGTCGCCGTCCTCTCCGGTGTCGGGTTCGTCGTCGCGGCGGCGGCAGGTGGGTACGCCGCCGTCCGCGTCCGTGCCCGCATCGACGAAGGGGAGACACGCCGCGAGGAACTCCGGACCGAGCGTGACCGGCTCGAAGCGGAGCTGGCGGAGGTCAGGACGATGCGGGACGAACTGGTCGGCGACCTCGTCGACGCGCGGTCCGAGCTGTCGTCGCTCCGGCCCGGTCCGACTCCCGGCTCCGCCGACCCGGTAGCTTCGACGGACGGCGGGGTCGCGGCCACCGGGGACGGCGTCGACGTGGACAGCCACCTCGCGGACTGCTGTGCGACGGTCAGGGCCGCCGGCGAGGGCGACCTCTCACGGCGGATGAACGCGGAGACGCCGTCGGCGCAACTGAACGAGCTCGCGACGGAGTTCAACGAGATGGCCGCGGCCTTCGAGCAGACCATCGACACGGCCGAGGAGTTCTCGGCGGACGTGGCCGACTCCTCCGAGCAGGTGACGACGGCGACCCAGGCGGTCAAGGAGGCCTCCGAGAGCGTCGCCGGCACCGTCCAGGAGATCGCCGACGTGTTCCACGAGCAACACCAGCAGATCACCACCATCAGCGAGGAGATGTCCGAGATGTCGGCGACCATCGAGGAGATCGCGGCCTCTTCGAACGAGGTCACGGAGATGGCGGACAAGACGGAGCGACGGACCGTCGAGGGCATCGAGGCGGGCCGGGAGGCACACGAGACGATGGCGACGACCGTCGAACAGACCGACGACGTGGTCGAGACGGTCAAGACGCTGGACGAGCAGATGGACGAGGTCGGGCAGATCGTCGACCTGATCGACGACATCGCGGAGCAGACCAACATCCTCGCGCTGAACGCCTCGATCGAGGCCGCCCACGCCTCGTCGGGCAGCGAGAACAACGGCTTCGGCGTCGTCGCCGACGAGGTGAAGTCGCTGGCGGAGGAGACGAAAGACGCCACCGACGAGATCGAGACCCTCATCGCGGACATCCAGGACCAGACCGACGAGGCCGTCGACGAGATCACCGAGATGCAGGACTCGGTCGAGGACGGACAGGCCGCCGTCGACGAGGGTCTGGCGGCCCTGGAGTCGATCATGGAACACGTCCAAGAGACGAGTTCGGGCGTCAAGGAGATCAGCAACGCCACCGACGACCAGGCGGCCAGCAGCGAGGAGGTCGCCTCTATCGCGGACGACGTGGCAGAGACCTCCCGGCAGAACGTCGAGGAGGCCGAACACGTCGCGGCCATCGCCGAGGAACAGAACCTCGCGCTCGGCGAGATGTACGTCAACGCCCGGATGCTGACGATGCGGGCCAAGCAGCTGTCGACGCTGTTCGACCGCTACGAGACCGCCGAGTGACGCCGGCGACGTGGGGCGGTTTTTTGAGGGTCCCACCCGCCGGGGCAGGTATGACTGTGCTGTCGCGCCTGGACGCGTACCTCTCGGAGAACGACCTCGAAGCGATCTGGTTCGCGCGCCCGAACGCCTTCGCGTGGCTGACCGGCGGCGACAACGTCGTCGACCGGACCGCCGACGTCGGCGTCGCGGCCGCGGGCTACGACGGCGACGGCGTGACCGTCGTCACGAACGACATCGAGGCACCGCGGCTCCGCGACGAGGAGCTCTCGGACGACGTGGCCGTCGAGTCGTTCCCCTGGCACGCCGACGACCTCGCCGGGGCCGTGACCGACCGGAGCCCGACGCCGGCGGCCGCCGACTTCGCCGTGCCGGGCTTCGCGCCGGTCGAGGCGACCGACCTCCGCCAGCCGCTGACGGACGCGCAGGTCGAGGCCTACCGCGACCTGAGCGAGGACGTCGCCGCGGCCGTCGAGACCGTTGCCCGGGAACTCTCGGCCGACGACACGGAGCGGTCGGTCGCCGCCGACCTCCGACGGGAACTCACCGCGCGCGACGCGGAGTCGCCGGTCGCGCTGGTCGGCGGGAGCGACCGGGCCCAGCGGTACCGACACTACACGCCGAAAGACGAGCCGCTGGGCGAGTACGCGCTGCTGTCGGTCACGGCCAGCCGCGGCGGCCTGTTCACCTCCTGTACGCGGACGGTCGCCTTCGACCCGCCGGCGTGGCTGCCCGAGCGCACCGAGGCGGCGATGCGCGTCGAGACGACGGCGCTGGCCGCGACGCGGGCGGTCGCTCGGAGGGGTGGGACCGCCGGCGACGTGTTCGCGGCGATCCGGGAGGCCTACGACGCCGTCGGCTGGGACGGCGAGTGGCGCAATCACCACCAGGGCGGCGCGGCCGGCTTCGCGGGCCGGGAGTGGATCGCGACCCCCGGGAGCGAGGCGCGGGTCGTGACGCCGCAGGCCTACGCCTGGAACCCCACCGTCCAGGGGGCCAAGAGCGAGGACACGCACCTCGTCACGGACGACGGCGTCGAACACCTCTCGACCACCGGCGAGTGGCCGACCACGACCGTCGACGCCGTCGACCACGACCTCACGCTGTCCCGGCCCGCGCCCCTGGAGCTGTAGCGATCGAGCGGCTCGTACGATTTACAACAGCCGTTGTTCTTGATGCGTAGATTTATGTGCGGGTTCGGGCAACCGTGGTATGTATGGCCGAGGAACGCGCGTGGTGGAAGGAAGCGGTCGTCTACCAGATATACCCGAAGAGCTTCGACGACAGCGACGGCGACGGGATCGGCGACCTGCAGGGCGTCATCGACCGGCTCGACCACGTCGCCGCCCTCGGTGCCGACGTGATCTGGCTGAACCCGGTCTACGAGTCGCCCCAGGAGGACAACGGCTACGACATCAGCGACTACCGGGCCATCCACGAGGAGTACGGCACGATGGCCGACTGGGAGCGGCTCCTCGAGGCGGTCCACGCCCGCGATATGCGGCTCATCATGGACCTCGCGGTGAACCACACCTCGACCGAGCACGACTGGTTCCAGCGCTCCCGGCGCGACGAGGACGGCTACCGCGAGTACTACTTCTGGCGGGAGGGCGAGGAGCCGCCGAACAACTGGAAGAGCGGCTTCGGCGGTTCGGCCTGGTCACACGACGAGGAGGCCGGGATGCAGTACCTCCACCTGTTCGACGAGACCCAGGCCGACCTCGACTGGGACACCGAGGCGGTCCGCGACGACGTCTACGAGATGATGAACTGGTGGCTGGAGAAGGGGATCGACGGCTTCCGGATGGACGTGGTCAACCTCGTCTCCAAGCCCGAGGGCCTGCCCGACGGCGACCCCGCCCAGGACTGGGTCGGGATCGAACACTTCTCGGACGGGCCGAGGGCCGAGGAGTACATCACGGAGATGGCCGAGCGGACCTGGGACGACTACGACACGATGGTCGTGGGCGAGTGTATCGACATCGACACGGAGACGGCCAGCGACTACGTCTCCGCGGACGGGCCGATGGACATGGTGTTCCACTTCGAGCACATGCTCGTCGATATGGGCGACCGCTGGCTCTCGCCCGCCGAGTGGGACCTCACGGATCTGAAGGCCATTATGTCGAACTGGCAGACGGAGCTGGACGGCTGGAACTCGCTGTACCTCACGAACCACGACCAGCCGCGCATCGTCTCCCGGTTCGGCGACGACGGGGCGTACCGGCGCGAGTCCGGGAAGCTGCTGGGCATGCTCCTCTTTACCCTCTCGGGGACGCCGTACGTCTTCCAGGGCCAGGAGATCGGGATGACGAACTACCCGTGGTCGAACCTCGACGAACTCGACGACCTCCAGTCCATCGGCAAGGTCGAGGAGGCGATGGCGGCCGGCGAGATCGACTCCTTCGAGGAGGTACAGGACATCGTCCGCGCCCGCTCGCGTGACAACGCGCGGACGCCGATGCAGTGGGACGACTCCGAGCACGCCGGCTTCACCGACGGCGACCCGTGGCTCGCGGTCAACCCGGACTATGAGGATATCAACGTCGCTGCCGCGGAGGCCGACGAGGACTCCATCCTCCACTACTACCGGGACCTCGTGGCGCTGCGGGACGCCCACGACGTGTTCGTCTACGGCGACTACGAGCTGTTGCTCCCGGATCACGAGTCGGTCTGGGCCTACCGGATGACGCTGCCGGAGGACATGCGGACCGACGGCACCGAGGTCGGGGAGGCGCTCGTCGCGCTGAACTTCTCGACGAGCGAGACGACCGTGTCGCCGGCCGACGCGGAGCGGACCGACGAACTGCTGCTCGCGAACTACGACGACGGTGGGGCGGTCGAGGGGGAGCTGACGCTACGACCCTACGAGGCACGCGTCTACGCACTCGACTGACCAGGGCAACCGAACACCCGACGACGACAGCGGCAGTACCGGAGGAAGAGCGAACCTGGTGGAAGGAGGCCGTCGTCTACCAGGTGTACCCGCGGAGCTTCAACGACAGCGACGGCGACGGCGTCGGCGACCTGCAGGGGCTCGTCGACCGCCTCGACTACGTCGCGTCGCTGGGGGTCGACGTGATCTGGCTGAACCCGGTCTACGAGTCGCCCCAGGAGGACAACGGCTACGACATCAGCGACTACCGGGCCATCCACGAGGAGTACGGCACGATGGCCGACTGGGAGCACCTCCTCGACGAGATCCACGCCCGCGACATGCGGCTCGTGATGGACCTCGTCGTCAACCACACCTCGACCGAGCACGAGTGGTTCCAGCGCTCCCGGCGCGGGGACCCCGAGTACGAGGACTACTACATCTGGCGGGAGGGCGAGGACGGCGAGCCGCCGAACAACTGGGAGTCCTTTTTCGGCGGCTCGGCCTGGGAGTACGACGAGGAACGCGGCGAGTACTACCTGCACCTCTACGACGACAGCCAGCCGGACCTCGACTGGACGAACGCGGACGTCCGCGAAGACGTCTTCGACACGGTCGAGTGGTGGCTGGAGAAGGGGATCGACGGCTTCCGGATGGACGTCATCAACCTCCTCTCGAAGCCCGAGGGCCTGCCCGACGGCGACCCCGACAGCGAGTGGGTCGGGCAGGAACACTTCGTCGACGGACCGGCGATGACGGACTACCTCGAGGAACTCGACGAGGCGGTCCTCTCGAACTACGACGCGATGACCGTCGGCGAGATGCCCCGGCTCACCGTCGACGCGGCCAGGGAGTACGCCGGCGAGGACGGCCCGCTGGACATGGCCTTCCACTTCCAGCACACGAAGCTGGACTACGAGGGCGGCGATCGCTGGGCGGTCGGCGACTGGGACCTCGGCGAGCTCAAGGAGATCACCCGCCGGTGGCAACACGGTCTCGCCGACGACGGCTGGAACGCGCTGTACTGGGAGAACCACGACCAGCCCCGCGTCGTCTCCCGCTACGGCGACCCCGTCGAGTACCGGCGCGAGTCCGCGACGCTGCTCGGGACGTTCGTCATGACGCTCCGCGGGACGCCGTACGTCTACCAGGGCCAGGAGCTCGGGATGACGAACGCACCCTGGGAACGGCTGGAGGACCTCCGGGACGTGGACGCCATCAACCACGCGAAGGAGCTGATGGACGCCGGGGGACACGACGACTACGAGGCCGTGCGGGACGTCGTCGCCTACCGCTCGCGGGACAACGCGCGGACGCCGATGCAGTGGCGAGACGCCGAGCACGCCGGCTTCACCGACGGCGACCCCTGGATCAAGGTCAACCCGAACCACGCCGAGATCAACGCCGCGGCGGCGGAGCGGGACCCCGACTCGGTACTGAACTACTACCGTGCGCTCGTCCAGCTCCGCGATCGGTACGAGGCGCTCGTGTACGGCTCGTTCACCGACCTGGTCCCCGACCACGACGAGGTCTTCGCGTACACGCGGGAACTCGGGGACGGGGACCGCGAGCGCCTGCTGGTGGTGCTGAACTTCTTCGACGGGCGGCCGACCGTCGACCTGCCCGTCGACTACGAGGACGCCGCACTGGCGCTGTCCAACTACGAGCGCGACGACGACGAGCCCGGACTCGTCTCGCTGGCTCCCTACGAGGCCCGGGTGTACCGACTGGAGTGAGACAGATGGAACAGAGACCCACGCCCGGGCGTTGGGGTTCTTGGTACCGTGGGGCGAAGGGACGGCTATGCTGACCGACGCCGACCGAGAGTGGTGGAAAGAGGCGGTCGTCTACCAGATCTACCCGCGGAGTTTCGACGACAGCGACGGCGACGGGATCGGCGACCTCCGGGGGATCGTCGACCGGGTGGACTACCTCGACGAACTCGGCGTCGACGTGGTCTGGACCTGTCCCGTCTACGAGTCCCCCAACGCGGACATGGGGTACGACATCGCGGACTACCGGGCCATCGCCGACGAGTACGGGACGATGGCCGACTGGGAGGAACTGCGCGACGCGCTCCACGCCCGCGATATGCGGCTCCTGATGGACCTCGTCGTCAACCACACCTCCGACGAGCACGACTGGTTCCAGGCGTCCCGGGACCCCGACGCCGGGAAGGACGACTGGTACGTCTGGCGCGAGGGCGACCCCGAGGAGCCGCCGAACAACTGGATCTCGCTGTTCGGCGGCCCGGCCTGGACGTGGGACGACGAGCGGGAGGCGTGGTACCTCCACCTCTTCGACGAGAAGCAACCGGACCTCAACTGGGACAACCCCGAGGTCCGGGAGGCGATCTACGAGATGGTGAACTTCTGGCTGGAGAAGGGGATCGACGGCTTCCGGATGGACGCCATCTCCTGTATCTCCAAGCCCGAGGGGCTGCCCGACGCCGACACCGGCGAGGACTGGTTCGACATGGGCATCTACTTCAACGGGCCGCACATCCACGAGTACCTCTCGGAGATGGCCGACCGCACCTGGGACGACTACGACGCGATGCTCATCGGCGAGACGCCGGGTGCCGGTCCCGAGGAGGCACAGGCGTACTTCGAGGACGGCATCGACGTGGTCGTCCACTTCGACCACATGGACGTGACCTACGGTCCCGGCGGGAAGTGGAGTCCCGACTACGTCGGGATGGACGCCCTCGCCGGCGAGGACGACACGACGCTGGACGAGCGGCTGAACACGATGGACCTGTCGGAGTTGCAGGCGGCAATCCGGAAGTGGGACGAGGGCGTCGGCGACGGCTGGAACAGTCTCTACCTCGGCAGCCACGACCAGACCCGGGCGGTGTCCCGGTTCGGCGACGACGACGAGTACCACCGGGAGTCGGCGACGCTGCTCGCGACGTTCCTCCTGACCCAGCGGGCCACGCCGTTCTGCTATCAGGGCGACGAACTGGGGATGACCAACGCGGACTGGGACAGCCCGGACGCCATCCGGGACGTGGAGGCCCACGGACAGGTCGAGCGACTGCTCGACGAGCACGACGTCCCCTACGAGACCGTCGCCCCGTTCGTGCGGAACCGCTCGCGTGACAACGCGCGGACCCCGATGCAGTGGGACGACTCCGAGCACGCCGGCTTCACCGACGGCGACCCCTGGATCCAGGTCAACGACGACTTCGAGCGGGTGAACGCGGCAGCAGCGCGGGACGACCCCGAGTCCATCTTCCACTTCTACCGGAGTCTCATCGACCGCCGCCACGCCGACGACGTGTTGGTCTACGGCGAGACGGACTACCTCCTCCCGAACGACGACTACCCGGACGTGTGGGCACACCGACGGACGCTCGACGGCGACAGTCGTCTGGTCGTCCTGAACTGGCAGGGAGAGGCCGTCGCGGTGACGGGGCTGGACGGGCTCGACGGCGAGCCGGTCGTCGCGAACTACGGCGACGCCGGGCGGGCGGGCGAGCGGTTCCGACCCTACGAGGCCCGAGTCTACGAGACCGAGTGAGTCCTCACTCCTTGTCCTCGTCGTCGGTCCCGACCCGGATGACCTGGAGCAGCGAGTACACCGGGACGCCCCGGATGTCCTCGATGCCGCGCTTGTCGGCCAGCACGACGCAGGCGACGGGGTTGCCGCCCTGCTCGCGGACCGCCTCGACGGTCTCGGTCATCGTGTTCCCGCTCGTGATGGTGTCGTCGACCACGTAGCAGTCCCGGCCGCGGATCTGCGCGAAGTTCCGGGAGAAGGTCCCGTCGCTGATCCCGCTCTCGTCGTCGTCCCACTGGTGCTTGGTGGGGGCGTAGGTTCCCAGGTCCGTGTCGAGTTCCCGCGCGACCGTCGTCGCCAGCGGCGCGCCGGCCTTCTCGATCCCGATGGTGAGGTCCACCTCCTCGCCGTGTTTCGAGAGGAGATCGGCCATCGCACAGCCGACGTGGTGGAGCCGGTTGCTGTCCCGACCGACGGCCGACCAGTCGACGTGGATGTCGTGGGGGCCGCCGGTGTCCGTGGGCTGCGGTTCGGTCCCGGTCCCGCTGCGTTCGACCAGCCAACTGGCCGTCTCCCGGGAGACGTTGAGTTCGTCCGCGATCTCGCCCTTGGAGAGACCCCGTTCCGCGAGGTCCGCAGCGCTCTCGACGAGGTCGTCGATGTTCTTCATATGATGGTGTCCGGAGGGCTACGGTATAATAGGCACTGTCTTCGACAGCGATGTCACCCCCGGAATCTATTTACAACAGGAGTTGTTATTGAATCCTGGCTGGGTAGTGACCGTCGCCGACGGCCCACAGCCGACCGGCACGCGAGGGCCGCGAGATGCCATCGCACTCTCCCCCCGTGCCCTCTCTACCGTCATACCCGGCCAACCCACCACCACCCACCACCCACTTTCCGTCACTGCCAACGGTTGTGGTTGTCACCAGTCGGTCCGGCGGTCACCGCCGCCGGGCCAGCCTGTCGTGTTCCGCCCGAAGAGTCCATCACGACGGACTCGGACGCGGCTTCTCACTCGGTCGGGAACGTGAACAGGCGCTGGTCGCACTCCGGACAGGCGAGGACCTCGTCGGGCTTCTCGCGGGGTTTCGCGTACGAACCGCAGCAGGTCGCCTCGTCAGTCTCGACCAGTTCGACGTCACAGACCGGGCACGTCTCGAGGAACATCCGAAGCGAACGGGCACCGGCCAGTCGGACGCCCTCGTCGTCGAGGTACGGGCCGAGCGCCCGATAGGCGGCCAGTTCGGCGATTCCGACGGGGCGAGCCACCAGCACCTCGTCCTCGCCGAGGACCAGCCACTCCCGGCCTTCCGTCTCCATCGATTCGGTCTCGTCGATGCGTGACACGTCCCGTCTGATCTCGTCGGCCAGCGTCGGTAGCGAACGGTCCGACAGGCGCTCCATCTCCGCGTGCCACGCCGCGTCGACGTCGTCGGTCAGGCGGAGCATCTCGCCGTCGGCCTCGACGACGCCGGCCGCGTCGAGTTCCCGGAGGACCGCCTCGCCGTCGAGGTCGGTCGCGGCCAGCGAGGTGCGCTCGTCGGCCGCGGCCTCGTAGCGCTCGTCCTCCGCGTCCAGGCCGTGGAACAGGTAGTCGGGGACGGGCGACGCCCTCACGAGTTCGGGCGCGAACGCGGGCGTGTACGGAACCACGTACCCGCGGAGATACACGAGCCCGGCACCGACCGCCGCGACGAGAGCCGCACCACCCCGCCGCCGGCGGACGAGCAACAGCAGACTCGCCACGCCGACTATCAGGAGGTTCACGAGCGTACAGGGCCAGCAGCGGTTCTCGCCGGTGTACTCCCCCGAACGGAGCGTGCCCAGGTCTGTCATACCCTCACTACCCGCTCGCTCGTATAAGGGCCTCCGCTTAGCGGCGACCGTGCCACACCTAACCAAGGTTTTTAACAACACGTGTTGTAACAGTTCGGTATGGTCGGCGACGACGTCCCGTACACGACGCTGGGCTCGACGGGCCTCGAGGTGTCTGAGCTGTGTCTCGGGACGATGAACTTCGGGAGCGGCGAGCCGTGGATGGTCGGCGACGAGGCCCGGAGCCGCGAGATCATCGAGCGGGCGCTCGATCTGGGGATCAACTTCCTGGACACCGCGAACGCGTACTCCGCCGGCGAGAGCGAGGAGATCGTCGGGCAGGTCGTCGACTCGTACCGCCGTTCCGAGTTCGTCCTCGCGACGAAGGTCTACTTCGACATGTTCGACGGCCCCAACGGCGGGGGGCTCTCGAAGAAGCACGTCATCGATCAGTGCCACGAGAGCCTGGACCGGCTGGGCGTCGATCACATCGACCTCTACCAGATCCACCGGTGGGACGACGACACCCCGATCGAGGAGACGCTCGAGGCGCTGACGTACCTCGTCGACGAGGGGTACGTCCGGTACATCGGCGCGAGCACGATGGCGAACTGGCAGTTCCAGCGGGCGCTGTACACGGCCGACATCGAGGACTACGAGCGGTTCGTCTGTATGCAACCGGAGTACAACGCCGTCGACCGACACGAGGAGGCGAACCTCCTGCCGGTCTGCCGCGAGGAGGGGGTCGGCGTCGTCCCGTGGTCGCCGCTCGCCGGCGGTTTCCTCGCCGGGAAGTACGACCGGGACGGCGGTCCGGACTCGGGCCGTGCCGCCGACGACGAGTACACGGCCCAGCGGTTCACCGACGAGAACTGGGCGGTGCTGGACGAGATCCGGGCCGTCGCGGACCGCGAGGACGCCACGCCCGCACAGGTCAGTCTCGCCTGGCTGCTCCACAAGGACGTCGTCGACGCCCCGATCATCGGACCGCGGACGATGGACCAACTCGAAGAGAACGTCGGTGCCGTCGACGTGACGCTGACGGAGGCCGATCTCGACCGTATCGAAGCTCCGAAGTACCCGCAGTGGCCTGTCCAGGGCAAGGACTGACAGGATGGGAGAGACACACACGACACCCGCCCGGGGTGGATCGACGAGAGCCAACGTATGGACGACGACGAACTGATCGCGATACTGGAGGACGCGGGCCTCTCGCCGTACCAGGCGGAGGCCTACGTCGCGCTGCTCGGACTGGGGACGGCCTCGGCGACCGACATCGCGGAGGCCTGTGACGTTCCCGACCCGCGGATCTACGACGTGCTCCGGGACCTGGAGTCGAAGGGGTACATCGAGACCTTCCAGCAGGACAGCCTCA
Source organism: Haloarcula litorea (assembly GCF_029338195.1). NCBI lineage: Archaea > Methanobacteriati > Methanobacteriota > Halobacteria > Halobacteriales > Haloarculaceae > Haloarcula > Haloarcula litorea. Next base: position 2,896,257 of record NZ_CP119779.1, read on the forward strand.
CTGCGCGTGCGCGAAACCCCAGCGACGTGCTGGAGGACCTGCGCTCCCGGTCCGAGAAGTACCTCGACGCGGCCGAGACCATCGAGGACCGCTGGAACCAGCCGGAGATGACCGACCACGAGGTCAGCATCGTCAAGCGGTTCGACACGGTGGTCAACCGCGCGCGGGAGCTCATCGAAGAGGCCGAGACGCAGATCCAGCTGGGGGTCGACACCGACCAGTTCTACGAGCTCGCACCCGCACTGGCCGACGCCCACGACAGGGGCGTCGACATCAAGCTCAGTATCTGTACCGCCGCGGACGAGAAGATACCCCCCGTCGCGGACATCGAGGGGACCTGCACGGAGGCACGACACCGGGCGATCCCGTCCCCGTTTCTCGTGCTCGTCGACCGGACCTGGACCTGTTTCGCTCCGCACAGTCACTCCGTCAACGAGTACGGCGTGCTGGTCAACGACGGGACGCACACGTACGTCTTCCACTGGTTCTACCTCACCTGTCTCTGGGAGATCTGGGACACCCTCTACACCGAGCGGACGCCCGAGACGCCGACGTCGTACGTCGATCTCCGGCACGCGGTCCGTGACATCGAGCCGTTGCTGAACGAGGGGGCGACCATCGAGGCGACGGTCCAGGGGTACAGGACCGACACGAAAGACACGGTGGAACTGACCGGGACGATCGTCGATGTCGACTACACCGGCAGTGATATGGGTCGACAGGACCCGATCCCGCTCGCACAGCTCGCCGGCCGCGTCAGTGCCACGCTGGTCGCCGACGGCACCACCTACCAGATCGGCGGGTGGGGGGCGGTCCTCGAGGAGATCGAGGCCATCACCGTCACCGTGACCGACGTTCGCTACGAGACGTCCGCGCCGCCGACCGAGTCGGAGTAAACGGGACAACTGTGGGCGCGTTCGAGCGGTGGCGTCCCGAAAACCGCCGTTTTGCATTACCAAAATTTTATATATCGACTCTTGCCTCCGACCAGTATCTGTCAGGAACTTTTGTGTTTAACGCCCCGTCGACAGGACGTTAACAACACCTGTGGTTAATTATGGATAACCTTTAAGTCCTACCCTGACAACGACCGAATAGATATGGCGGACAATAGCAAGCACGACGGCGACAGTTCCTCGAGTGTTTCCCGGCGACGCTTCGTCACCGCAGCGGGTGCGGCCGGTGTGACGACAGGGCTCGCAGGGTGTGCGAACTTCGTCGGCGGCGGCAGCGACGGTGGCGACGGCGGGGACGGCGGCGGGGACGGTGGCGACGGTGGATCGACCGGGGACGGCGGCAGCGGCGGCACGACGACTGTCAAGTGGAGCTTCGACCCGAACGCGGCTCAGAACGCAGGCGAGGAGATAAAGGCCGCATTCCACAACGAAGGCGGTCTCTCGGACGACATCGAGATCGAGCTCATCCAGCGAGGTACCGGTACGGGTAGTGTCCGTGCGAACTACAACCGTCTGCTGAGTGCCGGCGAGACCGACCCGGACATGTTCCTGATGGACAACGGCTGGACGAACATCTTCATCCAGCGGGGACAGATCGAGAACCTGTCCCAGAATATGCTCACCGACGAGCAGGTCTCGACCATCAGCGACGAGTTCTTCACCGGCTTCACCGACACGGCCCGCGACCCGTCCAGCGGCGACCTGTACGGCGTCCCGTTCTTCCCGGACTTCCCGGTCATGAATTACCGGAAGGACCTCGCCGAGGAGGCCGGTTACGACCCCGAGGGCGAGAACTGGGCGACCGAGCCGATGCGGTGGGACGAGTGGTCACAGGTCGTCGCTGACATCAAGGACCAGTCCGACGTCGAGTACGGCTTCACCACGCAGTGGGACATCTACGTCGGGACGGCCTGCTGTACCTTCAACGAGGTCATGTCCTCGTGGGGCGGCGCGTACTTCGGCGGCCGCGACAACCTCTTCGGCCCGGTCGGGGAGCGCCCCATCACGGTCAACGAGCCCGAGACGATCAGGTCGCTCAACATGATGCGGAAGTTCGTCCACGGCGAGGAGTTCGGCGGCGAGCTGGAGAACTACGCCGGCAACATCGCCCCGACGGAGATCCTCGGGTGGACCGAGGAGACCTCGCGCGCCCCGTTCGCGGAGGGCAACGCCGTCGCCCACCGTAACTGGCCCTACTCCCTGCGACTCAACGGTGCCGACCCGTCCGAGACCGAGGACCCGGCGCTCGGTGAGGCCCTCGGCGCGATGCCGATTCCATACGCCGTCTCGGAGAGCGAGGCAGCCCAGCCCGGCACGGGCGGGACGACCTCGGCGCTGGGTGGCTGGCACATAACCGTCAACCCCAACAGCGAGCAGAAGGACGCTGTCCAGCAGGTCATCGCCGCGGCGATGAAGAGGGAGACCCAGCTCAAGCTCCTGGAGGTCTGGGGCTGGCTTCCGGTGCGGCCGGAGTCGTTCAACTCCGACCAGGCTCAGAACATCGAACCGATCGGCCGCTACATGGACACCCTCCGTGTGGCCGGTGAGAACGTCATGCCCCGGCCGACCACCACGGTCTGGAGTAGTCAGACCAGCAAGATCGCCACGCAGGCGAACAGGGCCGTCGCCCAGGAGGTCTCCTCCCAAGAGGCGATGAACACGCTGTACGACCAACTCGAGCAGACCGAGCAGGCCTGACCCGAGGGCATAGGTTTACAAATAACCTGATTCATTCTTCATTATGTTCGGCGCACACCGGAGGTTGTGACACATGAGCACCGAAACCGTCGACGAACGGGAATCGCGCCGGTCCGGGGTACTGGTGGACGTGATGCGGTGGATGGAGAACCTCAGCGACGCCCAGTACGCGTATCTGCTGCTGGCACCAGTGTTCCTGCTGCTGGGGACCATCGCAATCTACCCACTCCTGAACACCTTCGAGCTGTCCCTGTACGCCGACGCGGTGCAGGGCCGGGGGTCGTTCGTCGGACTGGACAACTACGCGGAACTGCTGGCGGGGAACAAGGACCAGTTCCTCCCCGGTGGCACGTCGTTCCTGCCGACCAGTTTCCAGTTCAGCGCGCTCATCAGTAGCGCGCTGGTCGTGACGGTCATCTTCGCCGTGGTGAGCGTCTTCTTCGAGACTCTGATCGGACTCGGGCAGGCGCTCATCCTCGACCAGGACTTCTACGGTCGGCGCTGGGTCCGCGCGGCGATCATCATCCCGTGGGCGGTGCCCATCGTCATCCAGGGGATGATCTTCTTCCTGATGTTCAACTCGACCATCGGGTTCGCGACGCCGCCGCTGGCCGACCTCGGCCTGCTGGCACCGACGAACACGCTGAACGACGCGGCGAGTTCGCTGTTCGTCATCATCGTCGCGGACATCTGGAAGACGACGGCGTTCATGGCCCTGCTCATCCTGGCCGGGCTCCAGAGCATCGACCGAGGCCTCTACGACGTGGCGAAGGTCGCGGGGGCCTCGAAGTGGCAGCAGTTCCGGTACATCACGTTCCCGCTCATCCTGCCGACCATCGGGGTCGCGGTCCTGTTCCGGACCGTGCAGGCGATGCGGGTGTACGGCATCATCGACACGGTCAGCAAGTGCGAGGTCGTCCCCTCGCTGTCCTGTATGGTCGTGTCGACGTTCCTGACCCAGGAGTCGACCTCGGCGGCGATCGCCTTCACCACGGCGGCGATCATCGGTGCCGTCGTGATGGTCATCATCCTGTGGCAGGGGGAGGACGCGATCTGATATGGCGACGACGACAGAAGACCTCGACGAGTCGGACGGCGGACCGCTCCAGCGGTGGACGAAAGGCGCGATCCAGAACCCGGAGAAGGTGTACCGGGCGCTGTTCTACGCCGCGATGGTGTTCTTCCTGGTGACGACGCTGTTCCCGTTCTACTGGCTCACCGTGCTCGCGGTGACGCCGTCGGGGCAGCTCCTCTCCGGGAGCTTCCTGCCGGAGTTCGACATCTTCGGCGTCTCCGGGACGTTCCCGCTGCCGGTGCCGAAGGGGTTCAATCCAGAGGCGTTCGTCTCGGTGTTCTCCGAGGTGCCGTTCCACCTGTTTATGCTGAACAGCTTCGCGCTGGCCATCACGACGACGGTCATCGTCCTGTTCGTGGCGAGTCTCGCAGGCTACGTGTTCGGTCGGCTCCGGTTCCGGGGACGGGCCGTCCTGATGCTGGGCATCCTGGCCGTCAGCTACTTCCCGCCCGCCGCGTTCGTCATCCCGCTGTTCCAGGCGTTCGCGGGGAACGTGGTCAACATCCCGTTCACCGAGATCCCGCTGTTCAAGCCGCCGCGACTCCTGAACTCGCCGGGATCGATGGTGCTGCCGTTCAGCGCGCTGTTCATGCCGCTATCGATCTTCATCCTCACGACGTTCTACGGGCAGATCCCCGACGGGCTGGAGGACGCCGCCCGCGTCGAGGGGACCACCCGGCTGGGGGCGCTGTTCCGGGTCATTATGCCGCTGTCGGCACCCGGCGTCGCGACGGCCGCCGTGCTGACGTTCATCGCCGTCTACAACGAGTACTTCTTCAGCTCGATTATGGCGACATCCACGGAAGCGACGCGGTGGTCCCCGATCGTCGGCGGGATCCTCAGCTACCAGACCCAGTACACCACGCAGTACAACCTGATGGCGGCGGCGAGTGTGATCGGCGTGTTGCCGGTCGTCGTACTGGTCATCGTCGCACAGGAACGCATCGTCAGCGGACTGACCTCCGGCGCACTCAAGGAGTAACACTATGGCACGAGTCAAACTCGAACACGTCACGAAACGCTACGACGACCAGGGCGAGACGGTCACGGCCGTCGACGATATGAACTTAGACGTCGACCACGGTGAGTTCATCTGCTTCGTCGGTCCCTCCGGCTGTGGCAAGTCCACCACGATGGAGACCATCGCCGGGCTGACCATCCCCTCCGAGGGCGAGGTCTACATCGGCGACCGCGAGGTCACCAACCTCCCGCCGAAGGACCGGGGCATCGCGATGGTCTTCCAGAACATCGCGCTGTTCCCCCACATGGACGTCTACGACAACATCAGCTTCGGCCTCCGCCTGCGGGACTACCCCCAGGACGAGATCGACCGCCGGGTCGAGCGGGCCGCCGACATCGTCCAGCTGGAGGGGATGCTCGACCGGATGCCCGACGAGATGTCCGGGGGCCAGCGTCAGCGCGTCGCCATCGCCCGCGCCATCGTCCGCGAGCCGGACGTGTTCCTGATGGACGAGCCGCTGGCCAACCTCGACGCCAAGCTCAAGGTCCACATGCGGACCGAACTCCAGCGCCTGCACAAGGAGCTGGACACCACGATCATCTACGTCACTCACGACCAGGAGGAGGCGATGACCCTCTCGGACCGCATCGCCGTCCTCAACAGCGGGGCGCTCCAGCAGATCGACCCGCCGCTGACCTGCTACAACGAACCGGCGAACCTGTTCGTCGCCGGCTTCATCGGGTCGCCGTCGATGAACTTCGTCGAGGGGACCGTCGGCGAGACGGGGATCGAGACGCCGAACTTCACGCTCGGGTTCGACCCCGCCTCCGTCGAGGGCGTCGGCGTCGGGGATCAGGTGACCGTCGGCGTCCGCCCGGAGGACATCTACCCCATCGACGTGGCCGACGAGGTCGCCGATCCCTCCGAGACGATCCGGGCCACCGTCGACATCCTCGAACCGATGGGGGACGAGATCTTCACCTACATGCTGTTGGGTGACGGCGAGACGTCGATGTCGGCCGACGAGGGGGCGACCAACGACCAGCTGCTGATGAGCGTCGAACCGGACTCGGAGATCGAGGAGGAGACGGACATCGAGGTGGTCATCGACCGCCGGAAGGTCCACCTGTTCGACACCGCCTCCGGCGAGGCGCTCGTCCACGAGCTCGACCCGGTCGACACGACCGGCGGGCTGAGCGGGAGCGAGGCCGAGAGCGACGACTGATGGCTCTCGCCGGGACCCTCTACTGGTCGCTGATGCTCGTCCTGTTCTTCTTCTGGGCGTACGGGTTCGTGTCGTTCGCCCTGGACCTGAAGAACAAGATCATCCCGGGCATCGTCCAGTACCGGCGCGGTCGCCTCGCGGAGAAGGCCGAGCAGGAACGCGAGGAGGAGCGCGAGGAGCGCGAGAAGCAACTGTACTGACAACGCTTTTTTGACCGGCGGCGAAGGTCCCCGGTATGGTAGACCTCTCCTCGGTCCGACTGGGGTTCGTCGGACTGGGCAACATCGCGCACCTCCACTGCGATCGGCTCGAATCCGCCGGGCTCGACCAGGTCATCGCCGGCGGCGTCGACGTCGACGCGGACGCCCGAGCGGCCTTCGCCGACGCGTACGACGCCGCCGTCTACGAGGACCCGACGGAGCTGTACGAGACTGTCGACGCCGTCCTCGTGACGACGCCGAACAAGTACCACGAGGAGTACGTCGTCGACGCGCTCGGCGCGGGGCTTGACGTCTTCGTCGAGAAGCCCCTTGCCCACACCCTGGAGAGCGCGGAGCGCATCGCGGACGCGGCGGCCGACGCCGACGGGTTCTGTATGGTCGGGTTCCACAAGCGGTTCGCGAACCCGGTCCAGGCGCTGCGCGGCTACGAGGCCGACGGGACGCTGGGGGAAGTCAGCCACGTCGAGGCCGACTACATCCGTCGGCGCGGCGTCCCCGGTCGCGGGTCGTGGTTCACGCGGGAGTCCGTCGCCGGCGGCGGGTCGCTCATCGACATCGGGGCCCACGCCATCGACCTCTCGCTGTACCTGCTCGGCTACCCGGACGTGGTCGAGGTGTCGGGCGAGACCCGCGCCCAGTTCGGGACCGACGAGGACTACGCCTACGTGACGATGTGGGGCGAGGACCAGGGGCCCGAGGAGTTCAGCGTCGACGACTCCGCGAGCGCGTTCGTCCGCTGTGCGGACGGCTCGACCGTGACGCTGGAGGTCGCGTGGGCGACCAACCGCCCCAACAGCCAGCAGTACTACGTCCGGGGCGACGAGGGCGGCGCGGGGCTGGACCTCTCGGACGGGTCCCTGACGCTGTACGAGACGTCGACCACCGGTGCGATGCACCACCGGACGACCGAGATCGAGACACGCGACGAGGAGGCCCACGGAATCGAGCAGCGGGCGTTCGTGGAGGCCGTCGCCAGCGGCGAGCCACCGGAGACAAACACCGTCGAACAGGCGCTCACCGTCCAGCGGGTGATGGACGCCATCTACCGGTCGAGCGAGGCCGGCGAGGCGGTCCAGCTCTCGTAGGTTTACTCACGGACGAGTTTACTCGGTCGTGAGGAAAGACTTAATCCCGTGTACTCTGACGTACGGGTAGAAAAATGAAAGCTGTAGGTGTCACACGGGACGGGGACGAACCCGAACTACTCGACATCGAGCGACCGGAACCCGACAGCGGGGAGGCACTCGTTCGGACGCTCCGTGTCGGCGTCGACGGGACGGACCACGAGGTCATCGCGGGTGCCCACGGCGGCTACCCCGAGGGCGAGGACTACATGGTCTTGGGCCACGAGGCGGTCGGCGTCGTCGAAGACCCCAACGGGACGGGCCTCGACGAGGGACAGGTCGTCGTGCCGACTGTCAGGCGCAAGCCCGACGGGGAGACCAACGAGTACTTCCGGCGGGGCGAGCCGGATATGGCACCCGAGGGCGAGTACGTCGAGCGGGGGATCGTCGGCGGCCACGGCTACATGGCCGAGTACTTCACCTCGCCGGCCGACTTCCTCGTCCCCATCCCCGACTCCCTCGCGGAGTACGGGCTGTTCGTCGAGCCCATCTCCATCACCGAGAAGGCCAACGAACACGCGTTCGGCACCCGGGAACCGTTCGAGTGGCGGCCCGAGAGCGCGTGCGTCCTGGGCAACGGCTCGCTCGGGCTGTTGACGCTCTGGATGCTCGACCAGGAGTTCGACCGGACCTACTGCGTCGGTCGCCGCGACCGGCCCGACCCGACGATCGACATCATCGAGGAGATCGGCGGCACCTACGTGGACTCGCGGGAGACGCCGGTCGACGAGCTGCCCGAGGCGGAGGAGTCGATGGACTACATCTACGAGGCCACAGGGTTCGCCCCCCACTGTCTCCAGACCGTCCACGCGCTCGCACCCAACGGGGTCGGTGCGCTGCTGGGCATCCCCGAACCGTGGGACTTCGAGATCGACGGCGGCTCGCTGCACAACGAACTCGTCTTGCACAACAAGTGCCTGGTCGGGACGGTCAACTCCCACATCGTCCACTTCGAGTACGCGGTCGACACGCTGGCGTCGATGCCCGAGTGGCTGCTCGACGAGGTCATCACCACCGTCGCGACGCCCGACGACGTGGCTCCGGCGTTCGAGGACGGCGACGACCAGATCAAGGCCGTCGTCGAGTTCGACTCGCTGTGACCCCACCGGTGTTCGGCGGCGCTCCGACCGGCTCGATTCGGCTCAGTCGAGCCCGAAACGAACCGGGAAGTGATTGACATATCCCGGCTGCTGAATACTCCCTTCGCAAGTTTTCGGTGGGGAAAATCGAAGGACGTGGAGGTGATTCAGTCTCGACTTCCGATGCTAAAATGAGCGCTGTTGTCATACAGAAGTATTAAGTGTGCATCCTCAATACGAAATGGTGAGGTATTGGTGCAACCATGACTGACGAAACCTCTGACAAACTTACACGGCGTAACGCACTCCGGATCGCCGGCGCGGCCGGTGCCGCGTCGCTCGCAGGCTGTGGTGGCGACGGCGGCTCCGGTGGCGACGGTGGCAGCGACGGCGGGTCCGACGGTGGCAGCGACGGCGGGTCCGACGGCGGCTCCGACGGCGAGAGCACGTCGACCACGACCCAGACGCTGGAAGTCGCCCACTGGTGGGGGTCGGGCGACGGGAACAAGGCCATCAACGCCCTGTTCGAGGGCTTCAAGGAGGCCTATCCCAACGTCGACACGAACGACAACCTCGTGGCCGGCGGTGCCGGGACGAACCTCAGGACCAACATCCGGACACGCATCCAGAACGGGAACCACCCGAGCACGTGGCAGGCCTGGCCCGGAAAGAACCTGATCCCGTTCACCGACGCCAACCTCCTCGAGGACATCGAGGACTCCGTCTGGAGCGAGAACAGCATGAAGGATGCGTACCTGCAGGGACCGAAGAACGTGGCCCAGCCGGCCGGGAACTACGTGACGGTCCCGCTCAACATCCACCGCATCAACAATCTGTTCTACAACAGTAACGTCCTCGAAGAGGCGGGCGTCGACCCGTCCTCGCTCTCGACGCCCTCGGACGTCACGGACGCGCTCGCGGCCGTCGACGAGGCGGGCTACACGGGGATGGCACACCAGACCGGCTCCGCCTGGTCGACCACCCAGATGTTCGCGACGATCTTCCTGGCCCAGACGGACGCCGAGACCTACAACGCGACGTGGGTCGAGGGGAACATCTCCGCCAACGAGGACGCCATCGCGAACGCGCTGGACACCGTCCGCGCCTACAGCGACTACTACCCGAGCGACGCGGGCTCCATCTCGTTCACCGAGGCGAACACCATGATCATCGACGGCGAGGCCGGCTTCATCCACCAGGGCGACTGGGCCGCCGGTGCCTACTTCGGCGTCGAGGACTTCGCCTACGAGGAGGACTGGGGGCAGGTCACCTTCCCTGGTACCGACGGGTACTACATGCTGAACATGGACTCGTTCCCGTACCCGACCGCGAACCCGTCGCCGGAGGCGACGACCTACTGGTGTCGCTACTGTGGGTCCAAGGAAGGCCAGCGGCTGTTCAACCCCCTCAAGGGGTCGATCCCGCCGCGGTCGGACGTCTCCACCGAGCCGTTCAACGCCTTCTCGACGGACCAGATCGAGGACTTCACGAACTCCGAGGCACAGCCGCCGTCCCTGCAGCACGGGCTGGCGGTCAAGCCGTCGGTCAAGTCCGGCGTCGGTTCCGCCATCAGCGCCCTGATCACCGGCTCCTCGAACAGCGAGGTCATCAGTCAGATCGAGGACGCCTACAGCAACCTGTAGGTCCGGGTTCGCGACCGTCGCTCCGTTTTTTCCGCGCCTCGCCGTCGATGAGTCCCGACTGTCTCCGACGGAGAGCGTGACCTCGCGTCCAGAGGGGAAGGATAAAATACGGAGTCGATCTATGCCCTATCGAGCGATGGCAGGTCTCACGCTAGACCACGTGACCAAGGTGTTCGACGACGACGGTGAGCAGATCGTCGCCGTCGACGACGTATCGGTCGACATCGAGGACGGGGAGTTCCTGGTGCTGGTGGGTCCGTCCGGGTGTGGGAAGTCGACGACGCTGCGGATGATCGCCGGACTCGAACGGGTCTCCGAGGGCGAGATCAGACTCGGGGACAGGGTGGTAAACGACGTGGACGCCCGCGACCGTGACGTGGCGATGGTGTTCCAGAACTACGCGCTCTACCCCCATATGAGCGCACGCGAGAACATGGCGTTCGGGCTGGAGGAGTCCACCGATATGCCCGACGACGAGATCGACGAACGCGTCGAGGACGCGGGGGAACTGATGGGTATCGAGGACCTACTCGACCGGCCGCCGGGCGAGCTCTCGGGCGGCCAGCAACAGCGCGTGGCGCTGGGACGGGCCATCGTCCGGGACCCCGAGGTCTTCCTCATGGACGAGCCGCTGGCCAACCTCGACGCCAAACTGCGCGCGGAGATGCGCACCGAGCTCCAGCAGCTCCAAGACGACCTCGACGTCACGACGGTGTACGTCACCCACAACCAGGTGGAAGCGATGACGATGTCCGATCGGGTCGCCATCCTCGACGAGGGGCGACTCCAGCAGTGTGCGACGCCGCTCGAGTGTTATCACCAGCCTAACAACCTGTTCGTCGCCGGCTTCATCGGCGAGCCCTCGATGAACTTCTTCGACGTGCGCGTCGAGGACGGGACGCTCGTGGCCGACGACTTCGAGTACGAACTCACCGAGGGGCTGGCGGCGTCGGTGGACGGCGAGTCCGACCTCGTGTTGGGGATCCGGCCGGAGGACATCGACCTGAAGTCGACCGTCGAGTCCGCACACGACTACCGCGCCACCGTCGACGTCGTCGAACCGATGGGCGACGAGAACACGGTCCACCTGGTCTTCGAGGGGAGCGACGTCACCGAGGAGAACCTGTTCACCGCAGTCATCGACGGGATGACGAGCGTGGACAGCGGACAGGAACTGGTCGCCTCGTTCCCGTCGTCGGCCGTCCACCTGTTCGACGCCCGCTCGGGCGAGGCGATCAAGAACCGCGAGCTCGAAGACGCGGAGACGCCGCGGGTCCAGTGACACCGTTAGGAAGCGAACACCTTTGTAGCCCCTCGGCGAACGCCGTCGTATGTCCGGTGACGACCTGGAGGCGTCGCTCGAACGGGTCATCACGCGCTTCAATCTGGGGGAGTACGAGATAACCGCCTATCTGACGGTGTTACAGCACGGCGAGCTCACGGCCGCCGAGATCTCCGAGAACACGGATATCCCGCAGCCACGGGTGTACGACACCGTCCGCAGCCTGAGCGACGTCGGACTGGTCGAACTGAAGGAGTCGCGTCCGATGAAGGTGCTGGCCGTCGACCCGCGAGAGGCGTTCGGCGACATCCAGTCGTCGCTCGACGACCTCGTCGAGGACCTCTCGGCGCGGTACACGGCCCCCGCTCGCGAGCCGGAGGCGGTGTCGCTGGTGAAGTCCCGCCCGACGATCCTCCGGTACCTCGAGGACATCATCGAGTCCGCCGAGTACGAACTGACGCTGTCGCTGACGCCCTCGTTGCTCGACCGGTTCGAGTCGCGGTTGGCGGGCCGGCGCGGGGACGGCATCGCGACGGAGATCCTGCTCTCGCCGGCCGACCAGGCACCCGACCCCGAGGAGTTCGACTACCACTCCGTCGCGACGACGGTCAAGGGGCGTCGCGGCATCACGACCCCGGTCGTGGCCGTCGCCGACGGCAACTACTCGCTGTACGCCACGCGGGAGTCCCTGCGGGGCGAGACGGACCGCTACGGCGTCATCTTCAACCGCTCGGAGCTGGGCTTTCTCGTCTCGGGCTTCCTCAACACCGTGCTCTGGACCACGGCGGAGGTCATCGCGAGCGACGGGAAGGAGCTGCCGTTCCCGCGCCGGTACGGCACGATCAGGCGGTGTATCTCCGACCTGACGACGCTGGATGGGGAGTTCTACGCCACGATCGAGGGCCGAGACGTGACGACGGGCGAGAGCTGGATCGTCGAGGGCCGCGTCGAGGAGGCGTCGTTCGGTCCGAACCGCGAGATCGCGACGCTGGTGATCGAGACGGCGGACGGCGAGATCGACGTCGGCGGCCAGGTCGCGACCTACGAGGACATCGAGGCCTACGAGATCTGCATCGGTCGCGACGGGCCGCCGAGCATCTGAGAACCGGAGACGACCACGTCCGGGGGAGCGCCACGCCGCTCGGGACGTATCTCTCGGATCGCTTATTTTTTGGCGAACCTAAACACTGAAGGAGGGCCAGCGAACAGAAGGTAGTAATGAGTACGCAACGAGTACGCGCGACAGACGACGAGGACGCGTCCGGCGAGTACACGTTCGACGACGTGGCGGTCGTGATGGGGACCTACAACGAGGAGGCCGCAATCGGCTCCGTCCTCTCGGACATCGACGACGTCACCGACGGTCGAGCCGAAGTCGTCTGCGTCGACGGATCGTCCGACAGGACGCCGGAGATCGCACGCGAGCACGGTGCGACCGTCGTCGAGCAGGAGCCACAGGGCTACGGCGTCGCGGTCCGCGAGGCGATCCTGACGCCCGACCGGCCGGTCGTCGTCACGACGGACTGTGACGACACCTACCCGATGGAGCGGCTGCCGGACTTCCTCGCGGAGATCAACGACGGGGCCGACGTGGTCAGCGGCGACCGGCTGTACTACGGGGCCGAGGAGATGCCCGGGATGAACAAGCTCGGCAACGAGCTGTTCGCGCTGCTCGCGAGCGTCCTGATGGGCGAGCGGGCCCACGACACGACGACCGGAATGCGGGCGTACCGCCGCAGCGTCGTCCAGAAGATCGACTGGACCGAGAACACGGGGCTCTCGGCCGAACTGCTCATCCGCCCGCTGATGCGGGGCTACGACGTGCGCGAGCGTCCGATCCCGTACGACGAGCGGAAGGGCGAGACGAAACTCGACCCGTTCTCCGGCGGGGCCGCCATCGCGAAGTCGATCGCGAAGGTCGCGCTCGAAGAACGAGTCCGGTGACGCCGATCGGGCGGTCGCTTCTCGTCTCGCCTCGCCGGATCAGGCCGCCGCGTCGAGGGTCACGTTCAGGTCGACGTCGAACTGGTGGCTTCCGGGCACGTAGGCCGCCCGGCCCTCGCACTGCTGTGCCGACCAGCACACCGCCAGCCGGGGCGTGAGTACCCGCACGTCACCGGACCGACCGTCCACCGGGAGTTCCACGCGGAACTCGTACCCCGCCCCCGTGCCGTAGTCCACGAACGCGACCAGCGTCACCGTCCCGCGGTCGGGCGTCGGGACGGCGACGCTCTCGTTCGCGGGGAGCCCCCGGAGCCTCGTGGTCTCGGCGTCGGTCACGAGTCCCAGCGACAGCGGACTCGCTCCGTCGACCGCACGCCGAACTGACTGCTCGCCGTTGGTCAGTCCGACGGAGGTGAACCGTGCCTGCGGTGGGGCCGCGGCGTCGACTCGCGTGGTCACCGTCTCCCCCTCGACGAGCCGTACCCGCTGGAGTCGCGGCTCGACCGCGCGACCGGTGTAGGGTTCCCACTCGTCCCGGTAGGTGTAGCGGTAGTACCGCCGGTCCGGATAGCTGTCGACGACCGCGAACTGCCGCTCCTGGAGCGCGTACACCGTCCCACTGTCGAAGCCGGGGTCGTTCCGGAGGTACTGGAAGGGGTGGTGCAGCCAGTCGCCGTAGGGAGTCGGCAGGAAGACGACGCTCCCCGAGAGGTCCCGTTCCGCGAACGGCTCGTAGGCGCGCTCGTACTGCTGTGTGACGGTGTAGTTGTCCTGAATCGGCTCCGCCGCCGCGACGACCGCTGCCCCGCCCCCGATCGTGGCACAGACGAGCGCGACGGCGGCGAGGACCGGGCGGACGCGCTCCGACGCGACCCGGTCCTCGACTGTCCGCCTGAGGGCGTTCCCCGTCCAGAGGACGCCCACGGCTCCGAAGGCGACGGCCGGGACGAGCAGGTCCACGTGGTAGAACGGCCCGAGGAACCGGACGAGCCCGTCCGTCGGATCGGACAGTTCCCCGAGCATATTGACGGTCCCCCAGAAGTAGAGGTTCCCGAGCGGGACCGTGAGGAAGACGCCCGCCAGCGCCGCCTGCCGGCTGTCGAACCCCCGACGTCGCGTGACGAGGAGGCCGAGGACGGCCGCGACCGTGCCCAGCGGCCCGGCGACCAGCCACTGCGTCACGAACTTCCGGAGGAGTTCACCGTTCGCCCGCAGGGAGAGGCCGGGCGTGAACTCCCGGGAGTAGCCCAGGATCGACCGTTCGCCGAACCCCAGCCCGTCGTCGGGCGCGAAGGCCTGATACGGGAAGACGAACGGGTCGCCCGTGGTGAGGACGTTGTACCCCAGTGCCAGCAGGACACCGGCGAGGCCGAAGCCGGCGGTGAGTCCGAGGCGCTCGACGGTCCCCCGGTCCGGCGTCCGGAGCGACCAGCAGGCGTGGCAGATGAACGGGAGCGCGAACAGCACGGCGGTGTAGGGCCGCGTGAAGAACGCGATACCGGTACAACAGCCGGCGAGCGCGGCCGTTCTCCGGCTCCCACGCCGGTCGGCGTGGAGATAGCTCGCCGCGAACGCGAGGTTCCAGAACGTCGTCGGGACGTACGAGAGAAACACCGACGCGTCCACCAGGAACAGCGGCGACGCGAGCAACAGGACGCTCGCGACGACGCCGGTGCGGGCGTCGAACGCCTCCCGGACGGTGTGGTAGAGACCCGCGAGGGTCCCCGCCGCGACGAGACCCAGGGCGAGACGAGCGCCGCCCAGCAGTTTCCCGACGGCGAACATCGCCGCCGCGACCGGCGTGTACTTCGCGTAGAGCCCGCGCTCGCCGTCGACGAAGAACCACGGCCGGAACGCGTCCTCGACCGGGGGGTGGAGGTACACCTGTCCCTCCAGCAGCAGCGCGGCCTGCTGGAGGTAGACGGCCTCGTCGTGATTGCTCGAGTGGTACGGGAAGACGAGATGTGCGAGGGAGAAGACGACGAGCCCGCCCAGCAGGGCGACGACGGCGGCCCGAACCCGCGGTCGCCGCAGGCGGTTCATTCGGTCGGGTACCACGCCAGTTCGTGGTCCGCGACGAGGTCGACCTCGACCGGTTCTCCCGCGTCGAAGGTCTCGACGTGGTTGTGCATACAGTGGACCACGTCGTCGCTGTGGAGGCTCACGCGGTAGACGAACGACGGGCCGTTGTACTGCCTGTGGACCACGTAGCCGTCGGCGGTGGGTTCACCCGTCGGGACGGCCCGGAGGTCGTCGGGCCGGACGAGCACGTCCACCATCGCACCGTCGTAGGCCTCGACCGAGCCGTTCAGGCGGTCCAGGGAGAACGTCCCGAGGCCGGTCTCGACGCCGTCGTCGGTGACGCGACCGGAGAGGAAGCTCGCCTGCCCGAGGAAGCTCGCGACGAAGCGACTCTCCGGGTTCTCGAAGACCGTGGCCGGATCGCCGACCTGCGCGACGGTCCCGTCGTTCATGATCGCCACGCGGTCGCTGATCGAGAGCGCCTCCTCCTGGTCGTGGGTGACGGAGATGGCGGTGACGCCGGCCCGTTTCAGGATCTTCCGGACCTCCTCGCGCATCTCCACGCGGAGGCGCACGTCGAGGTTCGAGAACGGCTCGTCAAGCAGGAGGACGTCGGGCTCGGGTGCCAGCGAGCGGGCGAGCGCCACGCGCTGTTGCTGGCCGCCCGAGAGGTTGCTCGGCATCTTGTCGTGGTGGTCGGTGAGGTCGACCAGCTCCAGGAGTTCGTCCACCCGCTGTTGTGTCGCCTCCTCGTCGTGGTCGGTCAGGCCGAAGGCGACGTTCTCGGCCACCGTGAGGTGTGGGAACAGGGCGTAGTCCTGGAACACGATACCCACGTCCCGCTGGTCGGGCTGCCGGAACCCGTCCTCCCCGCCGGTGACCGTCTCGTCGGCGATGGTGATCGATCCGTCGGTGGGTCGCTCCAGCCCCGCGAGCAGACGCAGCGTCGTCGTCTTCCCGCAGCCGGAGGGACCCAGCAGCGTGAGCAGTTCGCCGTCCTTGACCGACAGCGAGAGGTCGTCGACGGCCACCTCCTGCCCGTAGTCCTTCGTGACGCCGTCCATCTCGAGGACGGTCTGCTCCGGGTCCTCGACGGCCGCGTCGACCGTGTCGAAGTCCGAGACGCGCTGTTCTCGCTGTTGGTGTGCCATCTTATCGACGCTCCTGTGGGCGACTGGCCGACGCCGCGTACCGCACCGAGCGGCGTCGCTCGTCTCCCAGTGCGGACACCAGCGGGATGTACGTAACGGAATCGCGGCGACGGTGGCGGCCGTCGGCGGATCGGTCGACGCCGGTCACGCGTCCGGCCCCCGTTGGTAGCTCCGTGTCCCGCCGGGGTGGCCCTGTGGGTTCTCGATGCCGACCAGTCTCCCCCCGGTGGGAGACGAGTACAGCGCGAACAGCAGTTCGTTGACGACGTAGTACCGGACCCGCTGTGTGTCGGAGCCCCCGGGGTCGGGCTCGACCGTGTCGGCGTTCATCCGACGGAGCGCCCGCTCCCGAGCCGTGGCGTCCAGCGACGCGAACCGGTCGTCGAACCACGCCCGCGCGTACTCGTCGAGGTACGCGACCGCGTCGGCGATGCCCGCGGCGTGGTCGGGTTGGTCCCGCGCACGCCCCCGGACGAAGCGGCGGACGAACTCGTCGACGCCCGATACGTCGTCGGGGTAGAGCACTTCGGCCGCCGCGGTGAGCGTCTCGAAGCCCGCTTCGTCGAGTGGCCCCGGGGGGACGGACGCGTCGGTCTCGCCCTCGTCGTCCGCGAGGAGGACGGTACCGCCGCCGACCGCGACGCCGGCCGCCGACAGGGCCGCGAGCGCGTCCCGGCGACTCAGTTCCATACCGGACGTGTTAGGCGAGCCTAAACTTATGGATTGCGCTCGGACGCCGTCAGGTTCGTCTCGACGAAGGCCCCGTCCGGGCCGGTCCCGGGCACGTACGCGGCCGCCCCACCGCAGGCGCGGGCGTTACGGCAGCGTTCGACACGCGGCGTGAGTGCCCGGAGCCGGCCGTCTTCGGCCGCCACGGGGAGATCGAGTCGGTAGGCGAAGCCGCTCCCGCCCCCGTAGTCGACGAACACCGTCGTCCGGACGTTCTCTCTGCCCTCGACGGCCAGGGTCTCGTTCTGGAGCGGGCGGGCGTCGCCCCGGAGTCTGACCCGGTCGTCGACGAGCAGCGTGAGCGAGACGTCCTCGTCGGGGTCGGGCACCACGTAGTAGGCGCTCCGACCGTCGATGCCGACCCGGACCGTGACTCCGACCGCGCCGTCGGGGATGCCGACCGACGTCCGCAGGCGGACGCGATCGCCGTCGACGTCCCGGACCCGCTGGAGGTAGGCGGCGCTCGGCGACCCGGCGTAGGGGGCCCACGCGCCGCGGTAGACGTACCGGTAGAACCGCCTGTCGGGGAACTCGTCGTGGACGGCGAAGGGCCGGTCGTCGATGGCGTAGACGGTCTCGCCGTCGTATCCCGGGTCGTTCCGGAGGTACTGGAACGGGTGATTGAGCCAGTTCCCGTACGGGTCCGGCAGTAGGACCACGGCGTTCTCCGGCGGACCGCCCTCGAACGGTTCGTAGGCGTCCTCGTAGGTCCGGGTCACCTCCATGTTCTCCGACAGCGGCGCGTCGAGGTTGTCTGCGGTCACGCCGCCCATCCCCGCGGTACTCACGAGCGCGAGCGCGAGCACGACCGCACGCGCGCCGCGTCGGCTGGTCCGCTCGGCCAGCGCCGACCGGGCGGCGCGAGTCCCACCGACCGCGCCCCGAGCGGCGAAGGCCGCGGTCGGGACCAGCAGGTCGAAGTGGTAGTACGGCCCCAGCGCGGAGACGAGCCCGTCGCCCGCCCGTTCCAGGTCCCCGAGGATGTTGAAGTTCCCCCAGAAGTAGACGTTGCCCGCCGCGACGCTGACGAACAGCCCCGCCACGATTAACTGCCGGGCGGTGACCCCGGCCCTCGCGGCGAGTGCGAGGCCGACGACGGCGAGCCCCGCTCCGAGCAGTCCGCCGGCGATCCACTCGGTGAAGAACAGTTCCAGCACCAGCCGGTTCGCCCGGAGCGCCAGCTCGGGCGTGTAGACGATCTCGTGTCCGAGGATCTCCCGGTGGCCGAAACCGAGGCCGTCCTCCGGCGCGAACGCCTGGTACGGGAACGTGAACGTTGCCCCGGTCACGACTGCGTTGTACGCGAGGGTGGTCACAACGCCGGCAGAGCCCAGTACGGCCGTCGTCGCCTGCCGGGGGAGCGCGCCCCGCGGGTCACGCCAGAGCGTCCAGCAGGCGTGTGCGATGAACGGGGCCGCGAACAGCACCGCGGTGTACGGGCGGGAGAAGAACGCGAGTCCGACCGCGACCCCCGCCGCGGCGGCGACGCGTCGGTCGCCGGTCCGGTCGGCGACGAGGTAGGCGTAGCCGAACGCGAGGTTCAGCAGCGTCGTCGGCGCGTACGGGAGGAACACCGAGGAGTCGATCAGGAACAGCGGCGACGCGAGGACGAACACGCCCGCGAGCAGACCGGTCCGGTGATCGAACACCTCGCGGACGACGCCGACGACGCCGAGGACGTTCCCCGCGGCGATGGCGACCAGTGCCACCCGGTAACCACCCAGCAGTTTCCCGACGGCGAACATCGCGGCCGGGACCGGCGCGTACTTCGGGTACATCCCGCGCTCGCTCTCGACGAAGAACCACGGCCGGAACGCGCCCTCGACGGGCGAGTGGAGGAACAGCCGCCCCTCCAGCAGCATCGCGGCCTGCTGGAGGTACACCCCCTCGTCGTGGTTCAAGGAGTGGTAGGGGAACACCTGCGTCGAGACGACGGCGACGGTGGCGGCGGCGACGAGGGCGAGTGCGGCCGCGGTCCAGCGGTCCCGTCGGAGGTCCGTGAGACGAGCCATCGCTGTCGGTCAGTCGGCCCGCTGTTCCTGTGCGAGGATGACGGCCATCGAGAGCCCGGAGACGACCACGAGGACCAGGGCCGGCACGGCGGCCGCACCGTACAGTCCCGCCTCCTGGACGCGCCAGATGTAGGTCACGAGCGTGTCGAACCGGAGCGGCCGCAGGATCAGCGTCGCCGGGAGCTCCTTCATCGTCGTGAGGAAGACCAGCGCCGCCCCGGTCGCGATCCCCGGCAAGACGAGCGGGAGCGTCACCGACCGGAACGTACTCGCGCGCGATCGGCCGAGCACGCGGGCCGCCTCGACGAGTCCCTGGTCGACCTGGAGCCGCGACGTCCGGATGGACCCGATCGCCTGTGGCATAAACCGGACCACGTAGGCGAACACGAGCAGGGGAACGGTCTTGTAGAACCACGGGAGCACGTCGAGGCTGAAGCTCACCAGCGCGATGGCCAGCACGATGCCCGGTGCCGCGTACCCCACGTAGGGGGCCCGGTCAGCCAGCGAGGCCACCCAGGAGTCAGAGGTCGCAGAGCGGAGGCCGATGGGGACCGCGACCAGTACCGACGCGCCGGCGGCCAACAGCGCCACCCAGACGGAGTTGAGTCCGTACGACCACGAGAACGCCATCGACCCGGTGGCGTAGCCCGGGCCGCTCCGGAGGAACCACATCCCGAAGATGGCGATCGGGAGCAGGATAGCCACCGACCCGACGAGCGCCGGGAGCAGTGCCGCGGGGTAGCGCCACAGCCCCAGGTCGAGGTCGAACGCGCCCCGGTTCCCGCTGCTGCCGTAGGCCCCAGAGTCGTCGGCCCCGATCCGGGACTCCAGTGCGAGGACGACGGCCGTCACCGCGAACAGCTCCAGCGACAGCAGGGCCGCGTAGTCGCGCATGAAGGCGTTGTAGCGGGCGTAGATGAACTGCGTGAACACCTCGACGCGCATGATGTTCGGCGTGCCGAAGTCCGACAGCGTGTACAGCGCGACCAGCAGCGCCCCCGCGGTGATCCCCGGTAGGATCTGGGGGAGCGTGATCCGGCGGAACGCCTCCCACCGGCTGGCGTTGAGCGTGCGCGCGGCCTCGACGAGCGAGGCGTCGAGCGACAGCAGCGACGCCCGCGTCGTGAGGAAGACGTACGGGTAGGTGTACAGCGTGAGGACGACGGCGGCACCGACGAACCCGTAGATGGTCGGGATCTGCTCGATACCGAGTGGCGAGAGCACGTCCGCCAGCGCACCACGCGGCCCGAACGCGGAGACGGCGGCGAAGGCCCCGAGGTAACTCGGGATCGCGAGCGGCAGCGCCGCGACGACGGTCCAGAACCGGTTCAGCGGGAGGTCGCCCTGTACCGTCAGGACGGCAAGCGGGACGCCGACGAGGACGCTGCCGGCGGTGACGACGCCGACCAGCGCGACGCTCCGGACGAGCACCTGGAGCGTCTGTGGCGCGACGGTGAGCGAGAACGCGCGCGAGCCCAGCGCGAGCACGTCGACGAGGAGCCAGCCCAGGGGGGCGACGAGCGCGGTCGCGACGGCCGCCGCCAGCAGCGTCAGCCCCAGACCGACGGCCGACTCCTCGTCCTCGGCGGCGCGCGCTCGGACGGCCGCGACGCGCTCCCGGACGCTCATCCGAGAACGTTCGCCTCGCGCATCAGCTCGAGCGTCGGTTCGAGGTCGGACAGCTCAGAGAGGTCGATGCCCGGCGGGTTCAGCTGGTCGATCGTCGGCAGCCCACCGGGGGGCGCGACGCCGGGGATCATCGGGTAGGCGAAGCTGACGGTCGTGAAGAACTCCTGGGCCTCCGCCGACAGCAGGTGACGGACGAAGTTGTTCACGAGGTCGCCCTTCTCGGTCCCCTCGATGCGGAGGGCACCGGCGACGTTGACGAGCGCGCCCGCGTCGCCCTCGGTGAACGCGAGGTCGATCGGGGCGTCGGGCCGCTGGTTCTTCACCCGCAGCGCGTAGTAGTGGTTCGCGAAGCCGGCGTTGAGCGCGCCGTCGGCGACCTGGTTCGAGACGACGAACTCGTTGGGGTAGCGCTCGGTGCCGGCCTCGCGCATCGAGACGAGCCACTCTCTGGTCGCCTCCGGGCCCCGGAGCAGTCGCATCGCCGTCACGAAGGACTTGAACGCGCCGTAGGTCGGTGCCCACCCCATCGTCCCCGTGAGCGCGTCCGTGTTCGGGAACTCGGCCACCTTGTCGGGGACGTCGCTCTCGCTGAGTGCGTTCGTGTTGTACGGGATGCTGCGGGCGCGGCCGGCGACGCCGACCCACGCGTTGTCCGACCCCTGGAAACCGGAGGGGACGGGTTCGACGACGTCGTCGGGGAGCGGTTCGTAGGCGTCGTTGTCGGCGACGTAGCCGAGCGAACTGGCGTCGATCGACCAGAACACGTCGGCCTGTGGCGATCCGGCCTCGACCTCTTGGACGACCGTCTGTGCGAGCGACGAGGAGGAGGCGCTGCTGGCGAACACCTGGAAGTCGGGGTAGATCTCCTGGAGCATCTCCACGAACTGGAAGTAGATGCCTCCCTCGCCACCGCCGATGTAGAGGTTCAGCGAGCCCGAGAGGTTCGGCAGGTCCTGGATGGAGGTGCCGCCGGGGGCCGGGCGGTCCTCGACGAGAGTCCCGGAGCCACGGAAGGCGGACAGCGACGGGATCTCGGCGGGTGCACCCTGGGAGGTGCCACCGCCGCCGTCGCCGCCGTCTCCACCGCCGTCACCGCCGTCCCCCCCGTCACCGCCACCGAGGAGGGAGTTACAGCCCGCGAGGGCCGTCGCGGCCGTCGCTCCGCCGAGCGTGAGGAAGCGACGGCGCGACGACTTCGACCCGATACGAGCAGAAGTGTCGTTGGCGTCTGTCATCGTTTGTGGGTATGATTTAGGTATGCCTAAATGGCTTGTGTTTCAGTCGTCGGCCGCGGCCGGAACCTGCTCGGACTCCGCGGTCTCGAGTTCGTCGAGACAGTCGAGCCAGTCGAGCATATACTCGCCACAGTAGTTGAGGAAGGCCCCGTTCTCCCAGTCTTCGTAGTCGCCCTCGGCGAGGCGCTCGGCCATCGCCTCGAACACCTCGGCGTAGGAGTCGGCGTCGTCTCCGACGGCGTCGATCTCCTCCCAGACGTGCTCGTTGAGTTCGAGGCCGTGGACCTCGTTCGTGAGGTCCGAGAACGTCGACCGCGGGGCCTTGTTGTGCTCACAGAGCGGGTCGCCGTTGTAGATGTGTTTCCCGAGCACGTCACAGGCCCGCTTGAGGAACAGGCCCGACCAGATGTCGTCGAACCGGCCCACGTCCCACTCGTTGTCGTCCATCGGGAGCTGGTAGAACGCCGGGACGACCTCCCGTCGGAAGGCGAGGTTCATCGAGCAGACGGTGAGGTAGTTCCCCTCGGCGGCGACGAAGTCCTCGCCGAAGTCCGCGGCCGTCGTGCGAGTCTGTGCCTGGCCCTGCAGGTCCCCGTCCATCAGGATGCGGACGGCGTCGAGGTCGGGGACGTTCGTCCACAGGCCCTGCGAGGCGACCACGTCGTCGACGTGGGTGGTCTCGGTCTCGACGGACTCGTCCATCGCCGAGTACGGGTAACCACGCGGGTAGAGGTCGTGTTCGTCGACGTTCTGGTAGAGGACGTTCACCCAGTCCTCGTCGGAACTGACCCGCTCGATCTCGCCCTCGAAGGCGAGGTTCGCCATGTGCGTCCCGAAGAAGTCGACGTCCTCGTGGGGCAGCGTGTCGTCGTCGATGAACACGCCGTACTCGAAGTCGTTGGCCCAGAGGTAGAGGAGTCCGAAGGAGGTCTGGGCGTGACTCGCCTCGGGGATGAGGTGGGCGTACTCCGACGCGCCCTGCTCCTCGAACCACTCCTCGCGGGCGGTTCCGTCGAAGACGGCACCGTCGACCCCCTCCTCGTCGAGCATCCGTTCCATCGCCTCGGTGTCACAGAAGTCCTCGGTGACGAGGACGACGTACAGCCGGTCGAGGTCGAACCCGTGGTCCCGCGCGTTCGCGAAGTACTCGCGCATACACTCGTGGTTCCGGATCGTCGGCACCACGACGCAGATGTCCTGAGTCATCCTACCGGACTAGTTTTAGGACTGCCTAAAGAGGCTTCCGTTTTAGGCTCGCCGAATACTCGCCGTCGGTGCCCACGTGTGCATCGATCCGAGTTCCAGAGGCCGGCGCGGTCGGGCAGTTTATATACGCTCCGGGCAGCGGCCGGTCGTTTGAGGCGAACTATTATTGGCCTGTGCGCTGCCTCTCTACCAGAGAGATGCGTATCCGAAGTGACGGGGGTCACACTCACCGATGAATCTGGACAACCAGACCTGTGTCGTCACGGGGTCGTCACGAGGTATCGGACGCGGCATCGCCGAGGACCTCGGCGAACACGGCGCGAACGTCGTCGTCAACTACCGGTCCTCCGAGCGAGAGGCCGCCGAAGTCGTCGAGAGCATCCGGTCGGACGGTGGCGACGCCATCGCCGCACAGGCCGACGTGGCGAAACACGAGGAGGTCGAGGCGATGCGCGAGGAGGTCGCCGACGAGTTCGGGGCCGTCGACGTGCTGGTCAACAACGCGGGCATCACGATCGACAAGAAGTTCGAGAACATGACCCGCGAGGACTGGGACACCGTCATCGACGTCAACCTCGGCGGGGTGTACAACTGCACGGACGTCTTCTACGACGACATCCGCCACGCCGACGACGGCCGTCTCATCAACATCTCCAGCGTCGTCGGCCAGCAGGGCAACATCGGTCAGGCCAACTACGCGACGACGAAGTCCGGTCTGTTCGGGTTCACGCGCACGCTCGCGCTCGAACTCGCCCACACCGGATCGACGGCCAACTGCGTCGCCCCGGGGTTCGTCAAGACCGATATGCTGGAGGAGGTCCCCGAGCGCGTCCAGGAGAAGATCCTCCGGGAGATCCCGCTGGACCGGTTCGCGACGGTCCAGGACATCGCGGGGATCGTCCGGTTCGTCGCCAGCGAGGAGTCCAGCTACATGACCGGCCAGGTGCTCGGCGTCAACGGCGGGATGGAGTGGTAATATGAGTCAACAGGAAGACCAATCGGAGAGCGAGGACGCACCGGACCCGGTCGAGGAACTCCGCGAGAAGCGCCGCGAGGCGGAACTGGGCGGGGGTGAGGCCCGCATCGAGTCCCAACACGAGAAGGGGAAGATGACCGCCCGGGAGCGCATCGACTTCCTCGTCGACGAGGGCACCTTCCACGAGGTCGACCCGTTCGTCGAGCACCGCTCGACGAACTTCGGGATGGAGGACAAGCGGTTCCCGGGCGACGCCGTCGTCACCGGCTACGGCGAGGTCGACGGCCGGAAGGTGTTCCTGTTCGCCCACGACTTCACCGTCCTCGGGGGCTCGGTCGGCGAGGTCGTCGCGGACAAGATCTGCAAGGTGATGGACAAGGCCATCGAGAACGGTGTCCCCGTCAT
The DNA here is from genome assembly GCF_029338195.1 of Haloarcula litorea. Taxonomy (NCBI): domain Archaea; kingdom Methanobacteriati; phylum Methanobacteriota; class Halobacteria; order Halobacteriales; family Haloarculaceae; genus Haloarcula; species Haloarcula litorea. The sequence continues at coordinate 2,920,830 of NZ_CP119779.1, forward strand.
CGGCCTGAACGACTCCGGCGGAGCCCGCATCCAGGAGGGCGTCGACTCGCTGGTCGGCTTCGCGAAGATCTTCGAGCGCAACACGAAGGCCAGCGGGCTCATCCCGCAGATCTCGGCCATCATGGGGCCGTGTGCCGGCGGGGCGACGTACTCACCGGCGCTGACCGACTTCACCTTTATGGTGCAGGACACCAGCCATATGTTCATCACCGGGCCGGACGTCATCGAGACGGTCACCGGCGAGCAGGTGTCCAAGGAGGAACTCGGCGGCGCGAGTTCCCACTCGACCAAGTCGGGCGTCGCTCACTTCTCGTACCCGTCCGAGGAGGAGGCCCTGGAGAACATCCGCCGGCTCCTCTCCTATCTGCCGCAGAACAACATGGAGGACCCGCCGAGCGTCCAGCCGTGGGACGAACCCGACCGGGAGATCCCGGAGGTCACGGACATCGTCCCCTCGGCCCCCCGGAAGCCGTACGACATGACGCAGGTCGTCGACCGCATCGTCGACGAGGAGTCCTTCTTCGAGGTCCACGAGAACTGGGCGCGCAACATCGTCGTCGGCTTCGCCCGGATGGACGGGCAGTCCGTCGGCATCGTCGCGAACCAGCCCCGGGTCAGCGCGGGGACGCTTGACATCGACGCCGCCGAGAAGGGCGCGCGGTTCATCCGCTTCTGTGACTCGTTCAACGTTCCGATCATCTCGCTGGTGGACGTGCCGGGCTTCATGCCCGGGACCGAGCAGGAGCACAACGGCATCATCCGCCGGGGTGCGAAGCTCATCTACGCCTACGCCGAGGCGACGGTGCCGCTGCTGTCGGTGGTCGTCCGCAAGGCCTACGGCGGGGCCTACATCGTGATGTCCTCGAAGTTCCTGGGCAGCGACGTGAACTACGCCTGGCCGGGCTCGGAGATGGCGGTGCTGGGCCCCCGCGGCGCGGTCAACATCCTCTACCGGAACGAGATCGCCGAGGCCGAGAACTCCGACGCCAAGCGCCAGGAGCTGATGGACGAGTTCCGCGAGGAGTTCGCCCACCCCTACGGCCCCGCCAAGCGGGGTTACCTCGACGACGTCATCGAGCCGAAGGACACCCGCAAGCGGCTCATCGACGACCTGGACCTGCTCCAGCGCAAGCGCGAGGAGGGGCCGCCCAAGGACCACGGCAACATCCCGCTCTGAGCGGGGCTGTCGGGCGGCGAGCGTTTCGAACGAGAATCGACGGTCGACGGCGCGAACGCGCCGTCAGTGGAACTGTTCCAGGACTTCGAGGTCCCGCGAGGTCTTCATAAACTCGGCGAGCCGGTGGGTCGACCCGCACTCGGCACAGTCGAACGAGGAATCCGGGGCCGGCAGTTCGGACGGTTGCTCTTCCCAGGTCTCCCCGCAGTCGGGACACTGCAGCTCGATCCAGGCTTCCTGCATACGTGGTGCTGGCGAACACTGGCCCATATACTTTGTGCGGGCCACCGCAGGGATGGGGTGACCGTAACGAATACACGACAGCCCTGAGAGGTGGCGGGTATGGGAGTCGCAGTAATCGGTGCGTCGATGACGAAGTTCGGGCAGCGCGACGCCTGGATCCAGGAACTGCTCTCGCAGGCGGGCGAGGAGTGTCTGGACGACGCCGGCGTCACACCGGACGACGTGGAGCACCTGTACGTCTCGAACATGGCGAGCGGGGAGTTCCAGGGACAGACCGGCGTGATGAACGCGCTGGCACACGACCTGGGGGTCCTGCCGGCGTACAGCGAGCGGGTCGACCAGACGTCCTCGTCGGGTGGGGCCGGTATCTACGAGGCGTGGCAGTCGGTCGCCTCGGGAGCCAGCGATATGACGCTGCTCGTCGGCGGCGAGAAGATGACCCACAAGACGACCGGGCAGGCCACTGACATCATCGCCTCCATCACCCACCCCACCGAGTACAAGCACGGCGTCACGCTGCCGTCGTTCGCGGGGATGACGGCCCGCCACTACCTCGAACGGTTCGACGCACCCAGGGAGTCGCTGGCCCGCGTGGCGGTCAAGAACCACCGCAACGGCGTCGACAACCCCAACGCGCAGTTCCAGAAGGAGATCGACGTCGAGACCGCGCTGGAGTCGCCGATCATCGCGGACCCGCTCCGGCTGTACGACTTCTGTCCGATCACGGACGGGAGCGCGGCGATGCTGTTCACGACGGAGGAGCGAGCCGCCGAGATCGCCGACGAGTACGCCGTCGTCTCCGGGATCGGCGGCGCGACGGACACCCACGTCGTCCACGAGCGCGACGACCCGACGGTGATGGGCGGGGTCGTCGAGTCCAGCGAGGAGGCCTACGAGATGGCCGGGCTCGGCCCCGACGACCTCGACGTGGCCGAACTCCACGACATGTTCACCATCCTGGAGTTCCTCCAGCTGGAGGGCATCGGCGTCGCCGACCAGGGGACGGCCTGGGAGCTGGCGATGGACGGCGAGACCGCCAAGGACGGGTCGCTGCCGGTCAACACCTCCGGCGGCCTGAAGTCCAAGGGCCACCCGCTGGGGGCCAGCGGCGTCGCACAGGGCGTCGAGATCTACGAACAGCTCGTCGGCGAGGCCGGCCCGCGGCAGGTCGAGGCCGACGTGGGCCTGGCCTGTAACGTCGGCGGGTTCGGGAACTGTGTCATCACCACCGTCATGGAGGCCGCAGAATGACGCTTGCAGCTGGTTCCTGTCCGAACGGGCACGTATCGTACCCCACGCATCCGCGCTGTCCGGAGTGTGGCGAACCGCAGGACGAGACGGTCGACCTCTCGGACCGGACCGCGGAGGTCGTCACGTGGACGACCTCGACGGCGACGCCGCCGGGCGTCCGGGAGCCGAACACGCTCGCCATCGTCGAGTTCGACGTCTCGGACCTGGACGCCGAGGACGAGTTCGTCCGGGCGCTGGGACAGGTCACGACCGACGACGTCGAGTCCGGCGACGCGGTCGAACCGGTCTACGTCGAGGAACTCCGCGACCCGGACGTGGGGCTGAAACGCGAGACCCAGGCGAGCCAGGACTGGGACGGCTACCGCTGGGACCCGGTGTAGCCCAGCGGTTCGCCGGCGAGCACCGCCGCCTCGATCCTGTCGAGCCCGTCCGCGACCGAGCAACTGCCACAGGGGCCGACGTGCGGGTAGACGCCGACGATGTCGCCGTCGGCCTCGGCGACGAGACAGACGACCGGGAGCGTGACGACGGTGTCGTCACCGACGTACGCACTGTGGCGGTCCCGGCGGTCGAACGCGGGCGCGAGCGAGCAGCCGCGTGACTCGGCCCACCGTTCCATCGCCGCGAGCCGCTCGGCGGCCGCCGGGTCCATCCCCGTCTCCAGCCGGTGCCAGAAATCGACGGACACGCCGTCGGCGAGCCCCCGTCTGTGGAGCGACTCGGCACGCGAGATGAGCGCCGACTGCCGACTCGCCGTCGCCTCAGCGACGGGCGTCCGCACGTACACGGCCAACCGGAGTGACTGAGTCATGGTACCGTTCCTCGAACGAGTGTCCTACGTCGAGTACGAGGTTAGCCGTATCGGTGGGACCGGCGAGCATCGTCAGTCCGCGGTGCCGGCCGTCGTCGTCTCCGTCGCGGTGCGTCGGTCCGCGGCGAGGTCGGTCAGACAGTCTTCGACGGAGGACGGGCGGCCGTCGGCGGCGATCGGGGCCAACCGGGCGAGTTCACCGTCCTCGTAGACGGCCAGACACAGCGCCGGCAGGACGAGTTCGGTCCGGCACTCGCCCGTCGTCGTGCTGTAGCACTCCCGGGTGCTGAAGAACGGGGCGAGCCGGGCGTCTCGTTCGCGCGCCCAGACGGAGAACTCGTTGAACAGCTCCCGTTCCCGGCACTCCCCCTCGCCGTGGAGCGGGACCCGCTTTCGCCACTCGGTCGTCTCGACCTCGTCGAGGACGCCGCGCCGGCGCAGGTCCGTCAGCGTGCTCTCGACGGCGGCCCGGCGCGAGCGGGCCGGTCGCGGCAGGTCACCTCTGACGAACAGTTCCGCGCGTCGGGTCGTAGGACACTCTGTTTGCATCTGCGTCCTGATCGACTGTCTCTACCATAATAAAACGTTATGTTTATTTAATTATGGTTATCGTCCCCGCCATCGCCGCCCGGCGACCCACCGTTGCCGTCGACGTCGTCGTCGAGCTCGTCCTTGATCGACCGTAGCTCCGCGTCCACGTCGACGGGGACGTCGGTGCCGCCGTCGGTCGGGTCGATGTCATCGGCGGTCTCTCCTCCGGCGTCGTCGAGGCGCTCGGCCAGGTCGTCCCGGAGGTCCCGCGCCTCCGCGAGCAGTTCCCTCGCCTCTTCGTCGGCCGGCTGCCCCTCGACGGCCGCCTGGAGGTCCGAGAGCGCGTCGTCCAGTCGCGAGAGCGTCGCCCGACTGAGCCGCGTCGCTCGGTCCGTGACCGTGCTCGCGCCCGTCCCCGACGTCGGCGGGCGGCCGTCGGCCATCCGGAGCGCGCGCCGGAGGAGCTTCAGCGCCTCGATGTTCGTCTTCAGGACGAGGATCGCCGCCGGGATCGTCACGTCGCTCGTGAACCGCAGGAGTTCCCGCGGCGTGGGCGGCCGTGGGTTCCCCCGTTCGGTCCGCGGTTCGATCTCGGTCTCCAGGTCCCGCAGTGTCGTGACCAGCTCCGTCAACAGGGCCGTGATGTCGTCGCCCGAACTGGCGCTCATACCGCCGTGTTGGACCGCCGGTGACAAAAGTCCGCCGCGACGATTAGGCGTACCAAAACCCTTTTAGCTTTAGGGTTGCCTAATCGCTAGTAATGCCATCACAGCAGGACGATATCGGCCCTGCAGAAGCGGACGAGGAGGACCGCCCACGGGTCACCACACACGCGAGCGGTGACGAGCGGACCGTCTTCACCGAGGACGGTAATCGCGACGGCTGGATCGCGACGGACCTGACGGTCGAGCTGACCCGGTAGGGCGGCGCGGGGGAGAAGCGGTTTCGGGGCGTCTCTGTTCTGTTCGGTCGTCGACTGAGCGTGGACTCGACTCGCGAGTCCTCAGTCCATCGCGCCCTCGGTGACGAGCGTGTCGTCCTCGAGGTAGTGTTCGATGTGGTGGGCGTCGTCCTCCGTCTCGACGATGATCTCGCGGAGGATCTGGGCGGTCGCGTGGTCGCCGAGGTTCTCCGCCAGCTCGATGTGGTCACGGAGCGACTCGATGACGTCGCCGTAGATCTCCAGATCGTTCTCCAGGGAGGTGCGGATGTCGTAGACGTCCTGACCCTCGTACTCGACGCCGGCGTGTTCCTCCTGTGCGGTCGGGCCGGAGATGGGCGTTCCGCCCAGTGCCTGTGCGCGCTCGGCGATCATATCGGCGGCCTCCTCGACGTTCCCGGCGGCCTCGCCGAGGAACAGGTGGAGATCGCGGAACTCCGCGCCCTCGACGTTCCAGTGGTGCTTCTTCAGCTGGTGGTAGAGGACGTAGGCGTCGGCCAGGTCCTTGTTCAGCGCGTCGATGATCTGCTCGGACTTCTCTCGCTCCAGCCGAAGTTCGTTCTCCTCGACTTCCCCGAACTGCTTCCGGACGTGTTCTTGTTCAGGCATCTTCGTCCGGCTATTCGACCGGCAATCACTTAAAGCTTGCACCATCCGAAAAGGAGTTTAGCATAACCAAAAATTATCTTCCGAATCGGGCATCGGTTCAGCACTCGCCCCGGCGAACGCGACGGGAGGTCCCGGTCAGGTTCGTACGACGACGACTGGGACTCGATCCGGGGGCAGTTCGGCGGCCTCGGTGTCCGAGCGGCGGACGACCTGTTCCTGGTGGACGGCGGCCAGCGCGGTCAACACGTCCCCTTCGAGCCCGAGGTGGTCCCCGAACTCCTCCCAGACGGTCGCCGGTACGGCGACGACGAACGTCTCGTCGGTCCGGGCCAGCACGGGGTCGTCGTACTGCTTGCGCCACTCGTAGACGAGGTTCTCGACGCCGGGGTTGTCTCGCATCCCCCGCTGGTGGGCCACGACGGCGTCACGGATCGCCTCGTAGTCGGCGTCGTTCGCGTCCGCCACCCGGCGTATCAGTTCGTCGTCGAACGGAGCGAGTTCCGGCGCTGTCATCGGCCGGCCGTACGCGTCCGTTCGACAAAAACCGTCCGACACGGCCCGCACGGTCGACGAGTCGAGGACCCAGAAACTGCCTGATAAACCGGCCAGAATCCCGGATTCCGGGAACGCCTCGGCAGATATATCCCCCCGGCCCGGCAACGCCCGGCTAGAGGAATGGGACGACTATCGACGCTGTTCGCGCCGGAACGGGTCGCCGTGATCGGTGCGACCGACTCGGAGGGGTCGGTCGGCCGCGCCATCACGGCGAACCTGCTCGAATCGTTCGACGGCGAGGTGGTCGCAGTGAACCCCTACAAGGAGGAGGTGCTCGGGTTGCACTGCTACGACGAGGTCGGCGACGCCGAGCGGCCGGCGGCCATCGACGTCGCCGTCGTCGTGGTACCACCGGACGTCGCCGTCGAGGCAATCCGCGAGGCCGGGGCGGCCGGCATCGAGAACGTCGTCGTCATCACCGCCGGGTTCGGCGAGACCGGCACCGAAGGGGCCGCCCGCGAGCGCGCCCTCCGTGAGGTCGCCGCCGAGTACGACCTGAACCTCGTCGGTCCGAACAGCCTCGGCGTGATGTCGACCCCGAAGGGGCTGAACGCCACCTTCGGCAACGAGATGGCCGCCGAGGGCGACATCTCCTTTATGAGTCAGTCGGGCGCGTTCGTCACGGCCGTGCTGGACTGGGCCGCTGAGCGCGACGTCGGGTTCAAGGACATCGTCTCGCTGGGCAACAAGGCGATCCTCGACGAGGGGGACTTCGTCGCGGAGTGGGGCGACGACCCCGAGACCGAGGTCATCCTCGGCTACCTGGAGGACATCGCCGACGGAAGTTCGTTCGTCGACACCGCCCGCGAGGTCACGCAGGACACGCCGATCGTCCTCGTGAAGTCCGGCCGGACGGACGCGGGCGCGTCGGCGGCCGCCTCCCACACCGGTGCGATGGCCGGCTCCGAGCGGGCCTACGAGGCCGGACTGGACCAGGCCGGCACGCTCCGGGTGGAGTCCGTCCAGGAGCTGTTCGACTTCGCGCAGATCCTCTCGGGCCAGCCCCTGCCCGACGGCGACGAGATCGCCATCGTCACCAACGCCGGCGGCCCCGGCGTGATGACGACCGACGCCGTCGGCGACTCCGACCTCTCGCTGGCGGAGTTCGGGGACGAGACCCTCCAGCGGCTGGGCGAGGCGATGCCCGACGAGGCGAACATCTACAACCCCGTCGACATCATCGGCGACGCGCCCGCCGAGCGGTTCGAGCTCGCCCTGGAGACCGTCCTCGACGACGACAACGTCGCGATGGCCGTCGTCGTCGCCTGCCCGACCGCGGTGCTGTCCTTCGAGGAGCTGGCCGAGGTCGTCACGCAGAAACAGCGGGAGACCGGGATGCCCATCGCGACGACGCTGATGGGCGGGAAGTCGGTCGGCGAGGGCCAGGCCGTCCTCAGCGAGGCCGGGATCCCGAACTACTTCGACCCCGCGCGGGCCGTCCACAGCCTCGACGCGCTCCGGGAGTACGACGAGATCCAGTCCCGGGAGTACGAGTCCCCCGCCGAGTTCGACGTGGATCGCGAGCGCGCCCGCGAGATCCTGGAGTCCGCGGCCGACCGCGGTTCGAACCGCCTCGGCGTCGAGGCGATGGAGCTGCTGGACGCCTACGGCATCCCGACGCCGCGGGGCGACGTGGTCTCCTCGCCCGGCGAGGCCGAGCGGGTCGCCGAGGAGATCGGCGAGGAGGTCGTGATGAAGATCGTCAGCCCGGACATCCTCCACAAGTCCGACATCGGCGGGGTCGAGGTCGGCGTCCCGCCCGAGGAGGTCCGCGACACCTACGAGGACCTCGTGGTCCGGGCGCGGAACTACCAGTCCGACGCGACCGTCCTGGGCGTGCAGGTCCAGGAGATGGTCGACCTCGACTCCGGCACCGAGACCATCCTCGGGATGAACCGCGACCCGCAGTTCGGGCCGCTGCTGCTCTTTGGCCTCGGTGGTATTTTCGTGGAGGTCCTCGAAGACAACACCGTCAGAGTCGCGCCGGTCAGCGAACCCGAGGCCAGAGAGATGCTAGACGACATCGACTCCGCGCCCCTGCTCCGGGGCGCACGGGGCCGTGACCCCGTCGACGAGGACAGCCTCGTCGAGGCCGTCCAGCGGCTCTCACAGCTGGTCACGGACTTCCCGGCCATCGTCGAACTGGACATCAACCCCCTCGTCGCGACCCCCGACGGGGTGCAGGCGGTCGACCTGCGACTCACCCTCGACCAGGAGGAACTATGACCGACTCGAACACGCTACTCGTCACCTCGACTCAGGAAGGCATCGGTAAGACGGCCATCACTCTCGCGCTCGCGAAGTCCGCACAGGACGCCGGCAACGAGGTCGGCTACATGAAGCCCAAGGGCACCCGCCTGCAGAGCGCGGTCGGCAAGACCCGCGACGAGGACCCGATGCTGGCCCGCGAGCTACTCGGCCTCGACGCCGAGATGCACGAGATGGAACCCATCGTCTACTCGCCGACGTTCATCCAGGAGGCCATCCGCGGCCGCGAGGACCCCGACGAGCTCCGCGGGCGCGTCCTCGACAACTTCCAGTCGCTGTCCGAGGACCGCGACCTGATGGTCGTCGAGGGCAGCGACCACCTCGACACCGGCGGCATCGTCGACCTGACCGACGTCGACATCGCCGAGGCGCTCGACGCCCGCGTCCTGCTGGTCTGTGGGTTCGCCACCGCCGGCGACGCCGACGAGGTGCTCGCGGCGGCCCGCCGCGTGGGCGACCGCCTCGCGGGCGTCGTCTTCAACGGGGTCAGCGACGCCGCGATGGAGGAGCTCACCGACGACGTCCTCCCCTTCCTCGAGGGGAAGGGCGTACCGGTCTACGGGTCGATCCCGAGCGTGGCCGACCTGGCCGGCGTCACGGTCGCCGACCTCGCGGACAGCCTCGGCGCGGACGTCCTGACCAACGAGGCACCGACCGACGTCCACGTCGAGCGGTTCACCGTCGGCGCGATGGGGGGCAACAGCGCCCTCGAACAGTTCCGCCGGACCCACGACGCCGTGATGATCACGGGCGGGGACCGATCGGAGATCCAGACGGCGGCGCTGGAGGCCTCCGGCATCGAGGCGCTGCTGCTGACCGGCGGGTTCCGTCCGGCAAGCGCCGTCCTCGGCCGTGCCGAGGAGGAGGGGGTCCCCATCCTGCTGGTCCAGTCGGACACCCGGACGACCATCGACCGGGTCGAGGACGTGCTCCGGTCGGGCCGGACCCGGGACGAGGCCACCGTCGAGCGGATGCAGGGCCTGCTCGCGGACAACGTCGACGTCGAGGCCGTCGTCGGCATCGACGAGGACTGATCGCGACTGCCGTCCCGGCCGCTCGCCTCGACCGCCCGGTATCGGTCCGTCGGCGGGAGCGGACAGGGGGGAGACGAGACGATCGAAGTCGTCGCGCCGACATTTCTGCTGCACCACCGTCGCTGAATTTCGACCGTCTCAGCCCTTGATATAGATATCTCCAGACGAAACGTACCTCGGGCATTTAAGTTGTCTGACGCGCAAAGTGAAAGTGGAGCCGAGAGGCTCCGTAGTGTCACACGCTCGGGGGCTCCCCGTCCCCGATTCGACCCTGTTGTCACGCCACGAGCGACCGCTCCGTCAGGGGAGGACGGTCGCCGGTAGGTGCTCGCGGACGCCCGAGACGGCCTCGGCGGCGTCGGCGAGGGCCAGCTGCGGGACGGTCCACACCTCGCAGTCGGTCGTCCGTTCGAGGACCGGCGGGTTCGTGCGCTCGGCCGTGGTCGCGCCCTCGTACTCATTCAGGACGACGCCCCGAACCTCGACGCCGCGGGCGCGGAGCGCGTCGACGGTCAGCCCCGTGTGGTTCAGCGTTCCGAGCCCCGATCGGGCGACGACAAGCGCCGGCAGCCCGAGGTCGGCGACGAGGTCGAGGACCTCCCGACCGTCCGCCAGCGGGACCCGCAGGCCGCCGATCCCCTCGACGACGGCCGTCTCGTGAGCGGCGACGGACTCCCGAACCGCCGACAGTATCTCGCCGTACGCGAGGGGCTCGTCCGCCACGTCGGCGGCCACCTCGGGTGCCAGCGCCGGTTCGAGGTAGCGGTGACAGACCGCCGCGTCGTCGTCGCCGCAGGCATCGGCGACGAACCCGGCGTCGTCGTCCGGCGGGTGGCCGGTCTGACAGGGCTTGACCGCGACGGCGTCGCGACCCCGCTCGCGGAGCCAGCCCGTCAGTCCGGCCGTGACGACCGTCTTGCCGACGCCCGTGTCCGTCCCGACGACGAACAGCGCTCGCGCGCCGTCGGTCACAACACCCCGACCTCCTCGCCGGCCCGCTCGAAGGCGTCGAGACACCGTTCGACGTCCGCGTCGGTGTGCGTCGCCATCGGCGCGACGCGGATGCGGGACGTTCCCTCCGGTACCGTCGGCGGCCGGATGGCGGGTGCGACGACGCCGTGCTCGCGCAGCTCCTCGTCGAGCGCGAGCGCGTCGGCGCGGTCGCCGACGAGGACCGGCAGGATGTGCGTCTCGCCGAGCACCTCGTAGCCCATCGCCTCGAACCCCTCGCGGAGCCGTTCGACGGTGGTCCAGAGCCGGTCCGTTCGGTCCGTCTCGCGGGCGATCCGCAGCGCCTCTCGGGCGGCCGCCGCCGCCGGCGGTGCGAGGCCGGTCGAGAACACGAACGAGCGGGCGGCGTTGAGCAGGTACTCGATCAGGGCCTCGTCGCCGGCGACGTAGCCGCCCTGACTCGCCAGCGCCTTCGAGAGGGTCCCAAGCTGGATATCGACGCGGTCGCTCAGCCCCTCGCGCTGGACGACGCCGCCGCCCCCGTCGAACACCCCCGTCGCGTGGGCCTCGTCGACCATCAGCCACGCGCCGGCCTCCTCGCAGACGTCACAGAGCGCCGCCAGCGGGGCCACGTCGCCGTCCATCGAGAACACCGAGTCGGTGACCACGAGCCAGGACTCGTCGGTCCCGGCCCCCGCCGCCCGCGCTTCGAGCTTCGCGCGCAGGTCCTCGGGATCGCAGTGGTCGTAGACGACCGTCTCGCCCGCGCCGACGCGGCAGCCGTCGATGATGGAGGCGTGGTTCAGTTCGTCCGAGAAGACCGCGTCGGGCGCGAGCGCGTCGATGGTGCCGACGTTGGCTGCGTACCCCGACGAGAAGACGAGGGCGCGCTCGGAGCGCTTACACGCCGCGAGGTCCCGTTCCAGCGCGCGGTGTGCCCGCGTGTCGCCGGTGACCAGCCGGGAGGCACCCGCGCCCGTCCCGACCGTGCGAGCGCCGAGTTCGGCCGCCCGCTGGACCCGCCCGTCGTCGGCCAGTCCGAGGTAGTTGTTGGCCGCGAAGACGACCGTCTCCTCGCCGAACTCGGTCGCTTCGCCCTTCGGGTCCTCGCCGAAGCGGGTGCGAGCGCCGACGGACTCCGCGACTTCGAGGTGACGACGGAGGTCCCGATCCTCGCGCTTCCGGAGTCGCGAATCCAGATCGAACCCGTGGCTCATACTCGGAGGGAGAGTGACGCGGCGTTCAAAATCCGGGCATCAGGTCGGCCGGGCCGAAGACACCGTAGTGGCCGGCGCGGTTGTTGCGGACGCCGGCCTTCAGGTAGCCCAGCGCGGGGCCGTTGACGTTCGCCTCCATACTGGTGGCGTCGTCCAACTGGAACGTGTTGGTACCGCGCTCGCCGTCGAAGGTGCGGCCGGTGACGCTGACCGTCGTCGTCGTGGGCTTCTCGTCGGAGCGGACGTCGAGGACGCCGCCGACGGTCACGTCCTCGGCGTCGCAGACGCCGGCCCGTTCCAGCAGTACGTCGTCGGCGTGTTCCATATCGTGGAACTCCAGCACCCCGTCGTGTTCGTCGATCAGTTCCTCGATCTCGGCCTCGGTCATCTCCCTGGCCGTCTCGATGTCGTAGCCGTCGAGGTGGGCGATGTCCTCGCGGACGGTGCCGCGGTTGTCCTCGTAGCCGCTCTTGAGGCCGACGCCCCACCAGATCTCGACCGCCTCGACCTCGACGAACGACTGGGCGGCCAGCGCGGCCGCCCCGGTGAGGAAGCCCGGCGTCGCGCCCGCGCCGCAGACGAACGTGATGCCGGACTCTTTCAGCGTCTCCTCGCGGTCGTCTAACATCCCGATGACGCGGGAGCGCTTGAGCACGTCCACGAGGACGCCCTCGTAGTCGGCGTCGGCGAACCGTTCGGCCACGCGGGGGATGAAGTCGTGTTCGAGGTTCGGGAGCGCGATGAGGACGGCGTCGATCGCGTCGCTCTCCGCGATGACGTCGTCGATGGGCGTCTCCGTCGGTTCGCCCTGCGCGCTGGCGACGATCCCGGCCTCGTCGCCGTGCTGTTTCACGCCATCGCCCTCGGCGGTGGCGGCTTTCGCGCCGCCGTCTGTGGCGACCTCGTCTCCCGGGCCGCTCGCGATGTTCCCCTCTGTCGCCTCCAGGAGTTCGTCCACGTCGAGGCCGTCGTGGTCGACGGCCACGCCGTTGCGGTCACAGGCCGCGACCGGTGTCAGCCCGTCCTTCTCGCGCGAGACGTCCAGCGTTCGTCGGCCGATGCCTCCGGTGCCAAGTACAGCGAAGCGTACGTCGTCCATAGGTCAGTCGTCGGATTGGAGTTCTGATTTGCTCTGTGCGGTGCCCGCGGCCGTCTCCGGGTCGGTCCCGTCGTCGGCGCGCTCCTTGACCCGCTCGGGGTCGAACTCGTTGGCGTCGGTGTTGGGTTCGAGACCCGCCTCCTCGATGATCTCGATGTCGTCGGCGGCGGACTGGCCCTCCGTCGTGAGGTAGTCCCCGGTGAGGATGCCGTCAGCGCCCGCTTCGAGGGCCGCCACCTGCCCGTCGGTGTCTAAGTTCACCTCGCGTCCGCCGGTCAGGCGAACGCGGGCCTCGGGGTGGAGCAGTCGGTAGACGGCGATGGTCTCGACGACCTCCTCGACGGTGATATCGGGGAGGCCCCGCTCGGCCATCGGCGTCCCCTCGACGGGGTTGAGGATGTTGACCGGCAGCGAGGAGACCCCGATGTCCTGCAGCGCGATCGCGGCGTCCACGCGGTCGGTCGGCGTCTCGCCCATCCCGAGGATGACGCCGGCACAGAGGTCCATCCCGGCCTCCTTGGCGGTCTCGAGCGTCGCCACGCGGTCCTCGAAGGAGTGGGTCTGGACGACCTCCGGAAAGTACCGGGGCGAGGTCTCGATGTTGTGATTGTAGTGGTTCAGCCCCTCCTCGGCGAGGATGCGGGCCTCCTCCTCTGTGAGGATGCCCAGGGAGGCGTCCACCTCCACGTCCGTCTCGTCGCGGACGAGCCGGATTGCCTCCAGCACCTCTTCCCACTCCTCGGGGCGCTGTTCCTTCGAGACGCCCTTCTCGGCGAGGACGATGCCGAACCGCTGGGCACCGTCGCGTTCGGCCCGCTCGGCCGCCTCGAGGATCTTCTCCGGCCCGAGGAAGCCGTAGTTGTCGATCCCGGTGTCGAAGTGGACCGACTGGGCGCAGAACCCGCAGTCCTCCGCGCAGTCGCCGGCCTTCGCGTTCACGATGGAGCACGCGTCGACGGTGTCGTCACCCAGCTGCGCGCGGACGTAGTCCGCGCCCGCAGCGAGCGGTTCGACCGGTTGGGCCAGCAACGCCAGCCCGTCCCGTCGATCGAGGCGCTCGCCGTCCAGCACGCGCGCGACGGCGTCGTCTACCGTTCGGTTGCCCGTCTCGTAAACCACACAGCCACAATCAGTTGACGATCGAATAAAGGTTCGGGTGCAGGGGCTGGCGAAGCTATTTACGAGTGCCGACCCCAGCCCGAGGTAATGCGTCGCAGTCGCTGGGTCTCCCGCCTCGTCCTCCTCGCCGTCGGACTCTGTCTGTTCGCGTCGCCGGCCGCCGCCCAGTCGGTCAACCGAGCCGCCATCGACGATCTGAACGAGCAGCTGCTGTACGTCGCGCTCCCGCTGACGCTGTTCGTCGAGCTGACGCTCGTCTACGCGGTCTACCGCTTCCGGAACAACGACGACCCGCGGCCGACGGTCGACGACCCCGCACTGGAGATCACGTGGACGGCCGCCACGGGGGCGATCCTCGTCTTCGTCGGCGTCTCCGCGTTCTTCGTCCTCGCGAACCCCTACATCTCGCCGGCCGCGGCGTCGCCGGCAGACGGCGAACTCGGCGACGAGACCGAGATCGAGGTGCTTGGCTACCAGTGGGGCTGGGAGTTCCACTACCCCGAGGCGAACGTCACCACGCAGGAGCGACTGGTGCTCCCCCGCGACAGGGACGTCCTCTTCAGACTCACGTCGGCCGACGTCATCCACTCGTTGTACGTCCCGAAACTCGGGCTGAAACAGGACATCTTCCCGGGCCAGGAGACGCTCGCCCGGACCAGGGCGACCCGGACCGGGAGCTACCGGCTCTACTGCGCGGAACTCTGTGGCTCCGGTCACTCGCGGATGCAGGCCACCGTGGTGGTGCTGAACCAGTCCGAGTACGACGCGTGGCTGGCGGACCGGCGCGCGGGTGACGGGAACGCCGACACCGACGCCAACGCGACCGCCCGCGTCGCCGCGCCCGCCTGAGTCGCCGCCCGCCTTCACAACCCACAAGACGACTGCGCGCCCAGTGTCGTCTATGTCGCAGGTCCGCGAGCGGGTCCCCGAACTGACCGGGCTGTTGACCGTGGTCTCGCTGGCGCTCGTGTTCGGTGCCGTCCTCGGGGCGATCCCGCGGGGGGCCATCCCCGCCGCGCCCGCGTCGGCGCTCGCCGCGATCCCCCACGTCAACGCCGCACTCAGCGCCGCGGCCATCGCGACCATCGTCGGCGGCGTCCGGGCTATCCGCCGCGGCGACGTCGCCCGGCACCGCCGGTCGATGCTCGCGGCGTTCGGCCTGTTCGTCGCCTTCCTCGCGCTGTACCTCTACCGCATCACGCTGGTCGGGCCGACGGAGTTCGCCGGGCCGGCGGTCGTCGAGACGTACGTCTACCTCCCGCTGCTCGCGGTCCACGTCCTGCTCGCGCTCGTGGCCATCCCCGCCGTCTACTACGTCCTCCTGCTGGCGCTGAGCCACCCCGTGAGCGAACTGGGCGAGACGAACCACCCGCGTGCCGGCAGGCTCGCGGCGTCGCTGTGGCTCGTCTCCTTTACCCTCGGCATCGTCGTCTACGCGATGCTGTACGTCGTCTGGTGACTACGCCGTCCACTCCTCGCGGAGCAGCCCGAACCAGAGCGTGTCGCGGTACTCGCCGTCGAGGAACCACTCCGACCGGTGGGTCCCCTCCCGGGTGAACCCGAGCCGCTCCAGCACCGCGACCGAGTCGTCGTTCGCGCTCGCGACGCGGGCCTTCCACTTCCGGAGCGCCCGCTGGTCGAAGCCGTACTCGACGAGCCGACGGGCCGCCTCGGTCGCGTAGCCGTTCCCCCACGCGTCGGGCTCGAACCAGTACGCCAACTCCGCCAGCCCCTGCTCCGCGTCGTGATCGGTCATCGCGACGAGGCCGACGGGATCGGTGCGGGTCGTGACGGACGTGTCGTCGCCACCGTTCGGGTCGACACAGACCAGCAGGTGGACCGAGTCCCCGTCGGCGAGCGTCTCCTCGTAGAACGTCTCCATCTGCTCGCCGGTCATCGGCTGCGGGTAGGTTCCCCACCCCCAGACCCGGTCGTCGCTGACGACCTGCTGGATCCAGTCGAGGTCCTCGCGCTCTGGCGTCCGGAGGGCCGTTCGGTCGGTCTCGAGGAAGGGGGGACCGGGCATACGCCGTCGGTCGGGCGGTGACGTGAAAAGCGTGCTCGTCGTGTGACGAGTGTTCACGCTACCCGCGGACCCACCCGCCCTCGCGGGTCAGCCGTTCCCCGCTCGGCCGTGAGGTCGTCTCGCTTCGCTCGACGACCCTAGTCGTCGGCGGGCGTCACGTTCCCACCGATGTCGGGCCGGGCGACCTCCCGGTCGGTCGACTCCCCGTCGATGTCGTAGGGGTACTCGCCGGTGACACAGCCCAGACAGAGGTCGGCGCGGCTGGTCTCCAGGGTCTCTGCGACGGCGTCGATGGAGAGGTACGACAGCGAGTCGGCCTCGATCTCGTCGCGGATCTCGTCGGTCGACCGGTCGGCGGCGATGAGTTCGTCGCGGGAGGCCATGTCGATGCCCATGTAGCAGGGCGCGACGATCGCCGGCGCGCCGATGCGGACGTTGACCTCCTCGGCACCGGCGTCTTTCAGGAGCTGGATGAGCTGGGTCGAGGTGGTCCCGCGGACGATGGAGTCGTCGATGATGGTGACGGACTTCCCCTCGATGGTGGACTTGATGGGGTTGAGCTTCAGGCGGACCGCCCGCTCGCGCTCGTCCTGGGTCGGCATGATGAACGTCCGGCCGACGTAGCGGTTCTTCATCAGCCCCTCCGCGAACTCGATGTCCGAACCGTCCTCCTGGGCCGCCTCGGCGTAGCCGGAGGCAAACGCCCGGCCGGAGTCGGGCACCGGCAGGACGACGTCCGACTCGACGCCCGACTCCTCCCAGAGCTTCCGGCCCAGTTCCCGCCGGACCTCGTAGACGAGGCTGTCGTCGATCGTCGAGTCCGGACGGGCGAAGTAGACGTGCTCGAAGAAGCAGTGAGCCGTGTTCTCCTGGTCGATGAGCTGGTAGGTGTCGAAGCCGGTACCGTCGTCGTGGAGGACGACGAGTTCGCCCGGCCGCACGTCCCGGACGAGTTCGCCGTCGAGCGTGTCGATGGCCGCCGACTCCGAGGCGAGGACGTAGCCGTCCTCCAGTTCGCCGATACAGAGCGGGCGGTTCCCCTGCGGGTCCCGCACTCCGAGCACCGTCTCGTCGTGCATGATGGTCAGCGAGTAGGAGCCGTGGATGCGCTCCATCGTCCGCTTGACCGCCCGGACGAGGTCCTCTTCGAGCAGGTTCCGCGCGAGGTCGTGGGCGATGACCTCGGTGTCCCCGTCGGAGGTGAAGGCGTGGCCGAGGTCGGCCAGTTCGTCGCCGATCTCGTCCGCGTTGACGAGGTTGCCGTTGTGCGAGAGGCCCAGCGAGCCGGACTTGAACGAGACCGAGAACGGCTGGGCACAGCAGGCGTTGACGCTGCCGGCCGTCGGGTACCGGACGTGGCCGATCCCGTTGGCCCCGTTCAGCGACTCGAGGTCGCCCTGGTCGAACACGTCGCCGACCAGCCCCATCTCGACGTGGCTGTGCTGCTGGAAGCCGTCGTGCGTGACGATCCCGGCGGACTCCTGGCCGCGGTGCTGGAGGGCGTAGAGAGAGTAGTAGAGCGGGCGGGCGGCGTCACGGTCCTGAAGTGAGATGCCGACGACGCCGCACTTCTCGTGCATCTGTGGTGGTTACTCGCCGGCTTTCGACTGCCACTCGTAGTCCCGTCGCTTGGCCGACTCGCCGAAGCCACACGACGCGCAGACCTTCTTCTTCACGTGATAGGACTTCTCGCCGCACCGGCGACACTTCGTGTGTGTCGTGGTGTTCTTCTTGCCTTGACTCGGGGTTCCTGCACCAGTCATGGGTTGATCGAAACGACGTTATCGCCGCGTATAATCGTTGTGTCTTCGTCCTCGATGACGAGATTCATGTGTTGGTCGTAGCCGGTCAGCTCCCCCTCGAAGATCTCGCCGCCCTTCAGTCGGACGGTCACCTGTTCGTTGAGGGAGGCCTCGAGGACGTCCAGCGGTCGTCCACTCATACACGGTTGGGATAGTGACGCACGCATAAACGTACCGCTTGACCGTCCCGGAACGGGCCGGCGTCACGCCCCAGCCGAACTCAGACGTCGACGCTGAACGGGGCGGCGTCGTCGGCTCGGGCGGCGAACGCGGCCAGCAGGTCCGCCGCGTCGTCGAGATCCGCCGGATCGACCACCTCGACGGGCGTGTGCATGTACCGGTTCGGCAGGCCGAGGTTCACCGAGGGGATGCCGCCGCGGGCGGTGTAGAAGGCGTCGGCGTCGGTGCCGGTCCGGATGCCGGTGGCCTGCAGTTGGACGTCGACCGCCGCGGTCTCGGCGGCGTCCCGGAGCCCCTCGACGACGACCGGGTGGTTCGCGCTCCCCCGTGCGACGACCGGCCCCGCGCCGAGTTCGACGCCGGTCGAGCGCTTCCCCGGTGCGTCCGGCGAGTCCGTCGCGTGGGTCACGTCGGCCGCGACGGCCGCGTCCGGGTCGAGATCGAAGCCGACCATCTTCGCCCCCTGGAGCCCGACCTCCTCCTGGACGGTCGAGACCGCGTGGACGGTGGCGTCGACGCCGCGCTCGGCCGCCCGCCGGAGCCCCTCGGCGGCCGCCCAGATCCCGACGCGGTTGTCCATCCCCCGAGCGGCGAGCCGGCCGTTCGCCAGTTCGGAGAGCGTCTGCTCGAAGGTCAAGGGGTCCCCGCGGTCGACCAGATCCGCGAGCTCCTCGCGGTCGGTCGCGCCCACGTCGACGAACTGCTCGGCGACGTCCGGGACGCCCTCCTCGTCGTCGTCCCGGATGTGGATCGCCGTCTGACCGACCACCCCCGACACCGGGCCGTCGCTGGTGTGGACGGTGACGTGCTGGCCCCGCGAGACGGTCTTGTCGGAGCCGCCGATGCGGCCCAGCCGGACGAACCCGTCCTCGGTGAAGTCGCGGACGATGAAGCCGATTTCGTCGCCGTGACCCGCCAGCGCGACCGACGTGTCGCCGCCCGACAGCGTCGCGACGGCGTTGCCGTAGTCGTCGGTCCGGACCTCGTCGGCGAAGTCGCTCACGTAGTCGACCCACACCCGCTGGCTGTCGGCCTCGTAGCCCGACGGACCGGGCGTCGTCAGCAGCGATTCCAGGAACTGGCGTCGTCGCTCGTCCATACCTCCGCCTTTGGCGTCCCCCGGTATGAATCACCGGGCCACCGCGACGGCTATTTACGTTCCGGCGGAGAACTGTCGGTATGGCGAAGTTCACACTGCTCGAGGTCCACCTCGACGGCGCGGAGTTCACGGCCAACGCACCCGGTGTCGACGGAGCCGGCAGCGACACCGAGAACGGGGAGTCCGGGGACGACGAGGGAGACGGTGGCACCGGCGGCCTGCCCCTCGCGGCGTTGCTCCTGCTCGCGCTGACGGTCGTCGCCGTCGTCGCCGTCTCGAAGCTCCTGGGACACGACGAGGACGAGGACGCGCTCGAAGCGATCTGACCGGCCGACACCGACGCCGTCGGCGGGGGAGAAGGCCTTTATCGCCCGGCGACCTTGCCCGGATATGGGACTGTATCACAGCGTCCGAGCGGTCGCGGGTGCCTCGGGCGACGGGGCCGTCGACTGGCGGGCCGTCGCCGAGGCCGCCAAGGAGGCGACCGACCCGGGCGACCTCACGCTCTCGCCGGCCGAACGCGAGGGGTACGCGACGGACGTGCGGGACGCCCGCGACCGCGTCCGCGAGGTGAGCGGGCTCTCGTTCGACCTGCCGGAGACGGTCGAGGTACAGCACCGCCACCACTGGATCGACGCCAACGTCGCCACCTTCGAGCGCGTGATGACGCCCCTGGAGGAGCAGGCGGAGTTCATCCCCGGCGTGGCCCGCGTCGTCAACACCGGGTCGATGGCCTTCGCCCTCTCTTTCCTCGGGAACAACGTCCTCGGTCAGTACGACCCCCTGTTGCTCGCCGAGACGCCCGACGACGACCACGCGCTGTACTTCGTCCACCCGAACATCGCCCGCGTCGCCGACCAGTTGGCGGTCGACCGCGCGCGGTTCCGCCGCTGGATCGCCTTCCACGAGGTGACCCACGCGGCCGAGTTCGGGGCCGCGCCGTGGCTCTCCGAGCACATGGAGGACGCGATGGAGGACGCCATCGACCGGCTGACCGACGGGAACATCGACCGGACCTCGCTGGGCGAACTGGACACGACGATGACGGCCGTCGAGGGGTACGCCGAACTGCTGATGGACCGGGCGTTCGACGACGAGTACGACGACCTGCGCCGGAAGGTCGACGAGCGCCGGCAGGGTCGGGGGCCGATGGCGCAGCTGGTCCGTCGGCTGCTCGGCCTCGGGATGAAACGCCAGCAGTACGAGCGAGGCAAGGAGTTCTTCGAGGCGGTGGCCGACGCCTGCGGGGTCGAGGCGGCGGGGCAGGTGTGGGACTCGCCGGAGACGCTGCCGACCGACGAGGAGATCGAGACGCCGGCGCTGTGGATCGAGCGGGTGGACCCGTAGGTCAGCCGGACCGCAGTTGCCACCGGAACGCCAGCGTCGCCGCCGCCGTCAGGACGCCGAGGACGAGTCCGGTGCGGGCGAGCGCGCCGGCCACCGCGCCGTCGGTGAACGCCGCGGCGATCGCCACGTCGAGCGGGTAGTGGCCGGGCAGGAGCGTCGCGATGGCCGGGGGGTCCGTCGCCAGCGGGTTCTGGAACACGAACAGGTCGACCATCGAACCGAACAGGAGGAGGTAGACCCCGGGGAGCCGGTCGAGCAGCGAGCCGACGACGACGCCGACGGTTCCGTAGACCAGCGCCACGAGGAGCGTGCTCGCGGCGAACAGCGCGGGTCGGTCCGGGACGAACGCTGTGCTCATCACGGCCACCGAGACGGCCGTCGCCACCGTCGCGACGCCGACGAGCAGGCCGAACCGCGCGACGACGACCTCGTGTGGCCGGTAGCCGGCGAGACAGAGCCGCTCGTCGGCCGCGGCGGCGTTCTGCATCAGGAACAGGCCGGCGATGCCCGACAGCAGCGCCGCCGTCATCGGGGTCGTGAACGCGGGGAACACGGCGTCGAGCGTGGTCCGGACCGTCGTCCCGTCGAGGGTGAACGCGGCCGGACTGTCCGGCGCGACGAGCGTGAACAGGCCGACGACGTACGCCGGGGCGACGACCAGCAGCGCGAGCAGGAGCGGCGTCCGCCGCAGTTCCCGCGCACCACTCCAGAGGGCGGTGCCGACCCGGGTCACGCGCGCCACCTCCCGAGCAGCGCCGCCACTCCGTCACCGGCGGAGTGGGTGTACGCGAGGAACGCGAGCGCGAGGAGGCCACCGAGCCACGCGGCGACCGGCCGGAGGTGCCCCGCCGCCAGCGTCCCGTCGAGCACCGCAGCGGCGAACAGCTCGTGGGAGTGAAACAGCGGTGCGAGCGACGCGAGGGACACGTCCCCGAAAACGGGGATCGAGACGGACGGCACCGACGGGAGCAGTCCCGCCGACAGCGCGTTGTCGACGTCCGCGAGGAAGACGAGGGCGATGGAGCCTTCGAGTTCGCGCGGGAGCAGGGTCCCGACGACGACGCCGAGCAGGCCGTAGATCAGCGCCCCCGACACGAGCGCGGCGACGGCGAGCCCGGGCGCGGCCACGTCGACGCGGACCGAGAGGACGCCGAGCGCGACCGCCGCACCCGCGACCCCGACCGTACTCATCGTCAGGAGTCTGCCGGCGAGCATCGAGGCCCGGGGGAAGCCCGCGACGGCGAGTCGCTCGTCGCCGTGGCGCGCGCTGATGACCTGGAACAGGCCGACGATGCCGGCGAGGAACGCCACCGCGAACAGCGCCCCGGTCAGCCGCCCGACGGTTGCGAGGTCGCCCTCGACGCCGGGCAACTGCGGGAACGAACTCATCCCGACGCCGTAGGTCTCGACGATCACCGGCGGGAGCGCGAGCAGCATCGCGAGCGTCGTCGGCGTGCGGGTCAGCTCCCGGAGTCGGAGTCGGGTCCCGGTCGCGAGCCGGCTCACGTCACTCACCCCCCGCCGTCGGGGAGACCACCGCGCCGTCGGTGGCCGCGTCCCCGTGGGCATCCGACCGCCTTTGTCGCTCCGCCGCCGAGTCCTCGTGGAGTTCGCCGTCGCGGAGTTCGAGGATGCGGTCGAAGCGCTCGCGCTCGCTGATGAGGTGGGAGATGACGGCGATGGCCGTCCCCTCGGCGGTCAGTTCCTCGGTGAGGTCCCAGAACGCGAGGTACGTCTCCCAGTCGAAGCCGGTGTAGGGCTCGTCCAGCAGCAACACGTCGGGATCGTGCAGCAGCGCCGCCGCGAGGTTGACCTTCTGGCGGTTGCCCCCCGAGAGGTGGTCGACCCGGTAGTCGAGGAAGCGCTCGAAGTCCAGTCGGTCGGCCAGTTCGTCCCGCCGCCTCGCGACCCGCTCGTCGCTCATCCCGTAGGCCTCGCCGAACAGGTCGAACGTCTCGCGGACGGTGAGCCGGTCGTACAGGAGTGTCTCCTGGGGGCACCAGCCGACGGTCCCGCCGCGCTCGACCGTGCCCGCGTCCGGTTGGAGGGAGCCGACCAGTATCTGGAGGAGCGTCGACTTCCCGGAGCCGTTCTCCCCGACGATGCCGACGATCTCGCCCGCCGACAGTTCGATCTCGGCTCCGGTCAACACCTCGACGGTCCGACCCACGACCGGGAGCCGCGAGTCGTACACCTTCTCGACGCCCGAGGCCCGCAGGACCGCCTCGCCGTCGAGAGCGGCGTCGCTCTCAGTCGAAGTTTTCCGTATATTCGGCATATATCGAATATACAGAACTAAACGTATTAGTCCTTTCGCAGCGTAGCTACCCCCGATGAGCGACACCGAGGACCCGATCGAGTCGGCCCGTGAGACGGTCATCGCGGCGATGGAACGGAGCGCGGAGACCTACGGGATGAACCGGAGCTACGGCCAGCTGTACGGGATCCTCTTCTTCGCGGATGACCCGGTCTCGCTGGACGAACTGGTCGCGGCGAGCGGCTACGCCAAGTCGACGGTCAGCAGCGCGATGCAGTCGCTCGAACGGCTCCACCTCGTCCACCGGCGGTCGATCCCCGGAGAGGGGAAGAAGGCCTTCTACGAGGCGGAACGTGACTTCTGGACGGTCCTGCAGGAACTGCTCCGCCGCGAGGTCCAGTACGAGATCGACACGATGACGAGCGCACTCGCCGAGGCGGAGGAGACGCTGTCCGACGCCGACAGCGAGCAGGCCGAACGGGACCTAGAGAAGATCCGACAGCTGGAGCGGATGTACGAACACAGCGACCGCATCGTGTCGCTGCTCACGAGCACGTCCATCGACAGGCTGGCGGGGGTCGTCGACCGGCTCCGCGGCGAGTGATTCAGTCGCGCCGCCTCGACCGGCCGTCGCCGTCCGCGGCCCGCTGGCGTCCGTCGTCGTCCCCGGCCCGCCGCTCTTGGGTCCTGACGCCGGGCTTGGGGCCGCGTTCGCGGGCCGCCTCCGACTTCCCGTAGGGCGTCTCGGCGATGCTGTCGGGGAAGGTGAACTGCGCGAGCAGGCCGCCGACCAGCGTCGCGCCGACCGCGACGCCGGCGACGAGGGGGAGGTCGGCCCCGCCCCACAGCGTCACCAGCGCCATCGACCCGCCGACGAGGACCGCGAAGCCGGCCTTCAGTTGCTTGAGGAACTGCCGGCGGTCGTCGTCGGAGATGGAGGGGCCGACCATCAGTAGAAACCCCGGTCGACGTCCTCCTCGATGACGTCCTCGAACTCCTTGTCGAGCAGTTCCTCGGCCTCCTCGAAGGTGTCGGTGAGGTCGCCCATCGAGTCGGGCCGGTCGTGGCTCTCGAACTCCATCGGCCCGTAGGCCGGCGAGTCGACGGCGTCCAGTACGTCCTCCAGCAGCGCCTTCGGCGTCGTGGGCGCGTCGGCGTGGGTCTCCAGAACCGTCTCCAGCCGCTCGGCCTTCTCCTCGGCGTCGTCCTCGTCCTCGGGGGCCTGCTGGACGCCGAAGACGCCGGACCCGTCCTCCGGGAACAGCGGGTCGATGTCGTCGTCGATGCGGCGGGCCACCTGCGACCCGACGCCCTGCACCTCGAAGGGGTTCTTCGCGTAGGTCTTCAACTGGTAGACGCCGGCCGAGGGGTGGCCGATGTAGAGGTCCTCGCCGATGCCGTTCGCGCGGTCGCCACCGACGGCGCGCCACCCGCCCGGGTCGGCGCTGCTCTCCATCACGTCCTCGACGATGTCCTCCCAGTCACGAACGCGCATGGTCGAGTCGAGGTTGGTGGCGGGTCTGAATGAAGGCATCGGTCCGTGACAGCGGCTGTCGGGCGGGAGCCGAACGCATTTGCCCGGTCGGCCGCTGGCTGGGGTATGGAGAGCGAACGGAACGTCCTCGGTGGATCGCTCGACGCCTGCTCGACGGACCCGACGACGGGCTTTATGCGGGACGGCTACTGCTACCCGTTGCAGCGTGACCCCGGCCGCCACGAGATCTGTGCCGTGATGACCGAGGAGTTCCTCCAGTACAGCAAAGCGCAGGGCAACGACCTGGTCACCCCTCGTCCCGAACTGGACTTCCCGGGGCTGGAGCCCGGGGACCGCTGGTGTGTCTGTGTCCCGCGGTGGATCGAGGCCCACGAGGCCGGGACCGCGCCGCCGGTCGTCCTCGACGCGACGAGCGAGGACGTGCTGGACGACGTGTCGCTGGAGACGCTCCGCGAGTACGCGTACGAAGAGTCGTAACTGCCGCTAGCGCCACTCCGACAGCGAGACCGCGTCGGCCGCCGGCATCGACAGCCACGCGTCGTCGGTTGTCACGTCGGCGACGACGAGCCGGGGCTGTCCGTCCGTCTCGTCGACGGCGGCGACGATGCGTGGCCGATCGACGGCGTCGCCCTCGACCGACTCGGGTCCGGCGCTCATACTGGTGGGTACCGATAGAGGCTAAAGAATATACCGAAATATCGCCGCCGAGCGTGACTATCTGTACTGAACCCGATCGATTTGTGAAGAAATATTTCGAAATCGAGTTCCCAGTTAGACACCACGGGTCGCGGCTGACTGTCCCGCCGCGCTCACGGAGCGTCGGCGTCCGGCGTGGCGGCCGCCCGACCGACACCGGAGAACCGGAAGTACGGGCGACCGACAGCGTTTTTCCGACCCCGCTCGTGGCCCGTAGCGTGCAACTGCGCGGTGTCGTCGTCGACGTTGCGGACCCGAAGATCGTCAACACCCAGTACGGGGAGAGCGACCTCTGTGAGGTGACGCTCCGCCCCGAGCGGGGGGCCGGCGAGCCGACCACGGTCACGCTGTGGGGGAAGTGGACCGAGACGGCCGAGGTGCTGGAGGCCGGGATGGAACTGGCCGTCTACGACGCCGACGAGCGGGAGTACCGGGGCGAGACCCAGTACTCGGTGGGCGGTGACGCCAGCGTCGTCGTCGAGCCGGAGTTCCTCGTCGACGTGACGGACATCCGCGCCTGGGTGCAGTGTCCCCGGATGTACTACCTGCGGAAACTCGACGGTGCCGACCTCGCCTATCCGCTCGTCAAGGGGACCGTCGTCCACGAGGTGTTCGGCGACCTGTTGCGGGGCCGTGACCTGGAGGCGGCCATCGACGACCAGGTCGAGCAGGCCGGCCTCGACATCGGCCTGCTGGGCCGGGAGGCCGACGAGGTGGCCGGGGACGTCCGGGACCACGCCAGCGCCATCGAGGGGTGGCTGAACCAGGGGACGCTGACCGAGGACGACGGCTGGCGCTCGGAGATGACGCTGGTCTCCGAGCGCTTCGGGATGAAAGGGCGGGCCGACGCCGTCCGCCGGGGGATGCCCGTCGAGCTCAAGACGGGAAAGAACACGAAGCGGGAACCCCGTTTCCAGGACAAGATCCAGGCGGCGGCCTACGCCCTGATGCTCGGCGAACGCGAGGCGAACGCGCTGGCCGCGAGCGCAGCGATGGCCGGTGACGGCGGGGGGAGGACCACCCCGATCGAGGCTGCCCCCGACACCGGGACGCTGCTCTACACCAAGAACGCGGCCGTCGACCGGAACGAGGAGAGCGGGGACCTCTCGCCGGCAAAGGAGTTCTCCATCGGGAGCGGCCTGCTGAACTACGTGATCCGCACGCGCAACGCCATCGCAGCGATGGAGCACGACACCGGCGTCCCGACGGGCTACGAGGGGTCGGCGAAGTGCGAGTACTGCTTCGAGCAGGACACCTGTATGGCCGTCTCGGGCCGCCTCGACCAGGAGTCCAAGGCCGGGCAGGTCGGCGTCGCCATCCCAGAGGCGGAGCGCGAGTACTTCGAGCGCTTCTACGAGGCCATCGAGGCCGAGCGCCGGGCCGTCCACCGCGAGTACGCCAAGCTCTGGGAACAGAGCCCCGAGGAGCGGGCCGACGACGACCGGGCGCTGGTCGACCTGACCCCGGCGGGCCGCCGCGAGCTCGACGGCGGCCGCTGGGAGCTCCGTGCGGAGGGGACCGGGGCCGTCTCGAAGATCCGGGAGGGAGACCTGGTGATGGCCAGCGACGGGGACCCGGTACGGGGCGACGCGGAACTCGCGCGGGTCGAGCGACTGGCCGGCGACGAGATCGTCGTCACCGCCGACGAACCGCTCGAACTCCGACGGCTCGACGTCTACCCCTCCGAGCTGACCACCGACCGCCTCCAGAACGCGCTCCACGACGCACTCCTGACACAGCCGCCGGAGCAGAAGGACGTGCTGTTCGGCCGTCGGGACCCCGAGTTCGCCGCGGTCGACGAGACGTTCATCGACAACAACGACGCACAGGACGAGGCCGTCTCGCTCGCGGTGGGTGCCGAGGACCTCGCCCTGGTCCACGGGCCGCCGGGGACCGGCAAGACCTACACGCTGGCCCGGATGATCCGGGCACTCGTGGCTCGGGGCGACCGCGTCCTGCTGTCGGCGTTCACCAACCGCGCCGTCGACAACGCCATCGAGGCCCTGGAGGAACAGGGCTTCACCGACGTCGTCCGCGTCGGGACCGAGAGCGGCGTCCGCGAGGACATGCAGAAGTACCGGCTGGAGCAGTCCGGCGACCCGGCGGAGTGCGCGACCGCACTCCGGTCTGCGCGGGTCGTGGCGGCGACGACGGCGACCTGTGGCGGGACCGCCGTCGGGAGCCAGGACTTCGACGTCGCCGTCGTCGACGAGGCCGGGCAACTGACGGAACCGGGAACGCTGGCCGCGACGACGCTGGCCGACCGGTTCGTCCTCGTCGGCGACCACCAGCAGCTCCCGCCGGTGGTCCAGTCCGAGGACGAGACGCTGTCGACGTCGCTGTTCGAGCGGCTGATCGAGGCGTACCCCGACGCCGGCGTGATGCTCGACCGGCAGTACCGGATGGCACAGCACATCCAGGCGTTCGCCTCGCGGGAGTTCTACGACGGGCGGTTGCGGCCCGCGAACGGCGAGGTGGCCGGCCAGCGCGTCGACGACCTCCCGGGCGTCTCGCTGGACGCCCTCCCCGACCACCTCCGGGACCGCGTCTCCTTCGTCGACCCCGGCGGGACCCGCGAGGGCAACGCCAATCCCGAGGAGGCCGACGCCGTCGCCGACGTGGTCCGGGCCTACCGGGAGGCCGGCGTCCCGGCCGACGACATCGGCGTCATCGCGCCGTTCCGCGCGCAGGTGGCCGAACTGAACCGCCGGCTCCCGGACGTGGCCGTCGACACCGTCGACCGGTTCCAGGGCTCCAGCCAGGCGGTGATCGTCGTCTCCTTCGTCGCCACGGGGACGCTCGACGGCCCCATCTTCGAGGACTACCGGCGCATCAACGTCGCGTTGACCCGCGCGGAGAAGGCGCTGGTCCTCGTCGGCGACGCCGAGGCGCTGGCCACGGACGACGTGTACGGTCGGATGGTCGAGTGGGGCCGAGGCTGACTGCAAACTAGTTAGCAAGCTACTTTTTATGCAGTGGGAACCAACAGGTACGCGATGCCCGACTGCCCCGACTGTGGGTTCCCGCTCGCGCGCGAACAGGAGCTGTCCGAGGAGACGGTCTTCTCCTGTCAGAGCTGCGGGACGCGACACCAGGAGTGACCGCCGGTACGAGCGGGTCGCCGTTCGTTCTGGAGTCGCGACGCCATTCGATCCTCACGGAGCGAGACGCCCTAGGCGTCCCTCTCGTCGCCCGAGTCCTCCGGCGTCGGACCGATCGCACGGTCCCGCTTCCGTGACAGCAGGTCCTCGTAGAGCCGGTCCCGCAGGTGGTCCCGGAGCGTCGCGGCCCGTTCGTCGTCGACGTCGTAGGCGGTCGCCGACCCGCCCAGGATGCTGGTCGTACTCGCGGTGTCTGCGGTCACCGTCGCGAGGTGCCGCCGCCGCTGGAACGGCGACCGCTCGACGAACACCGTCTGGATCCGGTAGTACGGGACGACCCGGGTCGTCCGCCGCCAGAACCCCGACCGGGTGGCGAACACCTCCTCGCCCAGCGCGACGCCGCGGTTCCGCCACCTGAGATGGGCGGCCGGCGGGACGAGCGCGAGCAGGCCCAGCGAGAGCCACCAGCGGCCGCTGTCGACGACGAGCGCGTCGACGGCGTAGGCGACGCCGACGAACGCCAGCGCGATCAGCCCGAACCGTGCAGCGTACCGCCGCCGCGCCCGCTCGGGCGGGCGCTCGAACGACAGGTCGCCGAACGGCTCGACGTCCCGCGCGAGTTCGACCACGTCCTCGCGGGGGGCCATCGGGACCGCGACGCCCTTCGAGGACTCGTCGTTCCCGCCGCTGTACCCCGCCGTCTCGACGACGAGCGTGGCGTAGCCCACCCGCCGCATCAGCGCGTTCTCCCGGACGCTGACCGTCTGGACCTTCGACAGCGGGATGGTGCCGCTGTACCGGCGCACCAGCCCTCGCTCGTAGCGCAGGTCGTCGTCCTCGCGGAACAGGTGGAAGTCGTGGTACTCCACGACCGTCAGAACGACGCTGACGACGAGCGCCGCGAGCAGGAACTCCGCGACGACGAGGGCGGCGAACGCGAGCGCCCGCGGCAGGCCGACCGTCTCGACCAGCCCCGGCGTGAGCGTCCGCTGGCCCGTCACGAGTTCGAGGTTGAACCGGACGATCGCGGTCACGAGGTCTCCGCCCAGCGGCAGGCCGGCGAGCGCGATCACGGGGGCGGTCGGCCGGATCGAGACGACGGCGTAGGTCAGGAGGTCCCGCGTCGAGAAGGCAAACAGTGTCTCGCGGTCGGTGGTCGGGCCGGCCCCGGTGTCGCCCAGCTCGGTCCCGTCGCCCGCCCCGACCGACTCCGAACCGCCGTGGCGCTGAACGAGTCGCCGGAGCCGGTCGGCCTCGTCCGTGTCGACGGCGTTCAGCGTCGCCTCCGTGGTGCTCCCGCCGGCCGTCTCGAAGGAGACGGCGGCGAGTCCGAGCAGGCGGTTCAGGACGTTCTGCTCGGCGTCGACGTTCTGGATGCGACCGAGCGGGATCTCTCGGGACTGGCGGGCGAACACGCCGGACTCGACGGTCAGCGTGTCGCCGGCGATCTCGTACCGGAACCGGAGGTGTCGCGCCAGGGCGTAGCCGCCGGCGACCAGCGCCCCGGCCGGAGCCAGCACGAGCGGCGTCCACCCCGGGAGCCCCATCGCCCCGGCCAGGGCCGACCCGACGAAGAAGCCGAAGAAGGCCCCCTGCAGCAGTCCCGCCCCGACGCTTCGGACGGCGCTTAGGGGATGCAGTCGTCTCATACGGCGTCGGTCGCCTCGCTCTCGATGGCGAGGTCCCGGAGCCGCTCGCGCAGTTCGGTCGCCCGTTCGGGCCGGAGACCGGGAATGGTGATGTCCGCGCCCCGCGACCCGGCCGTGTAGACGACGACGCTGGCGAGGCCGGCGGTCCGCTCGACCGGTCCGCGGGTGGTGTCGACGTGCTGGACGCGGACGTAGGGGACCGACGTGTCGGTTCGGGTCAGGACGCCGCGGACGAGAAAGAGCGCGTCGTCCTGCAGGTCGAACCCCCAGATCCGGTGGGCGAGGACGGCGTGGACGACGCCGAGGACGGCGAGGACGAACCAGCCGGCCGCGACGAGGACGAGCGGCGCGTCGAGGAACCGATTGACGAGGAACCCGACGATCGCGGCGAGCACCGTCGCCGAGATAGCCCACCGGCCGGCCCAGAGCAACCTGACTCGCGGGTGCAGCGACTCCATACCGGCACGTGGGCCGAGGCCCGGATTAATTGTTGGGACCGCGGTCCGGTGGCGACACCGGCGCTCGGGCTCAGACCCGTTCGTTGACCCGCTCGGCGACGCGCTCGCCGGGCCGTCGGAGGTGCCCGCTCTCGACCTCGTAGACGTAGCCGTGGACGGTCACGTCGTCGGGGATGAGTTCGTGCTCCCGCAGGTACTCGACCTGCGCCTCGCAGGCCTCGTCGATGTCGTCGGTCATCCGGATCCACTCGGCCAGCGAGTGGTCCCCGACGTTCAGGTCCGGCAGCGACGGGTCCAGCGGCACGTCGTCGATGTCGTCGACGGCTGCCTCCATCCCCGCGACGACGTCCTCGTCGCTGGCGCTCATCATCCCGCAGTCGGTGTGGTTGACGACGATGATCTCCGTGGTGTCGAAGAACTGTGTCGTCAGCGCCGCCGACCGGATCACGTCGTCGGTCACCTTCCCGCCGGCGTTGCGGAAGACCTGTGCGTCGCCCAGTTGGAGCCCGAGCGCCTCCTCGACGGGGATGCGCTCGTCCATACAGGCGACGACCAGCAGTTGCTTGTCGGTGGGAATGCCCTTCCGCCGCCGGCGGGCCCAGTCGTCGCGGGCGTCGACGTCGTCGTCGACGGACTCGTGGACGCGGCCGGCCTCGGGCTCCTCGTGGTCGTGGGAGTGGGTGTGGTGTGCCATCAGTTGGCGGGAGGCGGTGCGTCCGAACACCCGTTGTCATCGAGGCAACGTGTTCCGGCGTCTATGACGCGGTTCGACGGCCCGCTCAGTCGTCGGTCGCCACGGCCTCGCCGTCGCCGCCCTCGTCCTCGATCTCGTCGAGGACGCGTCGGTGGAACTCCGCCAGCACCGCCGACTCGTCCTCGGCCAGCACCACGTCGCTGGCCATCAGCGTCGCCAGGCCGAACGCCCGCGGCGACGGCGAGTCCACGCGGGTCGTGACCACGTCGACGGCACCGCGCTCGATGTCGGCAAGGACGTCCGCTATCCCGCCGACGTTGAGCTTGTCCTCCAGGATCTCGCGGTAAGTCTCCTCGACGACGGCGAACTCGCCGAGCTCCTCGGCGAAACCCAGCAGCATCTCCGAGGAGACCTGCTGCTCGCTGGCGGACTTCTCGTAGCCCTTGTACCGCTTGAGGATCATCAGCGACCGGGTGGCGTTGATGCGGAAGTACCGCTGGAGCAGGTCCGTCCCGTCGAGGCTCGCCCGGAGGTCGGCCCGGGCGTCGGCCGGGTCGATCCCGGTCAGGATGCCCCGGATGTCGACCTTCCGGTTCAGCGGCAGGGAGAGCGTGAAGCCGTTGTCGGCGACCGCGACCTGGACGTTGGCGTTGGCCTCCTGTGCGACCCGGTAGGCCAGCAGCCGCGAGAGGCCGTCGTTGAACCGCCGGCCGTAGTTGGAGTGGACGTAGTAGTGCCGTTCGTACTCGTCGTGGTCCATCGCCTCCTCGACGACGAGCCGGTCCGGCGTCGAGACGCTCTCGGCCCCGGTGTAGGCCACCTGCTCGCGGAACATCCGCGCGATGGCCCGGACGCTGTTCTCGTCCAGCGGGGCCTCGCGGAGCCAGTTCCGGACCTCGGACATCCCGCCGCGTTCCAGCCGGTCGAGCAGTTCGCCCTGGAAGGACAGTATCTCCCGGCCGAGGTCGTACGAGAGCGGGAGCCGCTCGGAGAACCACGACGGCACCGTCGGCCGGGCGCTCGTCGGGTCGACGTACACCTTCGAGCCCCGGCGGTAGCGGTACTCGTAGTTCGACCCGCCCAGCACGAACACGTCGCCCTGCTCCAGCGTGTCGAGGTAGGACTCGTCGAGCTGGCCGACCCACTCGTCGCTCCCCCGGGTGAACACGTCACAGGTGAACGAGTCGGGGATGGTGCCGATGTTGGTCATGTAGATGACCCGCGCCAGCCGACCGCGCTTCCCGATGAGCCGCTCGCCCACGTCGTACTCGTCGTAGTGGTACTCGCCGTCCGGCGGGTCGTTGGTGTCGCGCCAGACCTTCGCGTAGACGTTCTTGTCCTCCATCCCGGGGTAGTCGGCGGTCATGTACCGCAGCAGCCGCTCCCACTCCTCGTCGCCGTAGTTCCGGTAGGGGTAGGCCCGTCGGAGGATGCCCTTCACCTCCGACTCCGGGCGGACGTCGTTGATGGCGATGCCGTAGACGTGCTGGGTCGCCACGTCGTGGGCGTTCTCCGGGACGAACACGCGGTCGACGAACCCCGCCTCGGCCTTCTTCAGCATCACCGCACACTCGACGAGTTCGTCGCGGTCCAGCGCGACGACGCGGCCCTCGACGGTCTCGCCAAGTTGGTGGCCGGCCCGCCCGACCCGCTGGAGCAGGGCCGCGACGGACTTGGGGGAGCCGACCTGCACGACGAGGTCGATGTGGGGCATGTCGATTCCCAGTTCGAGGCTCGTCGAGGTCGTCACCACGTCGAGCGTGCCCTCCTTGAGATCCCCCTCGATGCGCTGGCGCTTCTCCTTCGAGAGCGAGCCGTGGTGACAGCCCGAGTTCGACTCGTCGTAGGCGTCGTACCGCTCCCGGAGGTTGTGCAGGACCCGCTCGGCACCCGAGCGGGTGTTCGTGAACACGAGCGTGTTGGTGTGTGACTGGATCTGTTCGTGGAGGTCCCGGTAGAAGCGGTCGGTCACCACGTCCCGTGGCGTGTCGATGAGGTCGTCGGCCGGGCAGGAGAGCTCCATCTCGTACTCGCGGGCGAAGCGGGCGTCGACGACGTCGTAGTCGCGGGCCTCGCCGCCGGGCTCCTCGCGGCCGACGAGGAACTCCGCGACCGTCTCGAGAGGCTCGACGGTGGCCGAACAGCCGATCCGGGTCGGCGACCCCTCGACCATCGACTCCAGCCGCTCCAGGGAGACCGACAGGTGGGTCCCGCGCTTGTTCTCCGCGAGGCTGTGGATCTCGTCGACGACGACGTACTCGACGGTCCGGAGCTTCTCGCGGAACTTCGGCGAGTTCAGCAGGATCGCCAGCGTCTCCGGCGTCGTGTTGAGGATGTGGGGCGTCGTCTCCAGCATCGCCTGGCGCTCGCTGTCGCTGGTGTCGCCGTGGCGGATCGCGTGGCGGAGCGCGACGTCCTCGCCGTGCTCGGCGAGTCGGTCGGTGATGTCGTCGAGGGGCTCGGCCAAGTTGCGGTGGATGTCGTTGGCCAGCGACTTCAGCGGGGAGACGTACAGGCAGTACACGGAGTTGTCCAGGTCGCCGGCCCGCGCCCGGTCGAACAGCGCGTCGATGATGGCCGTGAACGAGGCCAGCGTCTTCCCGCTCCCGGTGGGCGCACAGATGAGCGAGTTCGTCCCGGACTGGATGTTCGGGATCGCCCCCTTCTGTGGCGGCGTGAAGAAACCGCCGTTGCCGGGGACGAACTCGCCGAACTGCTCGACCCACCACTCCTGGACGACCGGGTCGAGCGAGGTCAACACGTCGGCGTCGTCGATGTCGACCGACTCGGGGTCGAAGGACACGTCCGCGGCGTCGAGTCGCGCTCGTGGGTCCATCGTCGGCGTCTGGTCGAAGGTTGGACTGCGCGGGGAAGTGGGTTCCGACGCCGCCAGCCCGGAGCCCCGACGGTCGGGGTGGCAGTCTCTCAAATCGCCGTGGGAGTCATCACGAGATTCATTACGCTGGGACGTAGTGAGTCGGGTATGTCCCTGCTGCCCTCGCGTGGCCCCGACGCGAGCGCGTCTCAGGACGGCGATCTCCAGATCGTCGGCGTCGACGAGGACGTCTCCGCCGCCCTGGACGCGCTCTCCTCCGAGACGGCCCGCGAGATACTCAACGCCGTCTACGACGACCCCGGAACGCCCTCCGAACTCGCCGACCGGCTGGACATGTCCATCCAGAAGGTCTCGTACCACCTGGAGAAACTGGAAGACGAGGAACTCATCGCCGTCGCCGGCACCCAGTACTCCGAGAAGGGACAGGAGATGAAGGTCTACGAGCCGCCCGAGGAGCCGCTGGTGCTGTTCGTGGGCACCCAGGACCGCAAGCGTTCGCTCAAGGGCCTCGTCCAGCGGCTCATCCCGGTCGTCGGTCTCCTGACAGCGGCCAGCCTCGTCGTCCAGTTGCTGCTGGGCAACATCTCGCTCCCGGTGCCGATGGGACAGACGGGGGCCGGCGGCGCGGACGGCGGTGGGGCCGGCGGCGACGCCGTCGAGTCACAGGCGACCACCGAGACGGAGACGCCCACGGAGGCCCCGACCGACACCGCGACCGCGACGAGCGCGGACGGCGGCGACGGCGGCGGGATGAACATCGCCGAGAACACCGACTCGCCGACGGCGACGGACGCGCCGGCCGAGACGGTCACCGAGGAGCCGGCGACCGCCATACAGACGGAGGCCCCGACGACGGAGACGCCGGTCCCGGAGACGGACACGAGTCTCGAATACGCCGCCGAGGCGACCGAGGTCGCGAGGACGGCCGCCGGGAGCGGCGGGCTGGAGGTCGCGCCCGGCCTCGCGTTCCTGCTCGGGGGCCTGTTCGTGGTCGCCGTCTTCGTCGGGCTGTGGGCGTACCGGGAGTACTGACCACGGTCTTCCGGTCACTCAAAACGCGTTTTGAGCGTCAAGGAGACTTTTTGTATACCCGGTGGTAGTCAGAGACGCGCCGCCGGGGGTACCACCCCGCCCTGATAGACGGCCCCTCCCCACCCGTCGCGGAGACGGTCCCCACCGGCGGCCACCGACTGCCCGATCCCCGCCCGAACGGTCCCCTTCCCCCTCCCACCCCTCCCACGCCCTCCCCCGCTGACAGCGCCAAGGTCTTTGGCCCTCCGCGACACAGCGCGACCATGCGCCTGACGTTTCTCGGCACCGGCAGCGCGATGCCCAGCGGGGAGCGCGTCCAGTCCGGCTACCTCCTCGAACACGGCGACGACTGCCTGCTCGTCGACTGTGGCAGCGGCGTCCTCGACGCGCTCGCCCGCACCAGCGTCGGTTACGAGGGCGTCGACACCGTCCTGCTGACCCACCACCACCTCGATCACGTCTCGGACCTCGACGTCCTGCTGAAGGCCCGGTGGCTTGCCGGCGCGACGGACCTGACCGTCGCCGGCCCGCCCGGAACGCGAGCGCTCGTCGAGGACCTGCTGTCGGTCCACGAGTACATGCAGGGACGGCTCGACCTGACGCTCCGGGACGTCGAGGGGGCGTCGTTCTCACTGGCGGGATTCGAGGGGGAACGGTACGAGACGGTTCACTCGATGCAGTGTTTCGCCTACCGTCTCACGCCGACCGACGGCGGTCCGACCGTCGTCGCCGGCGGCGACTCGGAGGCCGACCCGGGCCTCGTCGAGTTCGCGGACGGCGCGGCCGTCCTCGTCCACGACTGCTCGTTCCCGGACGAGGTGGACGTGTCGAACCACCCGACGCCGTCGTCCCTCGGGGCGGCGCTGGCGACGGCCGACGCCGACGTGGGTCGGGTCTACCTCACGCACCTCTACCCCCACACCGAAGGCCGTCACGAGGAGATGCTCGACTCGGTGAGCGACCGCTACGACGGCGACGTGCGCTTCGCCGAGGACGACCTGACGGTCACGGTGAGCGCGACCGAGTGACGCCCCGGCCGCTCAGACCCGCGCCAGCGTCACGCGGAAGTCCGCGCCGCCGAACTCGCTGTCGGTGACTTCGACGTCGCCACCGTAGGACTCCGTCAGCGCCCGGACGAACCCGAGCCCGAACCCGCTCCCGCTGCTGTCGGGGCCTTTCGCGCCCATCTCGAAGAGCTCTTCGCGGAGGTCCGCCGGGACGCCGCTGCCGTCGTCTGCGAACCCGACCACGACCTCGTCGGGCGAGGCCTCGGCGTACACCTCGACGAACACGTCGCCGTCGTTGTGGACGGCGGCGTTCGAGAGGACGTTCGTGAACACGGAGTCGAGGAGTTCGCCCCCGTAGACCCGGTAGTCCGCACCCTCGGGATCGAAGTCGACGGTCAGCGAGTCGTAGTTCGCCGTCGTCTCCGTGACGACGCTGTCGAGGATGGTGGCGAGGTCCCGGGGTTCCGGCTCCTGTTCGTCCTCCAGCGTCGAGACGAGCGAGCCCACCCGCTCGATGAGGTCGGCCGCGCTCTCGGCCGCCCGCTGGATCTTGCCGGCGTACTCTTCGGTCTGACCGTCCACCTGCGAGGAGACGGCGTCGGCGAAGCCGGCGATGACCTGGAGGTCGTTGCCGAGGTCGTGACGCAGGAGCCGGTCGTACATCTCGATCATCTCCTTGCGCGTCTCCAGGTCCTGTCTGGCCCGTTCCAGGCGCTCCCGCGAGCGGATGTTGCTGACTGCCGTGGCGGCGTGGGAGGCGAGGATCTCCAGCGGTCGGGAGTGCTCCTCGCCGAACTCGTCGGTCGAGGTCGACCGCGTGACGAGGACGGCGGTCACCTCACCGCCCATCCGGGCGGGCACGGCCAGGGTCGCGGTCACGTCGGAGTCCCCGCCGATCCCGGCGGTGACACCGGTCGTGATGACCGTCTCGCCCGTCTCGAATGCCCGCAACGCGACCTCGCTGGGCTCGTCGCCCTGCGAGAGGCGCGGGTTCGTGCTGTGGACGACCCGAGGCTCGTCGTCGCGAACCTCGACGAACGTCGAGTAGGAGAACTCGAACAGCAGCGACATCGCCTCCAGCGTCAGCGAGACCACTTCCTCGACGCTCCCACACCGGTTCAGCGCTTGCCCGTACTTGTTCAGGTCCGCGACCTGCCGGGCGAAGTCGGGTTGTTCCTCGAATGCCATCCAGCCACCCTCACGAGACGTGATTACACGGGCTTAGACAGCACCGATGAAAACCGTTGTGGGTCGATTACCGGAAACGATACTGGACGAGACCGCGCGACGACATCGCCACTCGTCAGTCCAGCCGGTACCGGAGCAACGCGGCGATCCCGCCGAGGTTGGCCAGCTGCTGCCCGGGCGCGAACTCCGCGGAGAACACCGTCACGTCGCCGCCCTTCTGCTCGGTCGTCTCGATGACGTCGTCGACGTCGACCGCCCAGTCCCCCTCGCCGGCCCGCTCTTTCCGCAGGCGCTCGTCCAGCACCAGCAGCGTCTCGATCGCGCCGTAGTCGGCTGCCTTCGCCACCTCTTCGGGGCCGTACGCGACCTCCGCGCCCTCGCCGATACGGGCCATCAGTTCGTCGATGTACTCCGCCTCCTCGGCGATGCGGGTCTGCTCCTGGACGTCGTCGACGGCACCGCGTTTCAGCACCTCGTGGACGCCGCGGTCGCCGACGCCGGCGGTGTCGACGACGGTCATCGACTCCGCGATCTCGGGGATCTCCTCGCGGAAGTGGTCGAGGGCGTCCTGTTTCGTGAACCCCGGGCCGGCGAGGATGTAGGCGTCGACGTCCTGCCTGTGCAACACGTCGGCCAGCTCCGCGAACAGCTCCTCGCGGGGGCGGGCGTACTCGCCTTTCCCCGTCGTCGAGGTGATCGTCGCCCGCTCCTCGGTGCCGTACTGGGCGACGGTGTGGACGTGGGCCTCGCCCTCCTCGACGGTGGCGATGGCGACGTCGGGGTTCTCCGTGGCCTCGACGGCCTCCTCCAGCCGCTCGACCTGGTCGGGCTTCCAGCGCTTCTCGATGGTGAGTTCGGTCCGCTCCTCGACGTTGAGCGTGTGGTGGAAGCCGAGCTGGTCCTCCCGCGAGCAGTCGACGATCTCGCCCCCGACCCGCAGGCGGTTGGCGAACTTCGCGAACTCCACGTCGGTCACGTCGATGGCGACCCACATGTGCTCGCGCTCGCCGCCGGAGTCCCGCAGGTCCTCGTCGTTGCGCTGGATGCGCCGCGTCGTGTCCCCGGAGACCCGGTCGCCGGGCTCGACGACGTACGAGAGGTGCCAGAGGTCGTCGAGCGTCTCGGGGACCACCTCGACGCGCTCGCGACCCTCGGCGGTCTGCTCGCGACTCTGAATCTGCATGGGGACGACTCCGCGGGCCGCCCACAAGTGCCCTGCTATTCGGGGCGTGAGCGGGGGTCGTCAGGCGGCCGGCCGTCCGGCGGGCGCGTCGGGACCGTCCGCCACACGGGGGATCTCCCGGACCGCCGTCCCGATGGCGTAGACGCCGGCCACCTGTGCGTAGAACAGGAGGAACGGGACCAGCAGCCCGCCGACGCCGGTGGCGCTGACGACGCCGCCGACGACGTTCGCCAGCAGGCCGATCGCGACCGCGACCAGCCAGCCGGTCGCGTAGGTCCGGCTGAACGCCAGCGGGCGGAGTTCGTCGGGCGCGAAGGCGGCTCCGAGGCGGTCGGTGCGGACCCAGGCCACGACGGCGGCGGGCAGGACGTAGACGAGCGCCAGCGAGACCAGCGTCAACAGGAGCGCGACGCCGACGGCTGCCAGCACCACGACGATCCCGGTCCGGGGGCTGTCACCGCCGACGGCGAACGTCGCCGTCCCGACGACCAGGAGCGCCGCCAGCGCCGACCCGACGGGGATCAGCGAGTAGACGAGCCCGATGGCGAACGCCTTGAGCCCGTCGACGAACAGGTCGCCCCAGTCGTCGAACACCGGCGGCTCCTCGCTGCCGCCGAGTACCGATCGCAGCGCCCGGACGACGTAGCCCAGGACGAAGAACGTCGGGACGACGAGGACGCTCAGGAGTGTCAACACCCCACCGATGAGGACGGTGGTCACCGCGCTGTCGCTGTTCCGTGGGTAATCGATTGCGTCTCGAAACATGGTGGCTCCGGATACACGTCGTGGGGCCGCGCTGTCCGTGCGGGCCGCTGCGAGTATCTACGTGACAGTACGCGTGACAAGTATATATCCGTGCGTGTGCCGTGCTACGTCACTACTGACCGGTCGTCCCCCGGCGGGACAGGTCGAGGTCTGACACACCGCGTCCGATTGCGTACGCCCCCGCGACGTTGCCGTAGAACGAGACCACCGGCAGCAACAGGGCACCCACGACGGTGGCCGCCAGGGCACCCCCGACGAGCTGCGCGAGGATGCCGATCGCGACGGCGACCAGCCAGGCGACGGGATACGCGCCGGAGCCGCCGATGCGACGCAGCGTCCCCGGCGAGAAGGCCGCACCGAGCCGGCCGGTGACGGCGTAGGCGGCGACGGCGGCCGGGAGCAGGTACAGCGACGCGACGACGACGAGCAGGGTCAGCCCCGCGGCGACCAGCAACGCGAGCAGGCCCAGGAGGCTCGGTCCGGTCTGGGCCATCGCCGCCCCGCCCTCCTGAACGACGGTGAACGGGAACAGCACCGAGACCGCCAGCAGGACGACCGCCGCCGTCGGGACCAGCGTGTAGACGATCGCCACGAGGGTGGCGACGAGGCCGTCGATCAACAGGTCGCCCCAGTCCTCGAACGTCGGCGGGCGCTCGCGGTCGCCGGCCTCGACCTGCCGGACGACGCGCACGAGGTACCCGAGCACCAGTATCGCGGGGATCAGTAGGAACCCCAGCAGGCCGAGGACCCCGCCCAACAGCAGCGTCGTCACCTTCTCGTCGCCCTGCCACGGGTAGCGGATCGCGTCCTCGAACATATCAGATATTCTACCGGTGGGCACATATAGCTGTGCCCCCGTCGGCGTGCTACTCCTCGACCATCCGGCTGCCACCCGGCGGTAAGAACTCCTGGATTCGGTCGGGGCTCGCGACCTTCCGGACGAACGACTCGTCGGCGAAGCGCTCGCGGAACTCCCGGTAGAGCCGTTTCGCGATGTCGTTCTGCGCGAACTGGCCCGGTTCGACCTCGACGCTCGTGGCGGCCTGCGGGCGGATCGCCGCCGGCGGACCGCCGACGACGCGGGTCTCGTCCTCGCAGGTGATGCCGACGGCGACGCCGACGGCGGTGTCCTCGAAGTAGGTGCGGTCCCCGCGGACGGCGAACCCGCCCTTCTCCAGGTACTCGCCGCTCTCGGGGGTCTTCGAGACCTGGTCGGGGTCGACCATATACACGTCGCCAGCGAACCGGCCGTCCTTCCAGACCGACGAGTAGGAGACGGCGAACTGCGCGGCCTGGTCCAGCGAGGACTGCGGGAAGTCGACCTCCTTCGCGGGTTCGCTCGGCCCGGTCGCCTTCAGGACCGTGACGGGGCCGCCGTGGGCCTGGGCGTGGAAGAACTTGTCACCGCGTTCGATGTACTTCTGGACCAGTTCCTCGTTGTCGTCGGCGTCCCGGCCGCCGATGACGAGGTAGCCGTCCGAGGTGTGGAACCACCGGAACTGCTCGTACCACTTCTCGGTCGACCGGACTGGGACGGAGGGTTCGTTCAGCCAGTCGGTCGGCTCCGACTCGTCGTCCTCCTCGTCGTCGGTGGCGCTCTCGTCGCCGTCGTCGGCCTCCCACGCCGCGCGGCGCTCTTTCGCCTCGGCCAGGTCCTCCCGGGTGTCCTCGATGGCCGCCTGTGCGCCCTCCTTCTTCTCCTCGATGCGCTTGGCCTCGGTGTAGAGGCGGTCGGCGTTCTTCTCGACGCCCATCGACGCGTCCAGCGTGACCGTCGTCCCCGCGACGGTCATCGTCACGGTCCCCTCGCTGCCGTCGACGCCCTCGACGGCCTCGGCCGCGGGGATGCCGCGCTCGGCCCCCTCGGCGAACTTCGCCTCGATGTCGTCCCAAGCGACGTCGTCCTCGCGCGCCGTCCGGACCGTCGAGAGCACGTCGTCGACGAGGTCGTAGTTGGCGTACAGCGACTCGGCCTTCTCGCGTTCGGCCTCGGCGTCGGCCTCGAAGTCCTCGATCGCCCCCTGCTGTTGCTCGATGATGCGCTCGTACTTCTCGATCTCCGCCTCGAAGTCCGGCCGCTGGGGCTCGCCGCCCTCGACCTCGTCCTCGCGCTGGACGTTGTAGAAGTAGTCGTCGAGCGCGGCGTTGAACTCCTCGAAGGACTCGCTGTAGAGGTGTTCGTACTCCACCAGCGGGATCGGGGTGGCGTCGACCCGGCGGCGCTCGGGGTCGTCGCCGTCCCCTTCCTCGACGGTCTCGTAGTAGACCCGCGGGTCGAGGTCGCCCTCCCGCAGCCGCGTGGCCATCTCGGCGACGATGTCGTAGAGGTGTTCGAGCTGCTCGTCGGTCACCTCCTCGACGGGGACGTTGTAGTCGATGCCGGCCCGCGAGCAGAGCTCCTCGCCGTAGAGGCCGCCGAAGTTGAGCTGGGTCGCCAGCGTCCGCACGAGGTCCGAGTCCGACTCCCGGACCCGGGCGACGAACCCCTCGTAGTCGACGGTCAGGGGGTTGAACCGCGCGGAGGGGAACTCGTAGCGGCTCCCGGGCGCGACGGTCCGGGACTTCAGGCGGACGGTCTCCAGACAGTCGATGACGTCGCCGTGTTCGTCCAGCACCGCGACGTTGCCGTCGCCGAACAGCTCCGCGACGATCGTCGTCGAGCCGTCGTCGCGGTCGAACTCCAGTTCCAGGATGCGGTCGAACTCGAACTGCTCGACGCGGACGAGGTCCGCGCCCGACAGCCGGTTCCGCAGCATCATCGCGAAGTCCGGCGGCCGCCCCGGCGCGTCGGGGACGTGCTCGGGGGCGGCGACGTGGGCGCGCTTGACGTCTCCGAGCTCGATGACGAACTCGACGCGGCCCCGGTCGAAGTCCCGGAGCTTCAGCCTGACGAGGTCGTCGTCCTCGTAGAGGTAGGCCTTGTCGAGTTTCGCCCCCTCGTAGTCGCCGAGTTCGCCGGCGAGCGCCGCGAGGTCGACGCTCGTCAGCTCCCGCTTGTGGTCCATGTCCCAGGCTATCGGCCCCGACGCAAAGGACTGTCGGGACTCCGCCGCCCGAAACCGATTCCGTCCTCCGGCGCGTCGTCGCGGTATGGACGACTCCCGGAACTCGGTCGGCCGCCGTCGGCTCCTCGCGGCGCTCTCGACGGCCGCCGCGGGCGCGTTCGCCGGCTGTCCGGGTTCCGTCGGCGTCACGGACAGCGCGGACGAGACCGGCCCGACCCCGGCACCGATCCCGACGACCGCGACGGACGCGGCCCTGCCGCCCGACCTGGCCGCCGTCCCCTGCCCCCGGTTTCCCGGCGCGACCGTCGACGGCCAGCGCCGCTGTGGCCCGTTCGGTCCGGACGACGGGATCGCCCTCCGGACCGCCGAGCGGCGGCCGCGGCTCCCCGCCGCCGCCCTCCGGTTCCGCTTCCGGAACGCCGGCGACGCCCCGCTGGCCGGCCTCTCGCCGCCGTGGTCGCTCCAGAAGTACGTCGACGGCCGGTGGCACGTCCTCTGGCCCGCACAGATCAGGTCGGGGACAGACAGCGCCGCAGCGGGGGGCCGTGAGCGTCGGACCTGGGAACTGGCGATCGACAACGGTGCCACCGACCGTCTCGACCCTCGTCGGGACCTCGACGTCACCCTCACCGGGGACGCGACGCGCATCCCCGTCGCCGGCCTCGGCGGCGGCCGGTACGCCTTCGTCGTCGCCGGCTGGCTGGGAGGGATCGCCAGCGAACGCCCCGTGGCCGTCGGGGCGCGGTTCCTGCTCGACGGGCCGGCGCTGGACCTGCCGCTGACCGACGACGTCGAGCGCGCCGTCCGGAACGGGGCGACGACGCTGGTCGAGTCGGATCCCGGACTCGGTGAACGGGTGACCTACGTCCTCGAACCCGCGACGCCGGGGGCCGACGCCCCGACGTTGCTGGCGGAGCAGGCGATCCGCAACCCCCCGCTGCGGAACCTGCTCTCGGCGTACTCCCCGGGTGCGGCACAGGTCCGGCTGCGGACACGGCGACACCCCGCCTTCCCGCCGCTCCCGGAACGGGCGTTCTCCTTCCGGGGGGCCGGTTTCGGCGTGTCCGTCGCCGGCGACGAGGACGAGTAGCTCCCGACGCCCGTCACGGTCCGTTACCGATCCGTTCGCCGGCGTCCAGTCCGCTCCGGACCGCCGCGTGGAGGCGTGGCTCGCCGGCCACCCAGTCGCCGGCGAAGTAGAGGTCGTGGTCGGACGCGCCGGCGAGGGCTTCGGTGTCGACCCCGCCCTCGGGCTGGGAGTACCGCCAGTGCTGGTGGTCCGTCCAGTCGGGCTCGGTCAGCCGGTCGTCGCCCAGCAGGCGGGCCGTCCGCTCGGCGATAGCGTCCACCAGTCGGTCGGGGTGGTCGTCGTAGTTGGCGACCGACCAGGGCTCGTTCATCTGGACCAGCAGGAGCGACTCGCCGTCGGGGACGTGCCCGGCCTTGCACTCCTCGCGGCCCACCCAGCCGACGTCGTGGTCGCCGTCTGCGTTGATCGCCGCGTACCACGGCACGTCGAGTTCGAAGGGGTAGTGCAACACCCCCGCGACGACGGTCCGGTACGGGACCGACGCGATGGCCTGCCGGAGGTCCCGGCAGTCGTCGTGGTCCCAGCGGGCCTGTCCGAGCAGGTCCGCCGTCTGTGGCGCGGGGGGCGTCAGCAGGACGGCGTCGTACGCCCCCCGGTCGGTCCCGGCCGCGTCGACGACCTGCCAGCCGTCGTCGGTCCGATCCAGCGTGTCCACCCGGACGTCGCGCTCGACGGTCGCGTCGCTCTCGGCGAACAACCGCTTCGCCAGTTGGGTGATGCCGGCCTCGTAGGTCCACCGGCGACCCCCGTCGTCCCGTCCCTCGTGGACGTCGCCGTCGCGCTCGAACGCGTAGATCGGGTCGGAGACGTCGACGAGCCCGTCGGT
Source organism: Haloarcula litorea (assembly GCF_029338195.1). NCBI lineage: Archaea > Methanobacteriati > Methanobacteriota > Halobacteria > Halobacteriales > Haloarculaceae > Haloarcula > Haloarcula litorea. The sequence continues at coordinate 2,964,371 of NZ_CP119779.1, forward strand.
CGGGAGCCGCTCGGTGACGAGTTCGGTCACGCGCTCGTCGCCGTCGGTGAGGTAGTTCGCGCCGTACTCGTAGGTGCAGTCGCCCCGGCGGCGCGTGGCGGCGCGCCCGCAGACGCCGCCGCTCTTCTCGAGGACCGTCACCTCGACCGGTGCGTCCCGCAGCGCGTACGCCGCGCCGGCACCCGCGCCGCCCGCGCCGACGATGGCGACTCTCCCCGTCATACGGATACCGACGGCCGGTACGAGTAAATAAGCACCCCCGCGCCGGTCCGGCCGCGGTCAGACGCTGGCCGCCAGCGCGTCGAGGGCGTCGTCGCCGCCCGAGAGGACCGGGTCGCCGTGTCCCATCGCGGCCACCTCGAACGGCGGGACCCGCTCGGCCAGCGCCGCGACGCTCTCGCGGAGCCGGTCCATATCGTAGGAATCGCCCCAGAACGGCGTCGTCAGGCCGCCGTCCTCCGCCCAGACGAGGTCGCCGAGGAACAGCGTCGCGGACGGTTCGTGGTGGTAGACCACGTGGCCGGGGTTGTGGCCCGGCGCGTGGTAGACGGTGAACCCACCGACGGTGTCGCCCTCCGAGACCGGGCGCAGCTCCAGGTCCGGCAGCGAGAACACCTGCCGGCTCACGCGGTGGAACAGCCCCTTGTGGTGGAGGAGATCGGGGTCGAGCCGCCCCTCCAGCAGATCCAGATCCGCTTCGCCGACGTACACCGGGCCGTCGAAGTCGGGGACGAGGCGGTTGAGCCCGCCGACGTGGTCGAGGTCGTAGTGGGTCAGCAGCACCCGATCGAGATCGCTCATCCGGTAGTCGAGGGCCGCGAGTTCGTCGCCGATCGAGGGTTCGTTCCACCACAGGCCGGTGTCGACGAGGGTCAGTCCGTCGCCCCCGTAGGCGGACTCGTCGACGAGGTAGGCGTTCGAGGCAAGCGGCGTCACGAGGCCCAGCTCCAGCAGCCACACCCCGTCGGCCAGTCGTCGCACCATACGCCTCGAAGGGGCCGAGGCAGCAAAACGTCGCCGGCCGACGGCGATCCTCAAGGCCTTTCGCAGCGGCGACCCAACTCCGGCTCGGTGAACCGTCCGAACCTCCTCGCCGGCGTGCTCTGCCTCGGCGGCGTCGGCCTGCTCGCGGCCGCCTTCGGCCCCGGCGTGCTGACCGCCGGCGTCGGGAGCGCGGCGTTCGCCGCCCTCCTCGGACTCGCCGGGGTGCTGTTCCTCGCCGCCGCCACCGGTGGGACCGTCGATGTGGGTGGCCGCACCGTCGACGTCCACGACTGCAGCGGCCTCGGCGACGTCACCGTCGGCCTCGCGCTGCTGGGCGGGCTGGCGAGTCCGCCGGCCGGCGTCGAAGGGGTGGTCTACGCGGCGCTGGTCGTCACCGGTGCGACGAGCGCGGTCCTGTTCGGCGTCGTCGGGCTCGCCGAGAAGTACGGGTGGCTCTGAGGAGGCTGCGTCCGACGCTTCTCAGGCCAGCCGCTTGGAGACGTACGGCCCGTCCTGCTCGTACCCGAGCTTCTCCCGGTAGTACTGCCGGACGCCGACCCCCGAGATGACCGCGAGCTTCGAGAAGCCGGCGTCGCGGGCCAGTTCCTCCGCCTTCGCGAGCAGGCGCTTCCCGTAGCCGCGGTGCTGGTGGTCGTCCTCGCCGGCGGCCTGGCCGACGCCGACGGAGCTCCCGTAGACGTGGAGCTCCCGGACCAGCGCGGCGTCGTCGAGTTCCGCCCGCACGGGGTCGTTCGGGAACCGGAGCCGGCAGAAGCCCACGAGCACGTCGTTGTCGAAGTCCTCGAAGGAGACGAAGTGTTCCGTGCCGCCGCAGGCCTCGTAGGTCAGCACGTCCAGTCCGACGTCCTCGGCGACCTCGTCGCTGTGGCCGGCCTCCCGACAGCGGATGCAGTCGCAGGTCCAGCCGTGTTTCTCCATCTCCTTCCAGGCGAGCTGGCGGAGGTTCGACTTCCAGACGCCGCCCTCGATGAAGTCCGCCGGGATGTCCCGCTGGACCCGCTGGAGCCGGGTGTACCGGGGGATCATGTCCTTGATCTCGGCGACGAGTTCGGCGGCCTCGTCGTTGTCCAGCGGCTCGAACTCGTCGCGCTCCCACCAGTCGTAGGTGACCGTGCCGGGGACCACGAGCGTCGGGTAGATCTTGAGGTAGTCGGGCTTCCACCGGGTCTCCGAGAAGATGCGCCGGAAGTCCTCCAGCACCATCTCCTTGGACATCCCGGGCTGGCCCGGCATCATGTGGAAGCCGACTTTGAACGCGGCGTCCCGGAGCCGCCGGTTGGCGTCGATGGAGGCCTGGACGCCGTGACCGCGGTGCATCTCGCGGTTGATGCGCTCGAAGGTGGTCTGGACGCCCACCTCGACCTTCGTCCCGCCGAGCCTGAGCATCCGGTCGATCTGCTCGGGGTCGCACCAGTCGGGCTTTGTCTCGAAGGTGGTGGCGACGTTGCGCACGTCGGCCGTCTCGTTCTCCGCGATCACGTCCTCCAGGTAGCGGAACTCGTACTCTTCCGGGGACTGGGCGAAGCTCTCGCCCTCCGCCGGGCTGGGGTCGGCCTCGGGGTCGAAGTCGTTCATCGCCTCCAAGCAGCGCTTGACGAACCACTCCTGGTAGTCGTGGCTGCGGGCGGTCATCGTCCCGCCCATCACGATGAGCTCGGCCTTGTCGACGGGGTGGCCGATCTCCCGCAGTTGGTTCAGCCGCAGCGTCACCTGCCCGTACGGGTCGTAGTCGTTCTGCTCGCCGCGGGCCGCGGCGGGCTCGTGGCCAGTGTAGGACTGGGCCGAGGAGAACTCCGAGTCCGGGCCGCCCGGGCAGTAGAGGCACTTCCCGTGGGGACAGCGGTGGGGCGAAGTCATCACGGCGATGGGCGAGACGCCCGAGGCCGTCCGGACGGGCTTGCGCTGGAGCACCTCCTCCAGGACCTCCCGGTGCTCCTGTGGCGCGTAGTCCAGCAGCTCGGAGTTCTTGGGCACCTTCGGAGCCGAGAACTCCCGGCAGACCTCCATCTTCGCCTGCTCGACGTCGTCGCGCTCGACCTCGCCGGCGAGGATGCGGTCGACCAGCTCCGCACACACCTGCTGGAAGGCCTCCGTCTCCTCGGGGTCGGGCGTCTCGGTGCTCATCGGGGTTGCTCGGGTGTCGTCGTCTCGCGCGAATAAGCGTGTCGCTCGCCGCGGGGATCAGTCGTCGCTCGCGCTGCCCTCGCCCAGCGACTGGACGTCCAGCCCGTACTCCTCGGCCCGGTTGCGCCAGAACTCCTCGTATCCCTCCTCGGTCTCCGAGACGGTGCGCTGTCCGTCCTGCACGCGGTCGATCTTGATGTCGACCTCCTCGATGAGCCGCTCCGCGACGTCGTTCGAGAGGACGCCGTTGCGCATCGCGTCCATCAGCACGCTCTTCTCCCGTTGCAGGACCTGGCGCTCGCCGGAGAGGATCTGCTCCTGGCGGAGCTCGGGGTTGTTCTCCATCAGCGTCGCGATGGCCTCGCTCAGCTGCTCTTTCTCCCGGCTGTACTCGGACTCGAACTCGTCGTAGACGCCCTGCGGGATCGCGCCGTCGGCGTGGAGTTCCTCCGCGGCCTCCAGCGCGGCGTCGACGGCCCGCGCCCGCCCGACCAGCAGCTCGAACAGCTCCTTGGAGTCGCTCCGGGTGACGATGTCCAGCCGGTCGAGGAGGTTCGACATCGTGAGCCCCTGGACGACCAGCGAGAACGCGGCGACGCCGAACACCATCGCGCGCAGTTCGGTCCGCAGCGGCGTCTCCGGCGGCAGGCCCAGCACCAGCGCGATCGGGATCGACGCGTGGAGGCCACCCCAGACCATCACGTGCTGGTACGTGAACGGGACCGCCGGCTCGGTGAGGCGGTTCGCGACGGCCGAGAGCGGGTAGACGACGGCGGCCCGACCGGCCAGCACCAGCGGGATCGCGACGGCGATGAGGTGGGCGTTCCCGACCAGCTGCGCCAGCGGCGTCGTCACGCCGATCATCAGGAAGATGAACGTGTTGACGATGAACGCGGCCGTCTCCCAGGTGTTGAACACCGCGATCTTCGTCTGCGGGCTCATCGCGTACTCCGCGCCCTGATTGCCGATGAACAGGCCCGCGACGACGCAGGCGATGACGCCCGAGAGGTGAAAGCCCAGCACGTCCGCGGCGTAGTGTTCCGCCAGCAGGAACGACCCGTACGCGAGGATGATCGTCAGCACGATCTCGGTCATCTGGTCGTCCAGTTCGTTCATCACCGAGTAGGTGAGGACGCCGAGGGCGAGGCCGACGAGCAGGCCGCCCCCCGAGACAAGCGCGATGTCGACGAGCAGGCCCCCGATGCCGGCGACGGTGAACAGCTCCTCGGTCCCGGACCCGCTGACGACGTAGCCCAGCAGCGCCGAGAACAGCACGACTCCGACCCCGTCGTTGACGAGGCTCTCGCCCTCGACCAGCACGGAGAGGCGGTCGGGCGCGCCCAGTTCCTCGAACAGCGCCAGCACGGAGACGGGGTCGGTCGGCAGGATCATCGCGGCGAACAGCAGCGCGAGCAGGAGCGAGAAGCCGGGGAACAGCTGCGCCCCGACGAAGCCGACCAGCGAGACCGAGGTCAGGAGGCCGACGATCGCCAGCAGCAGTATCGGCAGGAGGTTCCGGCGCAGTCGCTCCAGGTCCGTCGTCGCCGCGCCCTCGAACAGCAGCGGCGGGAGCAAGACGAGCAGGATGAGATCGTGAGAGAGCTGGATCTCGACGGTGACGCCGATCACGGAGGCGACGAACCCGGCGATGAGCAGGGCGATCGTGTAGGGGAACCGACCCACCTTCGCGACGAACACGCCGACCCCGGCCGCGATGATGAAGACGGCCAAGAGGTCGGCCAACAGATCGACTGGGATGCCTCCCTGTGCCATTGTCCGCGTTCCGGCGGTGAGTCAGTTAAGTCTGCTCACCGCGTGTGCAACCCCGCACTCTCGTGGGCGGGCGAGCCACGCGGTCAGCGACGAGCGATCGCGGTCCCGGGCGGACGGTAGCGTCGGACTACCGCGCTCGGCGGCGACGACCATCCGCGTTGCCGGCGGCTAACTTTGCGCACGTACCGTGAACCTCCGCGGGATGTACGAGCGACTGCTGCTGCCCTACGACGGGAGCAACGAGGGTCGACGCGGCGTCGAGCACGGGATCGAGCTGGCGGCGGCGCTGGGCGCGACGGTCCACGCGCTGTACGTCGCAAAACTGCCGGACGCGCCACGGGCGCTGTACTACGACGAGGACGAGGACGAACTGATCGAGCGGTTCCGTGACCACGGCGAGGAACTCACCGCCGAGGTCGCCGAGATGGCCGAGGCGGCCGGCGTCGACTGCGTCACCGCGGTGACGTTCGACAGTCCCGCGGCGGGTATCGTCGAGTACGCCGAGGAGGAGGGGATGGACGCAATCGTGATGGGGAGCGCATACACCGGGGCGCTCCGGGCGCTGCTGGGCAACACGACGGACAAGGTCGTCCGCAGCGCCACCGTCCCGGTCATCACCCACCGGATACGGCAACACGAGCCGGACGGCGACTGACCGGGGCGCGTCTCCCCCGCTACTCGTCCCAGTACTCCATCTCCGCGTCGCGGTCCAGATACGTCGACAGCGACCGCTCGGCGCTGTCGCCGCCCGGTGCGGCCCCGGCGTACAGCCCGACCATCCCCCGGTCCGGGTACACCGTGACGTCCGGCTCGTCCATCGTCGACACCATCAGCAAGGAGAGCCCGTCGTCGCCGGCGGCCAGTTCGTGGGCGCTCTCCTCGCCGGCCGGCAGCGCGACGTAGTCGCCCGGTTCGAGGGCGTGTTCCTCGGCGTCGGGACCGAGCCAGAGCGTGCCGCCGCCCTCGCGGACGAAGAGCGCCTCCTCGTTGCCCTCGTGGTAGTGCCGGAGCCAGAGCTTCTTGCCGGGCGGGACCTCGTAGAGGCTCGCGCCGAGTTCCTCGCCGCCGGCGGCGGCCCCGATCTGCTTGCGCTCGAACGTCCGGTCGCCGTGCTCGTAGTCGGTCGCCTCCAGATCGCCCTCGTTGACGGGGCCGTCGCTCATACCCGAACGCAGGGCTGGACCGCTGAAAAAGCCCGCTCCTCTACAGGTCCTCGCCCAGCGCCGACAGCGTCGCGTCGAGGACGGCGTCGCGCTCGCCCGCCAGGAAGCGGACGGAGCCGTTCCGGACGCTCCGGGTCGCGACGCCGCCCTCTGGGACGGCGTCGGCGACCGCCTCGGTCAGCTCGTGGAGGTCCACGTCCGCGTCGGTCCGGACGTACAGCGTGTCCGTCGCGACGCCGACTACGGCGTCGACCTCGTCGCGGATCGAGCGGTGGAGCTCGTCCAGCAGGAGCGCCTCCGGCGGGAACTCGTACTGGTGGGTGTAGGCGTCGGTGTCCAGCACGGCGATCTCGTGGTCAGCGACGGTCTCGTGGTCGAGGTTGGCCTCCGCCGTCGCCACCTCCGTGTCGGTCTTCTCTCGGAACTGCTCGGCGACGTGGCCGGCCAGCCCGCCCACGTCCTCCTCGTCGTCGCCGAACACGAGGTCGGTGATGAGCTCGCGCTTGTCCTCGTAGGACTGGTAGTGGGCCTCCAGCGCGACGGCCTCGCGCAGTTGCGTGACCGCCTCGTCGTCGTAGCCGGCCTCGCTCGCGGCCTCGCCGTAGGCCTCGGGCGTGTCCTCCCAGAAGCTCACCGCCGGCAGGTGGCCCAGGTCGGCGCGCACGTCGTCGTTGACGTGTGCGGCGACGTTGGCGGCCAGCGCCGTCGCGGTGGTGTCGGGGGCCTCGGCGACGCTCGGGGAGACGACGGCGTCGACCGCGTCGACGACCTCGTCGTCCACGTCCACGTCGTCGACGACGACCGTCGGCGCGCCGTAGACGTCCAGCAGGTCGAAGCCGTCGAGGCTCTCGCGAGTGCCGCCCGCGGCGACGAAGACGAACAGGGGGAGCTGTTCGTCGTGGCGCGCGCGGTTGTCCAGCATCGTCGTCGTGTCGTTGGTGGCGTCGTCCATGTCGTAGACGCCGCCCTCCAGGGGCCGCCGGTCGAAGTAGTGGTACTGCGCGTCCGAGCGGCGGTGCTGATCGGTCACGAGCGGGAGCGTCGCCCGCTCCAGCGCGGCCCCGGCGAGGTAGCCGTCGGCCGTGTTGGCGTGCCGGACGATGACGGGGCGGTCGGTGAGGACCGCCTTCCGGATCTGGGTGGCGGCCTCGACCAGTTCGTCGGAGAGCGCCTCGACGGCCGGGTCCTCGGCCAGCGGCTCGACGGCGTCGGGCCGGGCCTCGTCGTCGAGTGCGTCTGCGAGGCGCTGTTCGACCTCGTCGGCCTCCTCGTCGTCGAGGACGTCGAGGGCCTCCGTCTCGATCTGGAGTTCGCCGCGGCGGCGGCGCACCTCGCCGTCGAGGCGGACGAAGTCGCCCTCCTCGACGTCTGGGTAGGCGCGGACGCCCGCCTCGACGAACGCGGCACAGTCGACGCTCCCCGTCTCGTCTTTGAGTTCGAACACCGTCGGCCCGGAGGTCTGTCGGACGCCGACGACCTCGCCCTCGAGGCGGACGTCCGCCTCCTCGCGGTCGGCCAGCGAGGCGATCGTGACGCGCTCGGGGGCGTCCGTCTCCGCCTCTTCGGCCGCGTCCGCGTCGGGGGACGGCTCGTCGCTGGACTGCTCGACGACCGCCGCACCGCCGTCGGTCGTGGAGCCGGCCCCCGTCGTGGTGCCGACGCTCCCGCCCGCACCGTCGACCCGGTCCGCGTCGCCGGCCTGACTCACCGCGCCGGCGGTGGTCCCGCTCTCGTCGGTCGCGTCGGTGGCCTGCGCGTCGGGGTCGGCGGCCGTCCTGCTGGCGTCGTCGTCCGCGGCGGCTTCCTCGCGGCCGGCGGTGTCGTCCTGCTGGCCGGCGGCGCTGACCGCGCCCTCGTCGCCGCTCGGGTCCGCCGCGACCTCGGCGTCGGGGTCGGCGGCCGTCCTGCTCTCGGAGCCGGCGTCGGCCGCCGACTCGTCGGGGGACCCGGTGGACTCCCGGCCCCCGTCAGCGTTTCCCGAGGCGTCGGCCTCGGCGGCCGCCTCCTCGTCGTCCCGCAGCGTCGAGTGACCCACGTCGGGGTCGTCGATCAGGACGCCGCGGAACTCGTCTTCGGACTGGCGGATCGACCAGCCGAGGTCGATGTTGCCGTTGTCGCGGACGTTCTTCACCTGGACGTAGACGGTGTCGCCGGAGTCCCAGTCCAGGGAGTCGAGTCGCTGGTCCAGTTCGCTCCGGTGGAGGAGCCCCGTGACCGAGTCGCCGATGTCGACGAAGACGCCGAACTCGGCGAAGCCGTCGACGCTGCCCTCGTAGTAGCGGTCGACCGTCAGTTGATTCGGATTGTCGCCTCGGAACTCGAACACGGCGTCCTCCTCGTGGAGGTCACAGATCCGCCCCTCGACGGACGTGCCGCAGATGATACACGAACCCATTACGCGGCAAGAGCGGTTCGCGCCTAAAACTGTTGTCGAATTACGCGCGCCGGTCGGGACGTGTCCGACGCCCCTTCACTCGAACACGCCGCTCTCCGACTCCAGCGCTTCGAGGCCGCTCGCGACCGCCCGCGCCTGTTCGGGGAACAGCGCGACCTCCACCTCGCTGCCGTCCTCGTCCTCGAAGGCGAGTTTCACGCGCTTGTCGCCGTACTCGCGCACGTCGACGCCCTCGACGTCGTACAGCTTCACCGTCGCCGTCTTGTTCGAGGGGCCGACGTGTTTGAACGCGCCGTCTTTCAGTTCCAGCATCAGGTCGTCGATGTCGAGACTGAGCATACGGGCGAGTCGACGGGCCGAGGGGGCAAAAGCGTCGGCGGCCGTGTCAGCCGGCGAGGGTCAGCAGCGCGTCGACCCCGCGGAAGCCGTAGCCGAAGACGATCGCGACCGGGAGCGCGGCGACCGCGGCCGCGACGCCGAGCCTGAGTTCGTGTATCACGGCGGTCCCGACGACGTACAGCGCCGCGCCCCACGCGGTGACGACGACGCGCAGCTCTGGCGATGGCAGGCCCGCCAGCACGCAGGGAGCCATCGCGTAACAGAGGACCTGGACCGTCTCGCTGATGCCGCCGCGGTCGGGCGCGACGGGAATCAGCAGGACCGTCTGGAGCGCCGCCGAGAGGTGGACCGTCGCCGGCGTGACGAAGACGACGATGCCCAGGAGCGCGAGAGCGGCGATCCCCGGCGAGAACCCCCCGATGGCCGGGTAGGCGAACGGGCCCGTCGAGACCAGCCCCCGCTCTGCGAGTTCGACGACGGCGAACCGGCCCAGCTCCTCGACGAGGACGACCAGCGCCGCGAAGACGAGCCCGGGAGCCTGGTCGCCCGGCGCGACGCCGGTCCGGAAGAACCGCCGGGGTCGGACGAGCACCTCCGCCCACGCGCGGAGGACGGCGACCGGTCCCCTGTCGCGCCCGCCAGTCGGGTTCTCGACCCACTGAGTCACGGTGGGGTGTCGGGGCGCGGCAGGTAAGTCGGTTGCGAGTTCGGGTCCGGCGACGGGGCGGGACCGCTCCCGTCAGTCGTCGGCACCGACGTTCTGCGCGGCCTCGAAGCACTGCGGGTCGGGTTCGATGTTGGCGTACTTCACCGCCTCCTCGCCCAGCGTCGCCACGCGCTCCTCTGTGCCCTCGTCGACGAAGGCACCGTCCTCGATCTCGTTTCTGGCCTTCGGGATCGCGGCCTGGTGGGGGATGACCCAAGAGCCGAGCGCCCGACAGACCGCCCGGAGGTGGTCCAACGCGGTGATCGGGAAGCTCCCCCCGGCGACGGCAAGCAGCCCGACGGTCTTGTCCTCGAACTCGTCGAACCCGCAGTAGTCCAGCGCGTTCTTCAGCGGCGAGGCGTACGAACCGTGGTACATCGGCGTCCCCAGCAGGATCGAGTCGGCGTCCCGGACGGCCGCAGTGAACGCCGGTGCGTCGCCCGCGTCCCGGTGGTCCGCGTCGAAGACCGGCAGGTCGTACTCACGGAGGTCGAGCAGTTCGGAACTCGCGCCGTGGGATTCCGCCTCGTCGAGTGCCCGTCGGACGCCCACGCGGGTATAGCTCCCGTCCCGCAGACTCCCGACGATCCCGACGACGTGTGGTGGTGCCATACGCCCTCGAAGGCGTGCCGACCGTTTAGACCCGGCGGAACGGGCCGCACTCGGGGCCCGTCGGCTCTCGGGCCGCTACCGCGCCAGCGCGACCACCGTCTCCCCCTCGCGCTCCTCGACGGCGACCAGTCCGTCGTCTCGGAGATCGCCGACGAGGTCCCGGAGCCACTCGCGGCCGTGGTCGCCGTCGGGGGCGTAGTCGACGCGCACGCGCGGACCGAGGTCGTCGAGGGACAGCTCGTCGTACTCGCCGAGGACGTTGACGACGCGACCCCGCATCTGTCGTCGGCTCCCCTCGAAGTCGGGCTGTTCGGGCACGTCCGGCGCGGTGAAGTCGCCCGTCTCGTAGGCGTGACACCACTCCCGCCACGGGCACCCCGCGCCGTCACAGGCCGGCGTCTTCGTGCAGGCGACGCCGCCCAGTTCCATGACGGCGTTGTTCCAGACGCGGGACTCGCCGTCGGGCATAAGTCGCTGTGCGGCCGCCTCGAAGGCAGCGTCGTTGTCGGGCACGTCGAAGGCGCGGTGCAGCACCCGCTTGACGTTGGTGTCGACGACGGCGTCGCCGTTGTCGAACGCGAACGAGGCGACGGCGTTGGCGGTGTAGGGGCCGACCCCCATCAGCTCCGAGAGGCCGTCCGGGTCCCGGGGCCACTCGCCGTCGCGCTCGTGGACCACCTGGGTCGCGGCCTCGTGGAGGTACTTCGCGCGGTTGTTGTACCCCAGCGAGTGTGCGGTCCAGAACCCGACCACGTCGGCGCGGTCGGCGGCCGCGAGGTCCGCGGCGGTCGGCCAGCGGTCGAGGAAGTCCACCCAGGCGTCGACGACCCGTTCCAGCTGTGTCTGCTGGCTCATCACCTCGGAGACGAGGATCTCGTAGGGGTCCTCGGTCCGTCGCCACGGGAACTCCCGGTGGTCGCTCTCGTACCACTCGATCAGCGCCCGCTGGACCGCGCTCGGGTCCTCGGGGATCGCACCGTCGCCGTCGGTCGTACCCGCCTCGTCGCTCATCGGAACTGCGTTCGGCCCGGGTGCGCTTGTGGGTGGCGGTCCCGGTCAGGCGTCGTCGGCCCGTCCCCACTCGAACGCGTCCGTCTCCGTGTCCGCGTCCCCGGACTCGCTCACGTCCGCGAAGACGAACATCGCACCGCCCTCGTAGGTCGCGTCGAGGTAGCACCGCCAGCCGTGGGCCTCGGCGACGGAGTCGACGATAGAGAGCCCGAGGCCGGTCCCGTCGTCGCTGGTCGTGTGCCCGTAGTCGAAGACCTCGTCGATCTCCTCCGTCGGGACGCCGGGGCCGTCGTCGGCGACGTAGAAGCCGTCGGCCAGCGTCCCGACCTCGACGGTGACGCCGCCGGCGTGGTCGACGGCGTCGTCGGAGGCTGCCCGCTCCTCCGTGGAGCCGTGTTCGACGCTGTTGCGAAAGAGGTTCTCGAAGGCCCGGAGCAGGCGGGAGCGGTCGGCCTCGACGGTCCGGTCCCCCGTGACCGCGAGCGTGGCGTCGCCGCTGTCGACGTGGTCCCAGGCCTCGCGGGCGACGGACTCGACGGAGACCCGTTCGGTCTCCCGGGCGGCCTCGGCCTCCCGCGTCAGGGTGAGGACGTCGTCGATGATCGCCTCGATGCGGTCGTGAGCCCGTGCGAGTTTCTGGACGTGGTCCCGGAGATCGGCGTCGTCGTCGAGCCCGTCCAGACGGGCCGCGAGCAGTTCCGTGTGGCCGCGAGCGACCGCCAGGGGGTTCCTGATGTCGTGGGAGAGCGTCGACGCGAACTGGTCGAGCCGGCGGTTCTGTCGCTCCAGTTCCGCCTTGGACCGTTCGGCCACCTCGCGCGCCTCGTGTGCGCCCTCCACCTGTGCGCGCAGCGCGTCCCGCGTCTCGGCCAGCGCCGCCGCCAGCCGGCCGAACTCGTCTGTCCGGTCCGTCGAGAGGTCGGTCTCGAACGCCCCCGACCCCAGGTCGGTCACCCGGTCCCGGAGGTGAGCAGCGGGACGAACCGCGGCCCGATGGACGGCGACGCCGGCGACGGTCAGCGAACACAGCGTCACGGCGACGACGAGCCCGAGCGTCAGTCCGAAGACGCCGGCGGGCCGGGCGACGCCTCCGCGATCGGTGGCGGTGACGACGGTCCAGTCCGTTCCGTCGACCGGCGCGTACGCGACGCGTCGGCCGCCGTCGGTCCGGACCGTCCCGGGGCCGTCCGCGTCGAGGCGGTTCGCACCGACGAGTCGGCCGACGCCCCCGCGTGCCGGATCGAAGACCGGATCGCCCGACGATCCGACGACGGCCGTCGTCGTCCCCGGCCCGCCGAGCCGGGTCGGGTCGAACTGCCCGACCAGGACGACGACACCTCCGCCGTCCGGGACCGGACTGGCGAACACCAGCGTCTCGTTCCCGGCGTGGTCGTAGCCGCTCCGCGTGGTCACGACGGACTGTGCGGGGCCGTCGCTGGCGGCTCCGACGGCGCGCTGCCAGGCGGAACGAGCGGTCGCGAGCGACGACCCCCGAACGGGCTCGTCCGTGCTCGCCGCGACGGTCCCGCCGCCGTCGTCCGTCCGGACGTAGTAGACGCCGGCGACGCTGTCCGTCGCCCGCGTCGAGACGCCGGTCAGGTACCGCTGTGCGCTCGTGGCGTTGCCGTCGGCGATCGGTCCCGCGGCCGAGAGCAGTCGGGTCTGTGCGGCCAGGCCGGCGCGCCAGTCGCCGACGCTCTCGGCCCGGACGGACGCCGCGGTGTCGAGGGACCCGTCGGAGGCGACCGCGCCGACCCCGTAGACGTACCCGCCGGCCGCGGTGAGAACCGTCAACAGCGCGACCGCGGCCAGTGTGACGGCGACGGTCCGCGGGAAGTCGCGACTGATAACGCGGGGCAGCACCGATCGCGGACGACCGGGGGGCTCGCCGTCGGCGGACGACGCCCCCCGCGCGGCCCGACGGCTCGAACTACGGTCCTCGTCGCCCCGTTCGCTCATACGCCTCCCGTCACGGATCGACCACCTGTCGCGCGCTCCTGCGGTAGTGATTCGTTATCAATCTTAAAATTTGTCATACGAGTGTCCGGTGAACCGATCGACAGGTGTCGCGCGACCCCGCTGTGGGCCTCACCGACCCCGAGTCGGAACACGTTTCCCCGTCCTCGGCCTCGGGTCGGACATGAGTCTCGACGACCTCCAATCGGCTGTCGAGGAGGAGTACGCCGCGCTGGGCGACGAACAGGCGGTCGCGCTCGACCGCGAGACCCGCAACGAACTGGCGATGCTGTCGGTGGCCCTGGACCCGGAGGACACCGACGAACTCGTCCGTCGGGCCGTCCACGCGTTCTTCCAGTCGGTCGTCGACCGCGGGACGCTTGACTTCCACCTCCGGTCGGGGTACGACTGTACCTACGACGAGTACCTCTCAGGGATGACCTTCGACGAGATGACCGGTGGCGACCAGTTCCCCCAGCAGCAGGGCGACCCCGACGACCGCCGCTACCAGTTCTAGAGCAGGAGCGCGGCCGTGACGAGGGTCGCGCCGGCCAGCACCACGCCGCTCCACAGCGCCACCCGCGAGGCGAACCGTCGGTCCGGGCCGGGGGCGGTCAGGGCCGCCTTCACGAGGATGCTCGCGGCCGTCGCGACCAGCACCGCGACCGTCGCCGTCTCGCCGTCGATGGCTCCGCCCCGGTACAGCAGGACCGCCGAGGTGGTCGCGCCCGCGCTGGAGACCAGCCCGCTGAGTGCGGCCGTGACGTAGAGCCCCGCCGTCCCGAAGCGTCCGCTGGCGACGGCACCGAGGACGACCACCAGCAGGAACACGCCCCCGAAGGTCAGCGCGTTCCGCAGCGAGAACGGACTGTCGAGGTCCATCTCGACCTGTTCGTCCCAGTCGGCCGCGTACGCGGCGACCGCGATCGCCCCGACGATGACGACGCCGAGCGGCAGAACGGCCGTGGTCAGCGGGCCGGTCTCCAGCGTGAACACGAGCGTGATGAGCAGGTTCCGGAGTGCCATCGCGGCATCGGCGAGCAGGATCGCCGCCAGCGCGTACGACGACGCCGCGGGGCGCTGCCGGACGTGGTCGAGCATCGTCCCCACCACCGCCGTCGAGGACGCCAGGCCGCCGAAAAAGCCCGTGACTGCGACGCCGCGGCCGCCGTAGCTCTGGACGACGGCGTAGTTGACGATCCCGATCCCGGCCACGAACACGACCATCAGCCAGATGACGCGCAACTCGACGGTGACGGAGACGAAGTCGCCCGGGATCGCGACCGGCTCGGCCGGCAGGAGGGGGTAGACGACGAACGCGAGGATGGCGAACTCCGTCGCCGCACGGACCTCCTCGCGACTCAGCCCCCACGCGAAGCTGTGGAGTTCGCGCTTGAGCACGAGCAGCAGCGACGACAGCACTGCGACGGTGACCCCTTCGAGGACGAAGCCGCCGGCGACCAGCGCGCCGACCCCGTAGGCCACGAGCATCGAGACGGAGGTCGTCAGCGAGAGCCCCGACCGCTCGTCCGCGAGGAGCCCCTGGACCGCGAGCAGGACGCCCTGCACGATGACGAGCACCCCGCCGACGACCAGCAGCACCTCGCTCTCGACGACGGTGAACACCGCAGCCAACAGGCTGATGAGCGCGAACGTCCGGATCCCCGCGGCCTTCTCCGACCACTCTCGCTCCAGACCGAGGAACATCCCGAGCGCGCCGGCCAGCAGGATGCGTATCACCGTCGCGTCCGTCGCCGCCGCGCCGAGCTGGGCCGGGAACTGCATGGTGGCACGTCCCCGCGGCCGGACAAAAACGTGTGGCCCGCCGTCGCGGCTCTCCGCGAGTCGAGCCGGTTCGACGCCATAGCTTTTTGCGGACCGCTGTGGAAACGCTACGCATGGCCGTAGGCGACGACGTCGACTGGCCCCGGGCGTTCTGGGTGGGGTTCGGGGTGGTGCTGGCAGCGGTGTTGCTGTTCGTCCTCTACTCGTTCGTCGGGACGTTCGTCTTCGGGGTGTTCCTCTACTACGCCACCCGACCGCTGTACCGACGCCTGTACCGCCGGATCAGGCAGCGCACGCTGGCGGCGCTGGCCGCACTGGCGCTGCTGGCGCTCCCGGTGCTGGTGTTGCTGTACTACACCATCGCCATCGCCCTCCAGGAGTTCGAGCGGTTCTCACAGACGGCCGACCTCGGTCCCTACGCGAACGTGGTCGACCCGTACCTCAACGTCTCGGACGTCGTCCAGAACCCGCAGGCGCTGCTGTCGGACGCGGGCGGCACCAGCATTATCGTCGACTCGCTGTCGCAGTTCCTCGACTACCTCGGCCTGGTCGGGACGGGCCTGGTCCACGCCTTCGTGATGTTCGCCGTCGCCTTCTACCTCCTCCGTGACGGCCCCCGCCTGGCCGAGTGGGGGAAGGGGTTCCTCGACCACCGGGGGGCGCTCGACCACTACTTCCGCGAGGTGGACCGCAGTTTCCACAAGGTGTTCTACGGCAACATCCTCAACGCCATCGTCACGGGAGCCATCGGCGCGATCACGTTCAACCTCGTCGACTTCGTCGCACCGGCCGGGATCGGCGTTCCCTACCCCGCGCTGACGGGCCTGCTGGCCGGTGCCGCCAGCCTCATCCCCATCATCGGGATGAAGATCGTCTACGTGCCGATGGCGGGGTACCTGGCCGTGCAGACCGCGTTCGGCGGCGAGCAGTGGTGGTTCGTCGGCCTGTTCGTCGGCGTCGCGTTCGTCGTCGTCGACACGATCCCCGACCTGCTCGTCCGGCCGTACGTCTCCAGCGGCGGCGGGTTCTCGTTCGGCCCGTTCGGCAGGGCGACCGCGGGCGAGCCGGCCCGAAACGGCATCCACACCGGCACGCTGATGTTCGCGTACATCTTCGGGCCGTTCCTCTTCGGGTGGTACGGGATCTTCCTCGCGCCGATGATCCTCGTCCTGATCCTCCACTTCGGGCGGTTCGTCCTCCCGGAACTCGTCGAGGGTGCACAGATACGACCGCAGGCGGTGGACCCCACGAACCTCGTGGGCGAGGACGTCGGCGACCGGCCGGTCGACGGGGAACTCGACGGCGTCGACGAGGAGTCGACGGCCGTCCCACCGGGGCCGACCGGGTCCTCTGAGGAGGCGGGCGACGACTGAGGCCGGCTAGAGGTCGACGTACTGGTCTTCCCAGTCACGCCGGGCGTCGATCTCGCGACGGCCACGCCGTGTGAGCGTGTAGAAGTTCGTCCGTCGGTCGCGCTGGCCCTTCTCGACGAGGCCCTTGTCGACGAGGGTGTCGAGGTTCGGGTAGAGCCGGCCGTGGTGGATCTCCTTCTCGTAGTACTCCTCGAGTTCCTCCTTGATCGCGAGCCCGTGTGGCTCCTCCTGCCCGGCGATGACGTAGAGGAGGTCGCGCTGGAAGCCTGTGAGGTCGTGCATCGCTACGGTCTACGTTACAATTATTGTCTAAATCGTTTAAATATTTCGTACCGGAGGGGTTCCGATCTGTCTCCGTGTCTCCGTGGAAAATCAGACAGACATCGCTCTGCTACGTCGGAACGAATCATCTCCGGTTCGAGTCAACTTTCAATCATACCGACGGAGGTGACGGCGACGGTATTATCTAGTCGTATCACCAACAGGAGGTATGCCCGAAGAGACGCTCTTCGAGACCGAACAGCGAATGGATCGCACCGGCGTCGCCGACTACCTCCGCTCGCTCGCGGACTCGCTCGACGGCGACGGCCCGGTGACGCTGCGCGCCGGCGACTCGTCGATCTCGCTCGACCCGCCGGCGGAAGTCGAGTTCGAGGTCAAAGCCGAACGCGAGGGGCCGGCCGACGGCGACGGCGAACTCAGTATCGAGGTCGAACTCGAGTGGCCGGAGAACGCGCCGCGCGACGGTACCGACGACTCGCTCAGCATCGAGTGATAGACCGGCCGCCGTCGAGTCGTACCAAGCGAAGTAAGTGGAAGGCGGTCGCGGAAAAACGCGACCGCCTGCCGCCCTGAATTGGTCCCCGCTGACGCTTCGGCCCTCCAAGCGAAGCGTCACTTGGTCCGATGGGTGTGAGAAACTTAAATGTACCGGCACCCGCTCGTTGGTGTTAGTTTCCGAACCGAAACGGCGTGAAATCCCTCAGATGTGCTCTTCCTCCAGAACCCAGCCCAGCGCGCGCTTGTAGTGGGTGAACAGCATCCGGACGCGCTCGTGGTCCATCTCCTCGCTCTCCAGTTGCTCGGTCAGGAACTCGTACTGCTCTCTGATCTCGGCCTCGTCGCGCATACCGGCGGTTGGGTCCCCTCGCGGAACAAACTTCAGGCCGGACGGCCCACGATCACGTATGAAGATACGGGGCGACCGCGAGTGCCAGGACTGCGGGACCCGGTGGTCGTACTACGACACCGGCAGCATCGCCTGCCCGGACTGTGGGAGCGTCCACAGCGTGGGAGTCGACGACCGGACGGAACACACCGACGCGCCGGTCGAGTTCGATCTGACGGCCGTCCGGAACCGCGTCGACGCCGACCCGCTCGAAGACGTGGCCCGCGCGGCGGCCGAGGAGTGTCGCGAGTACACGCGCAAGCGCGGATTCATCGACGCCGGGACGCTCCAGCCGCTCGACGAGACGTTCGTGGCGGCGACCGAACTCCAGCACGTCGCCGACCACGTCGCTCGCGAGATGCGTCCCGACGACGCGATACAGCGCCACTTCTACGACCTGCTGGGGGGTGCCGACGACGGGGAGCGGCCGGCCGCCGACGAGGTGCCGACGGCGCTGCGGTCCCCGTACGGCCTCGCGATGGCGGCGGCCGTCGAGGCCTACCAGCGCGACGTGCGGACGTACCTCGACGCCCACCCGGACGAGCAGGCCCGGCAGCTCTCGGGCCGCGTCCGCGACCACCGCAAGCGAATCGAAGCGCTGGACGGCGACGTCGATCCGGGCGACGCGAACCGACTGCTGCACGCGGCCCGTGATCTGGGTCGGTTCGCCGCCGGCGAGGAGAGCGCATACGTCACCGCGGACAACTGGCTGAGCGGGCTGGAGTCGTCGGAGTGACTACCTGACACGCCGGAGCAGGTCGCCGTCGAGACAGTTCTCCGGGAGGTCCCGTTTCCACGCCACGCGCTCGATGTCCTCGTCGGCGAGCCCGGGGTTCGAGGCCAGGTCGGTGCTCTCCGGCGTCGCGCGGTAGGTGCCGAAGTGGAACTCCGTCTCGCGGGCACCGTCCACGAGGGTCACTTCGCTCACGGCGAGCAGCTCGTCGACGCCGACTTCGACGCCCGTCTCCTCGCGGACCTCTCGGACCAGCGCCGCCTCGCGCGTCTCGGCGGGCTCGACGCCGCCGCCCGGGAGCTTCCAGATGTCGTCCTCGTACACGAGCAGCGCCCGGCCGTCGTCGTCCTCCGCCAGCGCGCCGACGCCCCACTCCAGCCCCGCCTCGACGCGCGTCCGGACGGCGTCGAACGTGGTCGCGTCGACCGCCCTGGTGACCCGCCGGGTGTAGACTCCGTCCCCGAAGGCGTTCAGCGACGGCATCTCAGGGCAGGTCGACGTCGACACCGTGTTGCAGGCCCGCGGCCTTGACGGTGTTGTACAGCAGCATCGCGCGGGTCATCGGCCCGACGCCGCCGGGGACGGGCGTGATCGCGCCGGCCTTCTCCTTGGCGCTGTCGAACTCGACGTCGCCGACGAGTTCGTACCCCTTCTCGGTGTCCGCGTCCACGCGGTTGATGCCGACGTCGATCACGGTCGCGCCCTCCTTGATCATCCCGCCGTCGATCATCTCGGGGACGCCGGCGGCGGCCACGAGGATGTCCGCCTGACGGGTCTTGGCGGCCAGGTCCTTCGTCCGGGAGTGACACACCGTCGTCGTCGCGTTGCCGCCCGGGGCCTTCTGGACGAGGAGGTTCGCCATCGGCTTGCCGACGATGTCCGACCGGCCGACGACGACGGCGTCCGCGCCCTCCGTCTCGACGCCGGCGGCCTCGATGAGCTTCTGGACGCCGTGGGGCGTACAGGGCTTGTAGCGGGCGTTCCCGGCGACGAGGCGGCCGACGTTCTCCGGGTGGAAGCCGTCGACGTCCTTCACGGGGTCGACGGCCCGCAGGACCTCGCGGTCGGAGACGTGGTCGGGGACCGGCATCTGGACGAGGATCCCGTTCACGTTCTCGTCGCCGTTCAGGTCGTCGATGGCGTCGTACAGTTCGCTCGCGTCCGCGTCGGGGTCGATCTCGATGTCGATTGCCTCGATGCCCACCTCGGCGCAGTCGTCCTGCTTCATCGAGACGTACGTCTCGCTGGCGGGGTCGTCGCTCATCAGGACCGTCGCCAGCGACGGCTGGACGCCTTCCTCGGCCAGCTGGTCGATGGCTGTCGCGAGGTCGTCCCGGATCGACTGTGCGACGGCGTTCCCGTCGATGATCTCCGTCATCGGCTAGAGCGGGACCCGCGGGATAGAAAAGCGTCACCATAACACAGCAGCCACGGACTCCGGGGCCGCTTTCCCCCGCACCGCGGTCGCTCAGTCGTAGAGGGTGTACTCGTCGGTCAGTTCGTCGACGCGGTCGCTGACCTCGGCGACGACACTCTCCTCGCCCGGCGCGTCGACGACCTCGTAGATCAGGTCCGCCACCTCCCGGCAGGCCTCCTCGTCGAAGCCCCGCGTCGTCAGCCCGGGCGTCCCCGCTCGGATCCCCGACGGGTTGAACGCCGACCGCGTCTCCCCCGGTACCGTGTTCGCGTTCAGCACGATCCCCGCCTCCTCTAATGCCTCCTCGACTTCCTTGCCGGTGGTGTCGGGATGGGAGGGCCGCAGGTCGATCAGCACCAGGTGGTTGTCCGTCCCGCCCGAAACCAGGTCCAGGCCGTGCTCTTGCAGGCGATCGCCCAGCGCCTTCGCGTTTGCCACGGTCTGTTCGGCGTACTCGTCGAAGGCTGGGGTCAGCGCCTCGCCGAAGCCAACCGCCTTGCCCGCCACGTTGTGCATCAGCGGCCCGCCCTGTGCGCCCGGGAACACCGCCGCGTCGACGTCGTCGGCGTACTCCTCGTCGCACATGATGATCCCGCCCCGACCCGCCCGGATCGTCTTGTGCGTCGAGCCGGTCACGAAGTCCGCCACCCCGACCGGCGACTCGTGGACGCCCGCGGCGACCAGGCCCGTGATGTGGGCGATGTCCGCGAGGTGGTAGGCGTCGGCGGCGTCGGCCGCCTCTTGAATCCGCTCGAAGTCCACTTCCCGCGGATAGGCGGAGTACCCGGAGACGATGATGTCGGGTTCGAACTCCTCGGCGTGCTCGCGGAGCCCCTCGTAGTCGATGTAGCCGGTCTCGGGGTCGACCTCGTACTGCTCGACGTCGTAGACCTGGCCGGCGAAGTTCGCGGGATGGCCGTGTGAGAGGTGGCCGCCGTGGGTCAAGTCCAGCGAGAGGATCTTGTCGCCCGGCTCCAGCATCGCCAGGTAGACGCCCATGTTCGCCTGCGAGCCCGAGTGCGGCTGGACGTTGACGTGTTCGGCACCCCACAACTCCTTGGCGCGTTCGATGGCGAGGTTTTCGACCGCGTCGGCGTACTCACAGCCGCCGTAGTAGCGCTCGCCGGGATACCCCTCGGCGTACTTGTTGGTCAGTTCGGAGCGCTGGGCCTCCATCACCGCTTCGGAGACGTGGTTCTCGCTGGCGATCATCGCCAGGGTGTCGTTCTGGCGGGCCCGCTCGCCCTCGAGGGCGTCGGCGACGGCCGGATCGACCTCGCGAACCGTGTCGTAGGTCATGTCTCTCCCTCGGGAAGCAGCCGTCAATAAACTACCCTTTGGCCCCGCTGTGTGTGAATCGTTCGCAGCCGATCGGTCGTCCGACCCGAGGCGAAAAGAATTGACTCGGTTTCCAGTATATATTTATCCGATAGGGACAGAGAGCCGAGCGAATGGTTCGCACGGGGGTACCGGGCGTGGTGGCCGACGGGTGGGCCGCCGCGTCCGGCGGGTCGGCACACGCCGACTACCGCGATCGGGTGGTCGAACAGCTCACCGAGGTGCGTGACGACGGCGGTGACCGGGTCCCACGGCCGGTCTCGGAATGTGTCACCGGCGAGGCCGACCGGCTCGTACTGCCCGGAATGGACGTGACGGTGACGGCGCTGGACTGTGACGCGCAGTACCAGCTCGCCACCGCGTCCGAACTGCCGGCTGGTCCGTTTCTCCTCACCGGGACCGTCGAGACCGGCACGGGAGAGGACCCACTGTCGAGCGACCGCCTCGAGGTCGTCGTTCGGTTCGACGGGCCGGCGTCGTTGCGGCCGACCTGCGACGGGACCGTCCTGTCGATGTGGGAACCGACGCGGGTCACGGTCGGGTTCCGACCCGTCGCCAGCGGGCCACCGCGGGTGCAGGTACCCCGGTCGCCGGCGGGGCTCGCACGCGGCATCTCCGCGATGAGCGCCGCCCACCGCACTGCCGGCCCGTCCCGGTCACACCCCGACCGGCGGGACCACCCGCCGGTCCTCACACTCGGGGAGTCCGTGGCCGTCCCGGACGCGGTCGCCGACAGACGCCACGAGACCGGCATCGAACTCCGGCTCCCCCGGGACGTGGACGCGCTGTTCGTCGGCGCGCCGCTGGCGTACTACCTCGGCGCGACGGTCACCGTCGGGGACCGGGTGCGACCGCTGCTGACCGCCGGGGACGCCGACGTCCGCCACGAGTTCGACCCGCTCCCGCGGTTCCAGGAGCAGGCCGCCGACCTGCTCAGGCGGGTGTTCTACCTGGACTGCCTCGTCAGGTCGCTGAAGCCCGAGCGGGACCCCGACCTGCTGACGGCCTGTTCGCTGACCCCGGACGCGGTCCGCTCGCTCTCCCCCGGCGGTCGGCTGGCCCGCTACCTGCGGACGCCGGCGGAGACGGTCCGGGCGGCGCTCCCGGAGTGGCACCTCACGACGCACGCCCGGCCGTCGCTGGAGCGCGCTCGCTGTCTCCCCTTCCTGCTGGACAAGCTCAGCCTGGTCTACCGCTCCGACGGGGTCGAACTCGACCACGCCGACCTCCTCGACCGGACGCTGACCGACGCCTTCCCCACCCGGGGGAGCGCGCCGGCCTCGACGAGGGTGGAGCCCGAGGTCGGGAACGGCCGGGTCAGCGCGTGGCTGGCACCGGGCACTCCGGTCGACGCGTACAAGACGATGCCGACGGCCTACGAGAACCAGTACCGGTACGACGGCCGGGACGCCGAACACCTGCAGGTGTCTGTCGTCCTCAACGACTCGTCGATGAGCGACGAACACGGCGACGTGAGCGACATCTACCAGTCCGCGTCGCTCCCGCTCGACGTCGACGTCGCCGAGCGGCTGACGACGGCGGAACTGGCCGCCACGTTCGAGGCCGACACCGACTTCGTCCACTTCATCGGCCACTGTGACGACGACGGGCTCCGCTGTCCGGACGGCGGGCTCGCGGCAGCGCAGCTCTCGCGGTCCCGCACGCGGACGTTCTTCCTCAACGCCTGTGGCTCCTACGAGGTTGGGCTGGGCCTCGTCGAGCGGGGATCGGTCGCCGGTGCGGTGACGTTCGCCGACGTGCTGGACCGCCACGCCGCGACGGTGGGGACGGCCTTCGCCCGGCTGTTGAGCGCGGGGTTCAGCATCCAGCGCGCCCTCCAGCTCGCCCGGCGGCGAATCGTGATGGGGAAAGACTACGCCGTCGTCGGTGACGGGACCTACGCGTTGTTGCCCAGCCCGGCGGAGCCGACTGTCGTCTGGGTCCGGGAGACGGCCGACGGGTTCGACATCGCCTGCGAGGCGGTGACGCCGGAGGCCGGAGAGCGACACCGGCTCCCGTTCGAGGGCGAGGTCGCGCTGAACGGCCGCCGGCGGGAGCTGTCGGTCTCCCGCGAGGCGGCCGTCGAGGCCCTCGGCTCGGTCTCGGTCCCGGTCATCTACGACGGGGAGTTTCACTGGTCCGACGACCTCGTCTCCCGGCTCGACGGCCGGCCGTAACCCGCGGTCGGTCGACGGCGATCCGGTGGTCACTCGTATCGAGCTGCTTGCCACCTATTTTCCCGTCGTGTTCGAGTGGGTGTGACCGATCGGTTCAAGAATTCAACCCGAGACGGCCGATGAAAATAAATGTCTCAAGACACAACGGACGACATAGAACAATGAGTGCCACTCTGCTGCAGGACGACGTCGGGGGCGTCCTGTCGACGGTGTTCGAGACGGCCGACGACACGGTGTACGTCGTCAACCCGGCGCGGGCGACGATCGCCGAACTCGTCACGACGCTCGACGCCGAAGACGACCGACCCGACGTCCGGCTGCTCGCCGACGAACGCGCGCTGAAGGACGTGATGGACGACTTCCTCGTCGCGAGTACGGCGGCAGACCTCGTCGAGGGCGGCGTCCTCCAGATGCGGGTCCTCGGGGACGTGCCGAACCACTCGCTGGTCGTGACCGACGACTCGGTGTACTCGCTGGTCTCGGTCGGCGACGCCGTCGGGGGACTGAGCAGCGACGACGGGGACTTCGTCGACGACGCGAAGGCCTACTACGGGACGACGTGGGAGAGCGCGGACGCCTACAGCCTCCGCACGCCGGCCATCTCCCGGGTGCGGTCGACGCTTGCAGAGGACATCGGCGAGGAGACGGCCGAGGACTTCGACGACGTGCTCGGGTCGCTGGCGACCGCCCGCGGCGACGGCGACGGCCTCGACGAGGTGACGATCAGCCTGCTGGTGGCCGCGAAGAACGGCGAACTCCTCTACGACATCAGCAAGTGGGGCGAGGACGTCGGCCTCGCGAGCAAGGCGACGTTCTCCCGGACGAAGACGAAGCTCGAAGACATGGGTCTCATCGACACGGAGAAGGTGCCCATCGACGTGGGTCGCCCGCGGCTGCGGCTGAAGCTCGGCGACGAGCGCCTCGAAGGCGCGGAGACCGACGAACTGGCGACGGTCGCACAGAGCCTGCTGGCGGCGTAGCGAGGCCGACCGCGGGGGGTTTTTCACCGCGCCACGCGTCCGCCGACGTATGACGACAGTCGAACTCGTGGGGACCGGGCCGGCCGCCGACGCCGTGCGGGCCGCGCTCGCGGAGACGTCGGCAGAGACAGTCGAGCGGGGCGAGCCGCTGCCGGACGACCGGCCGGACCTGAGCGTCGTCGTCGACGGGACGGGGTCCGAGGTGTTCCGGAGAGCCGACCGCAGAGCGGCGGCGACGGCCACGCCGTGGGTCGCGGTCGAACTCGGCGGAGTCGGGGGCGTCCCGGTCACCGAGGCGGCCGTCGCGGGGTTCGCGCCGGGGACGGCCTGCTACGACTGTCTCCGAACGCGGGTCCGAGCGAACGTCGACGAGACGGCGAACCGACCCGAGACGCCCGACGCCGGGACACGGCGGTTCGCCGGTGCGGTCGCGGGCCGGCGGATCGAGCAGGCGCTCACGGGCGAGGGGGCGCTCGCCGGCAGCGTCGTCGAACTGCCCTACACCGAGCGCCGCGTCCTGCCGGTCCCGGGGTGTGACTGCGACGACGGCGGACGCGGCTGGCGACTCCAGGGACGGGCGGCCGATCACGAAGCGGACGCGCTGGCGCGTGCGGAGGGCGGCCTCGACGAGCGGGTCGGGGTCGTCGGCGAGGTCGGCGAGGCGGAGTCGTTCCCGGCTCCGTACTACCTCGCGTCGCTGTCGGACACCGGCGGGTTCAGCGACGCGACGGCGTCCCCGCAGGCTGCCGGCGTCGCCGTCGACTGGGACACCGCGTTTATGAAGGCGCTCGGGGAGAGCTACGAGCGGTACGCCGCCGGCGTCTACCGGACGGCCGACCTGCGGCGAGGGACGGCCGACGACGTCGACGGTGCGGTCTCACCCTCGGCGTTCGTCGCGCCGGACGGGGCCGCCGACGCGGGCGAGCCACTCCACTGGGCTCCGGCGGAACGACTGGAGAAGGGCGAGCAGCGGTGGCTCCCAGCCTCGGTGATCCTCTATCCGCCGCCCGAGCGAGCCGTCAGACCCCCTGTGACGACGGGGCTGGGGCTCGGGAGCACCGAACGCGAGGCCCTGCTGTCCGGGCTGACGGAGGTGATCGAGCGGGACGCCGCGATGCTGTCGTGGTACTCGACGGTCGATCCGCTCGGGATCGCCGTCGAGGACAGCGAGCGGTTCGACACGCTCCGGCGGCGCGCCCGGTCGGAGGACCTCGACGTGACGACGCTGTTACTGACACAGGACGTGGACGTGCCGGTCGTGGCCGTCGCCCTCGAACGCGACGAGTGGCCGCGGTTCGCGCTCGGGTCGGCGGCCGACCTCGACCCCGAGGCGGCGGCCGTCGGCGCGCTCGAAGAGGCCCTCCAGAACTGGATGGAACTGCGCGGGATGGGGCGGGAGGAGGCGGCCGAGGCCGACGGGGCGATCGGCCGCTACGCCCGGGAGCCCGGTCCGGCGACGGCCCTGACCGAGCCAGAGACCACGGTCCCGCTGTCGAGCGTCGGACCCGACTCGGTCCCCGAGGGGGCGGCAGCGCTGTCGGCGCTCGTCGACCGCGCCGTCGAGGCGGGGTTGTCACCGTACGCGACGCGGCTCACGACCCGTGACCTCGAACAGATGGGGTTCGAGGCGGTCCGGGTCTGCTGTCCGACCGCGCAGCCGCTGTTCTTCGGCGACGCCTACTTCGGGGAGCGAGCGCGGCGAGTGCCCGCGGACCTCGGGTACGAGGCGCGTCTCGACCGGCCTCACCACCCCTTCCCCTGAGTGCGGGCGGCTCAGATCCCGAACGTCGCCCGGAGCATATCGCGGGTCCCGGGACCGAGGCCGACCGCCGTGACCGCGACCAGCAGGAGCAACGCGTAGCGCGGACTCTCCTCGATGAACTTCCCGTTGAACAACCAGACGACCAGCGAGGCGACGACGAGCTTCACGAAGAGGAACGGCCAGGAGGTCCCGACAGCCGCGCTGATCCCCGCCGGTTGGAGGCTCTCCGTCACCGCGATGATGAAGGCGTTGGCTGGGTGTTTGGGGTAGTACTGGAGCGGGACGCCCAGCAGGTCGAGCCAGTCGGCGAGGACGACGTTGGCGACGCCGTCGATGGCGTGGCCCCAGATGACCAGCAGGCCGATGTAGCCGGTCCCGTCGTTGACCTCGGGGGCGTACGCCTCGAAGGCCCGGTAGAGCCCGTAGGAGAGCACGGACGCGAGAACCACAGTGGTGACGAGCACCGACGGGTACAGCGTCGAGTACGCCGTCGTCGTGGCGACGAACGTGAGGTACGCGAGCGTTCCGAGGACGAGCGCGCTCCCGATACCGGCCGTCGTCCGGTAGTAGCTGTCGACCACGCCCTCGCGGTCCAGGCGGAGGCAGGCGACGAGCGTCCCCAGCGTCAGGAGGAAGACGGTCCCGTAGATGACGGGGCTGATGATGAGCGAGCTCAGCGGGTACTCGACCAGCGGCGTCGTGCCGGCGTCGATAGCCCGGTCCGTCGCGTCCTCGACGACCCGGAGCGCGCCGCCGAGCAGCATGAACGGGACGAAGGCGTAGTAGAGCTCCGGATCGTCTGCGATCTCGAGTTCGTCCAGCAGGATGTAGACGCCCACCAGCATGTAGACCAGGATGAGCATATAGCCGACCTCCGAGACGATGGTGTAGCCGGGTTCGGCGACGATCGCGCCGCGCTCGACGGCCGCGGCACAGCCCTCGTAGAGCGGCTCGGGGCCGCTGTCCGTCATCACCGCGCAGCTCGCGGACTTCGCGTCGGCGAACACCGGTCCCCAGAAGTAGTGCCAGAGGAACCGATCCCAGGCGAGCCGGGGCACGGCCAGGACGGCCGCCCAGCCCGCGAGGAGGACCCCGACGAAGGAGGCGACCCAGAGCCGACCGGCTCCGTACTCGTCGACCGCCCGCTCGAACGCGTTCATAGCCGCAAGACCGGCGGGCGACGGTTTCAGCGTTCCGGTCGCGTGCGTGAGTGCGGCGGCGGCGGGCGAGCGCCCGCCTCACTCGGTCGCGTCGCGGTCGACCGCGTCGCGTGCGGCTGCCAGCAGCTCGTCGTGGGCCCCGCCGTTGGAGGCGACGAGACTGTCGTCGTCGTGGTGCCAGCGGTCGCCGTCGAGGGACGTGACGGTCCCGCCGGCGGCGCGGACGAGGTGGACGCCGGCGATCGTGTCCCACGGGTCCATCGGGTTCGTACAGATCCCCGCGTCGAGGCCGCCGTCGGCGATCAGCGCCAGCGTCAGCTGGAAGCTCCCGAAGCGGCGGACGTCGCCGAATCGCTCGGTGATGCGGTCGTTGAGGCGGCCGAACTCCGCGCTCTGGTCGCGGAACCACTTGCCGACGGGCGCGACGGCGAACGTCTCGGGGTCGGTCCGATCGCTGACCCGGAGTTCGCTCCCGTCGCGGGTCGCGCTCTCCGGGCCGGCGGCGTAGAGGTCGCCGGCGGCCGGGACGTACGTCGCCGAGCCGACCGGCTCGCCGTCCTGTAGCGCGGTGACGGCGGTCGCCCACGACCTGATGCCCCGGACGTAGTTCGAGGTGCCGTCGATGGGATCGACAACCCACGCGGGCCCGTGGTCCGGCACCGCGTCGACGACCGACGGGTCGCTGTCCCCCGTCTCCGGTCCTCGAAGGGTGTCGGCGTCCTCCTCGAGGACGAACGCGTCGTCGGGAAACTCCGCCCGGATCGTCGAGACGACCTGCCGCTGTGCGTCCCTGTCGGCCTCGGTCACGAGGTCGTTCTTGTCGGCCTTGGTCTCGACGTCGACGTCGCTGCGGAAGTGCTGTCGTGCGACTCCCCCGCCCGCTCTCGCGGCGCGCTCGGCGAGGGCGGCCCGGTGGTGTTCATCGGTCATACACCGGGTTCCTCGCCCCGCCCTCTTACCACCTCGGACTGCGGCGCAGAACTACGGTTGGTCGGTCGCCTCCTCGACGGCGTCGAGGATGGCGTCGGCGATGTCCCGTGCCTCTTCGGGGGTGTACAGTACCTGATTCCCCAGGGACTGCTCGATACGGACGTACTCGTCGTCCGACTCGATGGAGAAGAACGCGGTGTTCTCCAGCGGCGGCACACGGACCCCAGCACCCTCTGATTGCTCGGTCGCCATGTGTGTCATTATCTATCGCTCCGATATAAATGTACGCATAGGCCATAGAACCGCTGTTTCCTCCGAAATGTGAGGAAATTTCTACACGGCGACTGACGGCGGCGAGCGGCCGACCCGGTGACATCGGTGTCAGCACGGAGTGAAGTAGCTCCGGCGCGTAGTCGTCCGTGATGACCGACCACGAACCCACACCCGGTATCCACCACGTCACCTGCATCGCCGGCGACCCGCAGCAGAACCTCGACTTCTGGGTCGAGACCCTGGGCCTCCGGCTGGTCAAGCGCTCGGTCAATCAGGACGACCCCGGGACGTACCACTTCTTCTTCGCCGACGCGGAGGGGACACCCGGGACCAGTATGACCTTCTTCCCGTGGGAGGGAATGTCCCGCGGGAAGGTCGGCTCCGGGCAGGTCTCCCGGACGGCCTTCCGGGTCCCCGAGGGGAGCCTCGACTACTGGACGGACCGCTTCGACGACCACGGGGTCGACTACGACGACCGGATCGAGCGGTTCGGCGAGACCGTCCTGCCGTTCCGGGACCCCGACGGCCTCCCCGTCGAACTGGTCGAGAGCGAGATCCCCGACGACGACCCGACCGTCCCCTGGACGGAGTTCGTCCCCGCGGAACACGCCATCCGCGGGTTCCACTCCGTGACGCTGTGGCTCGCCGACCCCGAACCGACCGAGGACCTCCTGGAGACGATGGGCCTCGAACGAGTCGGTACCGAGCAGTCGCCGGGCGACACTCCCGGCGACGAGCGGACCCGGTTCGGGGCCCCGGGTCCCGTCGGCAAGTACGTCGACGTCCTCCCCACCGTCGAGGGCGGCCGACAGGGCCACGGCACGGTCCACCACGTCGCCTTCCAGACGCCGACCGACGAGGCCCAGGCGGCGATGCGACAGGCCGTCCAGTCGGCCGGCCTGCGCCCCACCCAGCAGATCGACCGCCACTGGTTCCGCTCGGTCTACTTCCGGGAGTTCGGCGGCGTCCTGTTCGAACTCGCCACCAACGGGCCGGGGTACGACAGCGACGAGCAGCTCGACGAACTCGGCGAGCGGCTGGTCCTCCCCGGCGAGTTCGAGGCCCGCCGCGAGGAGATCGAGGCACAGCTCACCGACGTGACCGTGCCCCGATCCGAGACGGCCGAGGCGGACGACTGAGCGCCGCGGCTGTTCGGCGTCCGTCGGTAGGAGTTTGCGAGGGAAGGCCGCTCCACGCACGGCGCTCGCGCGCCGTTCGTTTTCGAGGTCGATGGGCGTCGACCTCGCTATTCGCGGACTTCCGCACTGTTTACGAGGGACCGCTCGGGTCCACAGTGCGAGGGAGGGGATTCGAACCCCTGGACCACCGGAAGGCTCGCTCCGCTCGCCTTCCGAGCCCTCGTTCGCTTCGCTCACGAGGACCCTCCGGGAGCGGATCTTGAGTCCGCCGTCGAGAGATATCTGTCAGAACAATTCGTCGGTAGAAGTTTGCGAGGGAAGGCCGCTCCACGCGGACTTCCGCACTGTTGCGAGGGACCGCTCGGGTCCACAGTGCGAGGGAGGGGATTCGAACCCCTGGACCCCTACGGGAGCGGATCTTGAGTCCGCCGCCGTTTCCAGGCTTGGCTACCCTCGCACGCGTGCTCGCAGGCCGTACCGAGGAGGCTTCGGTACTTAGGTCGTACGGAACCGCCCGGGGGAACGCCTTTGCCGACGGGTGCCGACCTACGGCTATGTCCATCGTCGTTGCGGTCCTGCAGTTCGGGGGTGCGATGCCGCTCATCGCGGGACTGCTCGTGCTGTTCGCCGCCGCCATCGGCGTCTACGCCGTCCGTGACGGGGCCGAGTACCACGACACCGCGTCGCTCGGTGACGACGAGGTGGTGTGTCCGCGCTGCCGGCACGCGACGGACGCGACGGACGCCGTCTGTCCGGAGTGCGGAAAGGAGCTGTAGGGACCGGTGGATTGACCCCCCGGCGGGCCGAACGGTCCCTATGGACGAGCACACGCGGGACGCCTCCGTCGAGGCCCCACCGGGGGACCCGACCGGGTGGCGGGCAGACGGCCAGTGGGAGCACGCCACGCTGCGGCGGGCCGTCGTCCACGGCGTCCGACTGTACAACAGCGGGGCCTTCCACGAGTCACACGACTGCTTCGAGGACGAGTGGTACAACTACGGCCGCGGCTCCACCGAGAGCAAGTTCCTCCACGGGATGGTCCAGGTGGCCGCCGGCGCGTACAAGCACTTCGACTTCGAGGACGACGAGGGGATGCGGTCGCTGTTCCGGACCTCGCTGCAGTACTTCCAGGGCGTGCCCAACGACTACTACGGCGTGGACCTCCTGGACGTGCGCACGAGGGTCGACAACGCGCTGGAGGACCCGACGGCGCTGGAGGGGTGGCAGATCCGACTCGACGGCGGCTACCCGACCGCCGAGGAGGCGGACTTCGCGTTCGCCGAGGAGTTGGACTGACGACCGTCGCCGAATCAAAACCGTTCTTACCCACGAATACGCAAGCTCTGGTAGATGCGAGTCGAGCAACTGGGTGACGGAGAGCCGGAGGTGGCCGTCGTCGGCGCGATCCACGGCGACGAGCCGTGTGGCCGCGACGGTATCGAGGCCGTCCTCGCGGACCCGCCCGATGTCGGGCGGCCGGTCAAGTTCGTCGTCGCCAACGAGGCGGCACTGGCGGCCGGCGAGCGCTACGTCGACGCCGACCTCAACCGCGTGTTCCCCGGCGACGCGAACGGCGAGGCCCACGAGGAGCGGCTGGCGGCCGACCTCGCCGCCGAACTCGCTGGCTGTACCGTGCTGGCGCTGCACTCGACGCAGTCCTACGACGGGCTGTTCGCCCTCGTCGACGAGGTGACGCCGCTGGTCCGGGACGTCTGCCCGCACCTCTCCGTCGACGCCGTCGTGGTCACGAAGGGGGCCAACGAGGGGCGCATCTTCAGCGCCGTCCCGTCGACCGTCGAGGTCGAGTGTGGCTACCAGGGATCGCCGGAGGCGGCGGCGAACGCCGAGCGCGTGATCCGCGAGTTCCTCGCCGTCACCGGCGTCACCGACGACCCGCCGGCGGAGCGGTCGTCGTCGCTCCCGGTGTTCCGGCTCGGCGACCCCATCCCGAAGGCCGCGGCCGACGAGTACGAGGTGTACGCCCGGAACTTCCAGGCGCTGGAGGCGGGCGACCCCATCGCGGCGGCCGACGGGGAGCGGATCTTCGCCGAGACGGACTTCCACCCGATCCTGCTGTCGGCCGAGGGGTACGAGGACGTGTTCGGCTACACCGCCGACCGGATCGGCGTGCTGGAGTAGGGGCTGCCGTCGCGAGCGTGGTGGCGGCCGTCGTCGCGCTATCGGTACTCCGGGTAGTCGTTCCGGTAGCCGACGGCCCGGCCGAGGACGGCCGTCAGCCGGATGCCCGCCAGCTGGAGCCACAGGGGAAGGGACGCGAGGAGTAGCATGTCGTCGTACTCGTCGAGCAACACGGCCAGCCGGAGCGCGTTCAGCGGCATCCCCGAGGGCGTGACGGGGGCCCCGTCCCTGGCGAGCCCGTACGTGACGCGCATAAACTGTTCCGTTCGGAGCCCCGGCGTCACGGACCCCCGGAGGTGGAGAACCGACTCGCCGGCGTTCCAGAAGCGGTGTCGCTCACCGGGGGGAATCACGGCCTCCTCGCCGTCCGTGAGGGTCCGCCGGGTCCCCTCGTGGACCACACCCAGTACCCCCGACGCGACGGCGAGTCGTTCGGTCTGCTCCGGGTGGACGTGTAGCATCGGCCCGTGTGATCCCTCGGCGGCCAGCCACATCTCGAAGACGAGAGGGTCGGTCTCCGGATCGTCCGGTCGCTCGCGGAATCGGACGACCTTGCCGGCCGGCGGACTCGACACGGTGTCGGCGTCAGTCGGGTACGTGCGGCCGAACGGCGGTGCCGCGTCGCTCACGACTCGTCGGGGGCCTCGAACTCGACGAGCGTCAGGTCGCGGTCGAGGAAACAGTAGTCGTGTGGCGGGTCGCCGACGATGCGCTCGATGCGGTACTCCTCGCCGAACTCCGCGCCCTTGGGTTCGCAGTAGGGGTGGCTCGGGCACTCGGTGTGGGGACAGGGGCCGGCGAGCGACGTCTTGCTGCCCGCGTAGGCACCTTTCGTCGGGACGTTGGCGCGGACCGGGGCCGGTTCGACCTCGACAGCCCGGACCCCGCTGTCGTGCATCGCGCAGTCGAGGGTCTGCCCGCTCTCGCGGACGCTCGTGACGCGGTAGCGCCGGCCTTCGGTCAGGTTGAGACACTGGTCGCGGTAGGGGCAGCCGGCACAGCCGCTTGCCTCCCCGTTGTAGACGAACTCCTCGCCCACCTCCGCGAGGCGGGTGCCGACGAGGGTGACGGTGGTCATAGACGACCGTAGGGCGGGGCGGGATGAAAAGGCTCAGGCTCGCCCGGTCAGCCGGTCCAGTTCGTCGAGGTACGCCTCGCGGGGCACCTGGTACAGCGAGCGGTAGTCGACCTCGCCCGCGGCGAAGGCGTTGGCGAGGTCGACCGCACCCCGGACAGCGGCCGCACGGTCGCCGTAGGTCTCCGCGTCCCGCGTCACCTCGGGCTCGACGGACAGCGTCACGTACCAGTCCTCGCCGAGCCGCTCTGCGCCCGGTCGGCGCGTCCGCTTCCCCCGGGTGAGGTAGATCGTCGGGAGGCAGGGTGCCGGGAACTGCTCGCTGTCGAACACGTCGGGGCGGTAGACGAGGACGAGCTTGTCCTCGCTCTCCGACCACACGTCCCAGTCGTCGACGAGGCCGTCGAGCTCCATACCCGCCCGTCGGAACTCCCGGGCCAATACTCCACCGACACGCGCCGCGCTCGGCGGCCGTATATAAATGGACAGCAACTGCCGTGCCGCGTGCTGACACACCTACGCCTCGCCGTGTCCGTGTTCGCTCACCAGATCGGGGTGCGAAGAGCCGGTGGTATATGCCTGTCGGAACAAGATTCATATTGGTGAAGCACTCAACTAATAAATAGTATCGGAAACAGTCACGCACTGTCACCCGTTACCAACAGGGTGGGGGGAGTCCCCGTAGCACCCGCCCGAGAGACATGGTATGTGACGACGACCGGCCCGCTTCGGCGGGTCCCGCGGCCGCCCGCAGGCGTACACGGAGCGACTGTGACGGGAGCCGGCGGACTGGGTCCGACGCGCGGTTCGCGACACGTCGATCGCGTGGACAACTCACCGAGATAGCATGAGCAAGAACAAGGAGACACTCGAAGCGCTGAGCAAGGAGTACCAAGACACCATCCCCGCGGACCTCCGGACGACCCGGAGCTTCGACTGGTACCTCGACCGACTGTACGAGGAGCCACGCGTCGCCCGTAACGCCCACCAGCGGGTCGCGGACATGTTCGACTACTACGGGACGGAGTACGACGAGGACGCCGGCGTCGTCGAGTACAAGATCGCCAGCGAGGACCCGTTACAGGACGGGGAGAACACCTTCTACGGCCGGGAGGTCCACGAGGCGATCCACGAGTTCGTCAACAAGGTCAAGTCGGGCGCTCGCGGCCTCGGACCCGAGAAACGCATCAAGCTCCTGCTGGGGCCGGTCGGCTCGGGGAAGTCCGACTTCGACCGGCAGGTCCGGACCTACTTCGAGGACTACACCCGGCGGGACGAGGGGCGGATGTACACCTTCCGCTGGACGAACCTCTGTGACGTCATCGGCGACCAGGACCCCGCGGACGACGTGGTCCGGTCGCCGATGAACCAGGACCCGATCGTGTTGCTCCCCCAGGACCAGCGCGACCGGGTCATCGAGGACGTCAACGAGGAACTGGACGCCCCCTACACCATCCGCAACGAGCAGGACCTCGATCCGGCCAGCGAGTTCTACATGGACCAGCTGCTGGCCCACTACGACGACGACCTGCAGGCGGTGCTGGAGAACCACGTCGAGGTGATGCGGTTCGTCGCCGACGAGAACCAGCGCCAGGGGATCGAGACCTTCGAACCCAAGGACAAGAAGAACCAGGACGAGACCGAGCTGACGGGCGACGTCAACTACTCGAAGATCGCCGTCTACGGCGAGAGCGACCCGCGGGCGTTCGACTACTCCGGGGCGTTCTGTAACGCCAACCGCGGCATCTTCTCCGGCGAGGAGCTGCTGAAGCTCCAGCGGGAGTTCCTCTACGACTTCCTGCACGCCTCCCAGGAGCAGACGATCAAGCCCAAGAACAACCCCCGGATCGACATCGACCAGGTCATCGTCGGCCGGACGAACATGCCGGAGTACCGGGACAAGAAGGGCGACGAGAAGATGGAGGCGTTCAACGACCGGACCAAGCGCATCGACTTCCCGTACGTCCTCCAGTACGAGGAGGA
Organism: Haloarcula litorea; assembly: GCF_029338195.1. Taxonomy (NCBI): domain Archaea; kingdom Methanobacteriati; phylum Methanobacteriota; class Halobacteria; order Halobacteriales; family Haloarculaceae; genus Haloarcula; species Haloarcula litorea. Next base: position 2,998,887 of record NZ_CP119779.1, read on the forward strand.
GGCCCACATCTACGAGAAGATGCTGCGCAACGCCGACCTGCCGGACATCCACGTCGAGCCCCACACGCTGGAGATGGCCGGACTGTTCGGCGTCCTGACCCGCATCGAGGAGCCCGACGAGAAGTCGATCGACCTCGTCCAGAAGGCAAAGGCCTACAACGGCGAGATCGACGAGGCTGACGACGTAGACGTCAAGAAGCTCCGCGACGAGGCCGCGGAGACGGCCGAGATCGGCGAGGGGATGGAGGGGGTCTCCCCGCGGTTCATCGGCGACGAGATCGCCGAGACGATCATGGACTCGATGCACCGCGACCGGCAGTTCCTCTCGCCGCTGACGACGTTCAACCACCTGGAAGGCAATCTGGAGAACCACGGCTCCATCGACGCGGAGTCGTTCGACGAGTACTACCGCTTCCTCGAACTGGTCCGCGAGGAGTACAAGCAGCGGGCCATCGAGGACGTGCGCCACGCGCTGGCCTACGACATGGACGAGATCCAGCGCCAGGGCGAGAAGTACATGGACCACGTGATGGCCTACATCGACGACGACACCGTCGAAGACGAGCTCACCGGCCGCGAGCAGGAGCCCGACGAGCAGTTCCTCCGCTCGGTCGAGGAGAAGCTCGACCTCCCCGAGGACCGGAAAGACGACTTCCGCCAGGAGGTCTCGAACTGGGTCTCCCGGCGTGCCCGCGAGGGCGACACGTTCAACCCCCAGGACAACGACCGGCTGCGCCGGGCCCTGGAGCGGAAGCTCTGGGAGGACAAGAAACACAACATCAACTTCTCGGCGCTGGTGTCCTCGGGCGAGCTGGACGACGACGAGCGAAACCAGTGGATCGACGCCCTGATCGAGCAGGGCTACTCCGAGGAGGGGGCCAAGGAAGTGCTCGAGTTCGCCGGCGCGGAGGTCGCCAAGAGCGAGATGGAAGACTGATGACGGGCGAGGAGTACATCGACCGGGCGGACGAGTCGCTGGACGCGACCTACGAGGCCCCGATGAGCCTCGCGGAGTACGTCGACACGGTGCTGGAGACGCCCGAGATAGCCGCCCACGCCTCGAAGTACCTGCTGGCCGCCATCGAGACGGCGGGCACCCGGACCGTCATCGAGGAGGGCGAGGAGCGCCAGCGCTACCGCTTCTTCGACGACCCGCACAACGACGGCGAACACGCCATCCTCGGCAACACGGAGGTTCTGAACGCCTTCGTCGACGACCTCCGGTCGATCGCCGCCGGCCGCGGGAAAGACGAGAAGATCGTCTGGCTGGAGGGGCCGACGGCGACCGGCAAGTCCGAGCTCAAGCGCTGCCTCATCAACGGGCTCCGCGAGTACTCCAAGACGCCCGAGGGCCGCCGGTACACCGTCGAGTGGAACGTCGCGGGCGCTGGCGATGCCGACAGCGCGTTGACGTACGGCGACACGCCGATCGAGGACGAGGACGACTGGTACGCCAGCCCGGTCCAGGTCCATCCCCTGACGGTGTTCCCGCAGGACGTGCGCCGGGAGCTGCTGACCGAACTCAACGCACGGCTCGACGACCACGCCGAGATCCGGGTCGAGGGCGAGCTCGATCCGTTCTCCCGGGAGGCCTACGACTACCTGGAGGAGCAGTACCGCCGACAGGGCGTCGAGGACCTGTTCTCGGCGGTGACCGACCCCGGCCACCTCCGGGTGAAGAACTTCGTCGTCGACGTGGGCCAGGGCATCGGCGTCCTCCACTCCGAGGACGAGGGGACGCCGAAGGAGCGGCTGGTCGGCTCCTGGATGCACGGGATGCTCCGGGAACTGGACTCCCGGGGTCGGAAGAACCCGCAGGCGTTCTCTTACGACGGCGTCCTCTCGCAGGGCAACGGGCTGTTGACCGTCGTCGAGGACGCCGCCCAGCACGCCGACCTGCTCCAGAAGCTGCTGAACGTCCCCGACGAGGGACGCGTGAAGCTGGACAAGGGCATCGGGATGGACGTCGACACCCAGATGGTCATCATCTCGAACCCGGACCTGGAGGCCCAGCTCAATCAGCACGCCGACCGGGAGGGCCAGGACCCGCTGAAGGCGCTGAAGCGCCGGCTGGACAAACACGAGTTCACCTACCTGACGAACCTCTCGCTGGAGGCCCAGCTGTTGCGCCGGGAGCTGACCAACGAGACCACGGTCTGGGACCCCGACTCGTGGGAGGAGCTGGAGGAGCGGATCCAGGAGCCACTGACCGTCTCCGTCCGCGACGAACAGGCGTCCGTGACGGAGAAGGAACTCGCGCCCCACACGGTCGAGGCGGCGGCGCTGTACGCCGTCGTCTCGCGGCTGGACGCCGCCTCGCTGCCCAACGGGCTGGACCTCGTCGACAAGGCGCTGCTGTTCGACCGGGGCTACCTGATGGAGGGCGACGAGCGGGTCGACATCGAGGACTACGACCTCGAGACCACCGAACACGACGGCGACCACGGCATCCCCGTCACCTACGTCCGTGACGTGGTCGCCGACCTCCTCCACGAGGAGCGGGACCGCCACCACCCCGACCTGCCCGTCGAGCACGTCATCATGCCCCGCGACGTGCTCAACGCCGTCGCAGAGGGGATGATCGACGCGCCGGTCTTCTCGACGACGGAGGCCAGCGAGTACGAGGAGCGGGTCGTCCCGGTCAAGAACCACGTCTTCGGCGAGCAGGAGCAGGACGTGCTCGACGCGATGATGCGGGACAAGCGCGTCGACGAGGACACCGTCGAGGAGTACATCGAGCACGTCTACGCGTGGGCCGCCGACGAGCAGATCGAGAACCCCCGCGGCGAACTGGTCGACCCGGACCCGCTGAAGATGAAGGTGTTCGAGATCGAGCACCTCGGCCGCTTCGACGAGAGCAACTACGCGGGCGACGACCCGGACGACGCCGTCGAGGAGTTCCGCACCGACAAGATCATCACGGCGCTGAACCGCCACGCGTGGCAGCGCCGCGACGAGGAGTTCCGGGTCGGCGACGTCGCGCCCAAGGAGATCCCGGTGATCAAGACCGTGCTGGGCAGCCACGACTGGGACGACGTCGAACGGACCTACGAGGACTTCGACCCCCGGCAGTGGGACGAACCGCCGTCGAACACGGAGACGGCCCGGCTGAAGGAGAAGACGATCGAGAACATGGTCGAGATGCACGGTTACAGCGAGGCCGCGGCGGAACTGACCAGCCGCCACGTCATGAGCCAGGTGAGTTACCGATGGGACTGAGAGACGACCTCGAACGGTACCGCGAAGTTGGCGAGGAGCGCCGGCAGGACCTCGCCGAGTTCATCCAGTACGGCGATCTGGGTCAGTCCCGGGACGACGAGGTCCGGGTCCCGATCAAGATCGTCGACCTCCCGGAGTTCGCCTACGACCAGCGCGACCAGGGCGGCGTCGGACAGGGGGAAGGAGCCGAGCCCGGCGATCCGGTCGGCCAGCCTCAGCCCCAGCCCGGCGACGGTGACGGCGACGAGGACGGCGAGCCCGGCGAGGAGGGCGGCGAACACGAGTACTACGAGATGGACCCCGAGGAGTTCGCCGAGGAACTCGACGAGCAGCTCGGGCTGGACCTCGATCCGAAGGGCAAGAAGGTCGTCGAGGAGACCGAGGGGGACTTCACCGACATCACCCGGACGGGGCCGTCCTCGACGCTGGACTTCGAGCGCCTGTTCAAGAAGGGGCTGAAGCGCAAGCTCGCGATGGACTTCGACGAGGACTACGTCCGCGAGGCCCTGAAGATCGACGGCTGGGGACCGGCGACGGTCTTCGAGTGGGCCCGCGAGCAGAACATCCCCGTCTCGAAATCGTGGATCGCCGACGCCTACGAGGACGTCCCGGACGAGGAGAAGACGACGTGGGCGAGCGTCGAGGAGATGGAGGCCAACGTCGAGCAGGTCGACACGCCCACGCGCATCCGCCGGGACGGCGTCGACGAGATCCCCTTCCGTCGGGAGGACGAGCGCTACCGCTACCCGGAGATCGTCGAGGAGCGCGAGAAGAACGTCGTCGTCGTGAACATCCGCGACGTCTCGGGGTCGATGCGACAGAAGAAGCGGGAACTCGTCGAGCGGACGTTCACGCCGCTGGACTGGTACCTCCAGGGCAAGTACGACAACGCGGAGTTCGTCTACATCGCCCACGACGCCGACGCCTGGGAGGTCGACCGCGACGAGTTCTTCGGCATCCGCTCGGGCGGCGGGACCCGCATCTCCAGCGCGTACGAACTCGCCGCCGCCGTGTTAGAGGAGGATTACCCCTGGAGCGAGTGGAACCGCTACGTGTTCGCGGCCGGCGACTCGGAGAACTCCAGCAACGA